>NZ_JBHWFF010000018.1:31134-147843 GCF_042733785.1 Streptomyces sp. NPDC059695 | reverse complement strand
CCCGACCCGGTTCTCGCGCGGGGGGGCCGGGTGGGGGCGGCGGGCACCCGCCCCTTGCCGCCGCCGGGGGGGCGCCCGGGCCCGGCGCGGGGCCCGGGGGCGCTCGGCCGCGCCCTCGCGGCCGTACGGGAGGGGGCGCCGGACCCGGACCGGGTGACGGCCCTGGGGGCCGGTGAGGACCGGGCCGAGGGGCAGCTGGCGGCGGCCGTCTACTGCGCCCTGGTCGGCGAGGACGTTCGGCACGGGCTGCGGCTCGCGGTGAACCACGACGGGCCCTCGGCGGTGACGGGCGCGCTCACGGGCGCGCTGCTCGGTGCCCTGCACGGCGAGACGGCCCTCCCGCCGGCCTGGCTGGCCGAACTGGAGGGCCGTGCGACGGTCCTGGAGCTCGCGGACGACTTCTCGATGGAGATGACCCAGGGGGCGGCCCTGCACGGCCCGGCGGTGTCCTCGCCGGGCTGGCTGGCGCGCTATCCGAGGGGCTGATCCGTCCGGGCGCCGGCTCCTTGTCCATGTCCAGGAACGTGTCCCGGTGGCGCGGGACGAGGTCAGCGCATCAGCTCCCCGGCGTTCACCAGCAGCGACTGCCCCGTGATCGCCCGCGCGCGGTCGGAGGCGAGGAAGGCCGCCGCCTCCGCCACGTCCCCGTCCGTCGCGAGCTCCGGCAGCGCCATCCGCTCGGTCAGCCGGGCGAGCACCTCGGCCTCCGGAACCCCCTCGGTGTGCGCGGCGAACTGGACGTACGCCTGTACCGGCGGCCCCCACATCCAGCCCGGCAGCACCGTGTTGACCCGGATCCGGTGCGGCCCCAGCTCGTGCGCGAGCGAGTACATGGCCGAGGTCAGCGCGCCCTTCGAGGCCGCGTACGCCGCCTGCCGGACCTGTGAGGGCGCCGCCACCGCCGACTGCGTCCCGATCAGGACCACCGCACCCCCGCGCTCCTTCAGCGCCGGCAGGCAGGCCCGGGTCATCCGCAGCGTGCCGAGCAGGTTCACGTCCAGCACCCCCTGCCAGGTCGCGAAGTCGGCGTCCTCCAGCCCCCCGAAGTAGGAGTCCCAGGCGGCGACGTGGACCACCGCGTCGATGCCGCCGAAGCGGTCGACGGCGAGCGCGGCGAGCGCCTCGCACTGCTCCTCGTCGGTGATGTCCGTGGCCCGGTACGCGGTGCGGCGCCCCTCCGGGTCGATCTCCGCCGCCGACTTGGCGAGGTTGGCCTCGGTGCGGGCGCCGAGGACCGCGTGGCCCCCGTCCCGTACGACCGTCTCCGCGATCCTGTGCCCGAGCCCGGCACCGACCCCCGACACGACGACCGTCTTTCCCTGGAGCAGCATCCGGGACCTCCCTGGGCCTGTTCATTGATCTGACGGCCCGTCAGAGTAGGACCCTGTCACCGACATGGGAAGGGGTACGAGAGTGAGCGAGGAGACCCGCAGCGAGACGTACGCGGAACTGGCGGCCGTCGGCCCGTACGGCGTCCGCCCCGGCCACGCGCTGATCACCATGGTCGAACCGCACCCGGGCCAGGAGTACGCGTACAACCGCTGGTACGAGGACGACCACTACTACGCCGGCGCCATGGCCATGCCCTGGATGTACGCCGGCCGCCGCTGGGTCGCCACCCGCGAGCTCCAGGGGCTCCGCGTCCCCGAGAAGTCCGCCGTCGCCCGGCCCGTCACCGCCGGCTGCTACCTCTCCACGTACTGGATCACCGAGGGGCGCTACGACGACCACATGAAGTGGACCGTCGGCATCAACAAGCGGCTCAACCAGGACGCACGGGTCCACCAGGCCCGCACCCACGTCTTCACCGCGTTCCAGGACCACGAGGCGACCGTCTACCGCGACGGCGCGGCCGGCCCGCGCGACTTCCACGCCCTCGACCACCCCTACGCCGGCCTGATCCTCCAGGTCGTCGACGCCCCGGGCCCCGGGGAGCGGGCGGAACTCCTCGACCGCCTCAGGACCCGCGAGCTGCCCCGGCGGCTCGCCGGCTCACCGGCGGCGATGGTGACCGTCTTCCGCCCGACCCCGCTGCCCGGCGACCGCATGACCTACGTGAAGCAGGTCGAGGGCGTCGACACCCGGCTGACCCTGCTCTGGTTCCTGGAGGAGGACCCCCGCACGTGCTGGACGGAGCACTTCGCGGACCTGGAGTCCCTGGGAGGCCCCGGGGGGACGGTGGAACTGGTGGCCCCCTTCATCCCGACGGTCCCGGGGACGGACCGCTACGTGGACGAGCTGCGCTGATCCCGTCCGGGAAAGGGCCGAGCCCCCTCGGCCAGGACGGCGGACCGGTCGAGAGGGCTCCTGCGTACTGCTGGTGGCGGCGTGCGCACCGGGGCTCAGAGGGCCCCGTTGCTCACCTCGCCGACGAAGGCGTTCCACGATCCCGGACCGAAAGAGAGGGACGGACCCTCGGGAGCCTTGGAGTCCCGCACCGCGATCGCGGCCGTCACGGGGGACTTCACCTCGACGCAGGCGCCGTTGCCGCCCGAGTACGAGGACTTCGTCCAGGTGTCCGTTCCACCCTGAATAATCGCCATGCTGCTCACTCCGGTTCTGCCGAGTCGTGTCTCTCGCCACCGTTCTTGATGGCGTGATCGACGCTACTCGCCGGTCCCGGCCGGCGGGACCGGCGTTCACACGTCCGAGTGGCATATTCCAACCGTGCTTCCGTGGGAGCGATCACGGGGTGTACGGTGCCTGCCCCACCCTCGGTGATCAGCCCTGAGCGTGCTTCTTCGCCATCTTCGAGATGAACTCCCGCGTCTGGTCCACGTTCAGCGCCTGCGCCCTGAGGTGCTCGTACATCACCGAGTACTTGCCGACGTCCTGCGCCTTCTCCAGGTACAGATCGCTCGTCACGCCCTCGATGTAGACGACGCTGGAGTCCGAGGTGTCCGGGAACTCCAGGATCGAGTACTGGCCGCTGATCCCCGGATGCGCACCCATCTCGAACGGCAGCACCTGCACGGTGACGTGCGGCAGGTGCGACTGCTCGATCAGATGCTCCAGCTGCTCGACCATCAACTGCCTGCTGCCGACGATCCGGTGCAGCGCCCCCTCGTCGATGACCGCCCACAGGCGCAGCGGACGCTCCTCGTCCCGGATCCGCTCCTGGCGGCGGGTCCGGACCGTGACGCGCTTCTCGATGTCCGCGGGCGCCGACTCCGGCAGCGCACCCGAGATCACGGCCTCCGCGTAGGAGTGCGTCTGGAGCAGTCCCGGGATGATCTGCGGCTCGTACATCCGCAGGCTCTCGGCGTCCGTCTCCAGACCGATGTACACGCTGTACGGAATGTCGCCGAAGGCGTGCCACCAGCCCTGCTGGCGGGAGTCCTTGGCCATCTGCATGAGGGAGTCGACCATGCGCTCGTCCTCGACCTCGTACACGCCGCACAGGTCCCGGACGTCACGCTGGCTGATGGAGCGGCGGCCGTTCTCCAGCCGGCTGATCTTGGACTGCGAGACGAGGAGGCGCTCGGCGACCTGCTCGGCCGTCATGTTCTTCGCCTCGCGGAGCTTGCGCAGCTCCTGGCCCAATCGGCGTCGCCTGACGGTGGGGTTGACGTTGGACGCCACGGAAACTGCACCTCCGGCTGTCTGCTGCGTAGCTGTGAGTATCTACCGCTTGGCAGACTGCCACCAATGGCCGGGTGCGCGCTGGGAAAACCGGACAACGCCCAGGACAACGCACATGTGCGGGACGGCCGTCCAGACCGTCCCGCACACCTGTGCGGCTCCCGGGATGGTTCTTCGGGATGGTTCCTGGTTCCTGGTGCCTGACGCGTGACGGTTCAGTGCGCGGCCGCGCGGGCCATGCTGCCGCGAGGCTGCGCCGGGACGCCCGCGGCGCTCCGGCGCGGCTGTGCCGCCGCGCCGTTCTGGACGTCCATCACGGCGTGCGCCACGAGTCCGCCCATCGGGTCGTGCCGGATCAGGTCGCGCAGCCTGGACCGCGACGACCGTCCTTCGTTGCCGGGGTAGAGGTGCTTCCCGAGACCGACCGCATGGGCCAGCGCGGCAAGCGCCGCGGTCCGCGGGTCCGGCGGTACGCCGGTGCGGATCGCACTGTCCAGCCGGGCACGGATCTCCCGACTGATCGCCGTGTCCGTCGCCTGGTAGCGAGTCGTCGGCAACACCCCGCACATCTGGCCCTCCACGGCATGCACCATGCCGCATCGCTCCAGATGCGAGAGATACGTCTGACGGAGCCCCAGGCGGGGTCCGCCGATCCAGTGGACGGCCCGAACCGGGCTGCCACGCCTGCGCAGCAGCTCCAGTGCGGAGTCCAGTGTCGGATCTCCGGTCGGCCGTGGCATCACCACGGCGATACGATCCCCGTCAGGGGCTATCCGGCCTGCCAGAGCCAGCTCCACTAGCTGTGCTCCGGCCAGACCGAGGTCGAGCGACTGCGGCTGCGCTGTGGTACCCGTGGTCGGGTCCAGAGCGAGCAGCAGAAGCTCTTCCGGAATGGTTCTGCGGCTCCTGCCCATCCATGCCTCCCCGCGTGGATGAATGACAGGGTGACCCCTCTCACATTCATCTGTCGAGAGTGCCTGGGTGGTTCATCCGGGAACCAGTAGGTATGTCGTTCTCGTCTAGCACGGGAGCCAAGGGGTTCACACAGGACACTGGTAGACGGTTCGGACGTACGTATGACGCATGGAGGAGGCACGGTGGCGGGCGAGTCCCCCGACAAGGCGGAGCAGCAGGGGTCGTCGCAGGAGACGGCGGCCTCGGGCGGCGGCGGCCGGGATCCTCGGCTTTCCGTGCTCCGTGAGTCAGAGTCCGCGTCGTCCTCGGCGGTTCAGGTGGACCAGCCGACGGCCGTGTTCAAGACTCTGGCGCCGCGCACGCCGGAGGACGACGAGCCGACGGCGGCGGAGAAGGCGGCGGAGGAGCCGGCCGAGGAGCCGGCCGAGGAGTCGACGACCGCGGACGCGCCGGAGCCGGAGGGCGACCGCCTGAAGGCCGCTGTGGCGGCCTGGGTCGCGACGGCCGAGGAGTCCGAGGAGTCCGAGGAGTCCGAGCGGCCGGAGCCCGGGAAGGACGCCGAGGCGTCGGCCGAGGAGCCCGGGAACGAGGACGAGCCGGAGCCCGAGGAGGACGGCGAGGCCGAGGCCGACGACTCCGAGGACGACGACCAGCCGCGGGACGACGAGCCCGAGGACGAGCCCGAGGACGAGTCGGACGACGACTCCGGCGACAGCGAGTCCGACGACGGCGAGTCCGACGAGGACTCCGACGGCGAGCCCGTCGAGGACAAGGCTCCCTCCGCGTCCTGGTTCGCCGCGCGGAAGCCGTCCGGCGGCGAGAAGCCCGCGGCGCCGTCCGACGACGCCTCCGAGGAGTCCTCCGAGGACTCCGAGGCTTCCGCCGCGGACTCGTCCGACGACTCTTCCGACGACTCGTCCGACGGCTCCGCTGAGGACGACGAGCCGGTCGACCAGCCGACGACCATGTTCAAGATGGTCCGTCCGCCCGTCGTGGACCAGCCGACGACCGCACTGAAGCTGCCGTCCGCACCCGCCGCGGACTCCGACAGCGAGCGCACCAGCGTCTTCCGGGCGCTGCGTCCGGACATCCCCGCCGAGCAGAAGGCCGAGAAGGCCGCCAAGGCGGCGCAGGAGCCCGCCAAGGCGGCGCAGGAGCCCGCCAAGGCGGCCCAGGGGCCCGCCAAGGCCCCCGCCGCCCCGGCGGCCGCGTCCAAGGACGCCGCGCCCGCGCCCGCCCCCGTACCGTCGCCGTCGCCCGCCGGGCTCGCCGAGGCGGAGCGGACGCGGCAGCAGCCGCTGCCCCCGCTGCCGCCGCTCGACCTGCTCGCGGAGCTGACCAACACGCCGCCCCCGCCGCCGACCCCGCTGCGGACGACCGTGCGCCGGCTGCGGATCTGGACCCCGCTGGTCCTGCTCCTCCTGATCGTCTTTGCGATCGCGCAGATGGTCCGCCCGCTGCCCGCGCCCGCGCTGACCCTGTCGGCCGAGCCGACCTTCACCTTCGGCGGCGGCAAGCTCGACATGCCGTGGCCCGGCGAGGGACAGGGCGCGGTCGAGGTCGAGGGCGTCGGCTCCATGGGCCTGTACGGGGCGCAGACGCCGGCCCCGATCGCGTCCGTGACCAAGACGATGACGGCGTACGTGATCCTCCGCGACCACCCCATCAAGGGGAAGCAGCAGGGTCCCGAGATCACGATCGACAAGAAGGCCGCGGACCAGGCCAAGGCGACGCACGAGTCGACGGCCCAGGTCAAGGAGGGCCAGACGTACACGGAGAAGGAGCTCCTGGAGCTCCTCATGATCCCCTCCGCGAACAACGTGGCCCGGCTGCTCGCGCGCTGGGACGCCGGTTCGGAGGCAGCGTTCGTCGAGAAGATGAACGCCGCCGCGAAGGAGCTGGGCATGACCCGGTCCACGTACACGGACCCGTCCGGCCTCCTCGACAGCACCGTGTCGACCCCGCAGGACCAGCTGAAGCTGGCGAAGGCGGTCATGCAGTACGACGTGTTCCGCGAGATCGTGAACATGCCGAACCTGACGGTCGACGGCATCCCCGGCCGGATCGAGAACAACAACACGATCCTGCTTGAACCGGGCGTGAGCGGCATCAAGACCGGCTCCTCCACCCCGGCCGGCGGCAATCTGCTCTGGTCGGCCAACACCGTCGTCGACGGCCAGAACCGCCGCGTCCTCGGCATCGTCATGGGGGCCAAGGACGCCAAGATCCTCAACGACAAGCTGGACCTCGCCATCGCCTACAGCCTCAAGCTGATCCAGCAGGCCCAGAAGGACGTCACCTCGGCTGCCGTGGTCAAGAAGGGCCAGGTCCTCGGCTACGTCGACGACGGCCTCGGCGGTCGCACCCCGGTCGTGGCCACCAAGGAGCTCAAGGCGGTCGGCTGGCCCGGCCTCCAGGTGAAGCTGGAGCTCACGGACGGCGGCAAGGCCGTCCCGCACTCCGGCAAGGCGGGCGACATCGTCGGCCAGGTGTCGATCGGCACCGGCGCCGGCAAGGTCAGCTCCCCGGTCGCCCTGTCGGCGGACCTGGTGGAGCCCGGCTTCGACAAGAAGCTCACCCGCGTGGGCTGACGGCCGGCCCCCAGAGGCCACCCGCTCGGCCGGGCGCCCCGGAACCCCGGGGGCGCCCGGCTGTTAGCGTCTCCGGGGGGACGAGAGGCCCGTGCGACCTCGCCGGGAGCGGGACGGGCAGCAGACGCGCAGCAGACGGGCAGCACGGGAAAGGGCCGCAGTGACCACCGCCGAGCCGACACGCGCCGACCGCGCGGACTCCGACCCCGACGTCTACCGTGATGCCCATGACGCTCGTGACACCCGGGACAGCGACGGCGGCTCGCCCACGGATACCGGCCCCGCTTCGCTCTCGCGAATAGTGCTGCCGACCCAGCGGCCCGCCCCCGCGCCGACCCCCGGGCCCGTCCCCGCAGCTCCCGCCCAGGCCACCACCACCGCCCCCGCTCGCGCCCCGCGGCGCAAGCGCCGCTACACGGTCATGGTGGCCACCGGGCTCGCCGCCCTCACCCACGTCCTGTGGTTCTTCTTCTTCGCGAACAGCGGCGGGGACCTGGCCGCGCAGGACGCCTGGGCCGAGTTCGTCGGACGGCACCCGGACTCCGCGTACAACCTGGCCTGGTACGGCGGGATGCACCCGGTCTCGTACAGCGTGGTCTCGCCGTACCTGATGTCGGTGCTCGGCGTCCGCAGCACCATGATGGTCGCCGGGACGCTGTCGGCCGCCCTGACCGCGCTGATCCTGGTGCGGGTACGGGCCGTCCGGAACCCGATGGTCTGCTCGGTCGCGGCCGTCTTCGCGTTCCTCTGCAACGCGCTCTCCGGCCGGGTGACCTTCGGCCTCGGCATGATGTTCGCGCTCGGCGCGGTCGCCGCCGTCTTCTGCTGGCCGCACCGCTGGCGCTACCGGCGCTGGGCGAAGGCGGCCGTCGCCGCCCCGCTCGCCGGCCTGGCGACGGCGTGCAGCCCGGTCGCCGGACTGTTCCTCGGGGTCGCGGCGGCGGCGCTCTTCCTCAACAAGCGGCGCCCCGGCGCGTACGCCCTCGGTCTCGCCCCGGTGGCCGTGGTCGCGCTCTCCTCCTGGCTCTTCCCCTTCTCCGGCACGCAGCCGATGGCCTTCGGCTCGACGGCGCTCCCGCTGCTCTTCGGGATCCTGACCTTCGTCCTCGTCCCCAAGGACTGGCGCACGGTCCGCACCGCCGCCGCCGTCTACACCATCGGCACGCTCCTGACCTGGCTGATCGACTCCCAGATCGGCTCGAACATCTCGCGGCTGCCGATGCTCTTCGCGGGTGTCGTGCTGCTCGCCGCGCTGCCGTACACCGCGCCGCGCTCACGCCGCTGGTACGCGCTGCTGCTCGCCGTCGCCGGGCTGAACTTCTGGATCGGCTTCAAGGGCGTCGACGACGTCATCCGCACCGCCCCGGACGCGTCCTGGGCACGTGAGCTCGCGCCGCTCGTCAACCAGCTCCAGGTCCGGGACGCGGGCAGGGCGCGGGTCGAGGTCGTGCCGGCGTCCAGCCACCGCGAGTCCTCCGCGCTCAGCCCGTACATCAACCTGGCGCGCGGCTGGAACCGGCAGGCCGACATGGAGCGCAACCCGCTCTTCTACGACGACACCCTCAATGCGGTGAACTACCAGGAGTGGCTCGACCGCTGGGCCGTCCACTACGTCGTCCTGCCCACCGGAGCCCCCGACTCGGGCGCCGAGCAGGAGGCCGAGCTGGTCCGCGAGGGACTGCCGTACCTGAACCAGGTCTGGTCGGACGCGAACTGGCGGCTGTACGAGGTCGAGAACCCGACCCCGCTGGCGGACCCGCCCGCCCAGGTGCGGAGCGCGGAGGAGAACGAGGTCGTGATCCGGGTCGACACCCCCGGCCGGGTCCTCATCCGCGTCCCGTACTCGCCGTGGCTCGCCCTGATGGACGAGAACGGCGGCAAGATCGAACCGCCGCAGGAGACCGAGGCGTCGAAGACGGCCCGCGAGGAGTCGGAGACCGAGATCCCGAAGGTCTTCGCCAACGAGGAGGGCTGCCTCTTCAAGGCGGAGCCGGACGCCGAGGGCGACGAGTGGACGGAACTCGTCGCCCCGAAGGCGGGCGTCTACCGCCTGGCCGCGCCCTACAAGCTGTCGCGGGGCACGGCCTGCCCGGAGGAGCTGCGCTGAAGCGGCCGGCGACGGGTCCGCCGGTCCGCTCCCCCCGCCTCAGGCCAGGTGGGCCACGGTCCGCCCGGCCTCAGGCCAGGTCGGTCAGATCGTCGGCGTACACCTGGGAGAGCGGCTGCGGGCCCACGTACTGCTGACAGTTGCACTCACCGGGCTCGTAGCGGACCGGCTTCTTGTTCTCGTCCCAGGCCGTCGGCACCTCGACCCGCTCGTGGCAGCGGCCCTTCCTGTCGTGCTTCGCGAGATGGTGCGTGCACCCGCACACCGGCTCCGGCGTCCTGTGCACGGCCTCCAGGGCGAGACGCTCCTGCTTGGCCGCCTCCAGGACTTCCATCTTCCGCTCGTGCCGATGGCGCAGCGCGGTGCGGACGTTGTCCGCCGCCCAGCCCAGGCCACCGGTCCAGAAGAGGATGAGGACCCACCAGAACCATTCCATCGCCTACCCCGTTTCCCCGTACCCCTCGTCCCCGATTCCCCCGGGGGCGAAGGCCAGGATAGGACCGGGGGGCCGTGTCAGAGAGGGGTCGCTGCCTTCAGGATCAGGAAGAGCGTGACGGCCGAGTTCGCCGAGGAGAGCGCGGAGACGGTGGTGCCGGCGGCGGCTCCCCAGGCGGCGAGGCCCGCGGTGGTGAACACGGACGGCCAGCGGCGGGTGGCGGGAGCGGGGGCGAGCAGCGCGGCCACCCGGCGCGGCACGGGTCCGGCCTGCGCGGCGAAGCCGGCGAGCACCGGGGAGGGCGCGCCCCGGGAGACGAGCGCGGCCTTGCCGACCGCGCGGGCCACGGTGCGGCGGCTGCCGACGCGGGTGGCGGCGTCCTCGTCGGCCCACCGCTCGGTGGTGTAGGCGACGGCCGTACGGAGGGGGCGCAGGAACGGGTTGGCGCGCGCGGCGAGCTGCACGGTCAGCAGGAACCTGTGGTGACGGGAGTCCAGGTGGGCGCGCTCGTGGGCGAAGAGCGCGCGGCGCTCGGGCCCGGTGAGGGTGGCGAGGAGGGAGGTGGTGACGACGACGCGGTCCCTGCGGCCCGGCAGGGCGTACGCGTAGGGCTTCGGGTCGGGCAGGACGACGACGGAGGTGGCGGGCAGCCCGGCGAGGGCCCGGCCGGCGCGACGGCGGACCCGGTGGTGGTGCCAGGCCGTGCGGGCGCAGGAGGCGACCACGACGACGAGGGCGGGGATGGCGAAGCGGCCGGCGACCTCGTCGTACGGGACGGCCTCGCGCACCTCGGGGTCGGACCAGCCGTCCGGGAGCGGGTTGCCGGGGAGCTGGGCGGTGCCGACGACCATGAGCAGGCCGAGGCAGAGGGTGCTGCACACGGCGAGGACGCCGGAGAGGACGGTCAGCAGCCAGGTCGCCATCCGCGGATGGAGGCGGTGGGCGGCGAGCCGGGCCACCGGCCACGCCGTGAGGGGCAGGACCAGCGGCAGGAAGACGAAGACCCCCATGCCGTCAGTCTTCCGCCTCGCCGGGCTCCTGGGCCAGCAGGTCCCGCAGCAGGCGCTCGTCGTGCGCGGAGAGGCCGGTGACGAAGCTGGTGAGGACGGCGTCCCGGTCGGCCTCGCCGTCCAGGACCCGCCGCATCCGCAGGGCCGCGAGCCCGGCCTCGTCGGCGACGGCGGTCCACTCGAAGGACCGTCCGGCCCGCTCGCGGCTCACGGCGCCCTTGGCGTGGAGGCGGGTGAGGATGGTGATGACGGTGGTGTAGGCGAGCCCGCCGCCGAGGCGCTCCTGCACCCAACCGGCGGTCCGCGCCCCGGGCGCCTGCCGGAGGGCGGCGAGCACCTGGACCTCCAGCTCCCCCTGCCCCCGCCGCCGCGGCGAGACGCCCCGGCCCTCCCGCTCACTGTTCGTCATCCCGCAGCCCTCCCGCCGATGATGGATGCCAAAGGGCACCTGGTGACGTCACCAGGTGCCCTGTGTGCTTGTGCCCCCGGCAGGATTCGAACCTGCGACACCCGCTTGAGGAGTTCGATCGAGCGACCCCGGGCGGGGCCGGCCCGCACTTCGAGAATACCGCGAGGGGCCGTGAGGGACCCCGGTCGTCCCCGTCGTCGATGTCACTCTGCCGTCTCGACGGTGCCCCCCAGCAGCAACTGCTCCAAGGGGGGCGACCTACACCTCGCGCGCGAGTGGAACTGGAACATCCACTACGTCAACGGTGACAACCCGTGCATCACGATCCCGGCGCTCCGTGGCTCCGGAACCATTCACACATCGGCCTCCGTGAAGAAGGTGTACGTCGAAATGTCGTCGGCCGACTGGCGACCGGCCGCCCGGACCGGCGGATCCGGCTGCCATGACCGGGCCGGGTGAGCTGCCCTCCCGGCCCGTTCCCCATCGAGATCGGTGCCCTTGTGAAGTTACGAGCCCACCTGCGCTCCTCCGCCGCCCTCTGGACCGCGCCGGTCTGGGGCGGCATCGTCGCCTTCTACTTCTTCTACGCCCTGCACTTCGAGGACTCGTACGAGGAGGTGATCGGCGGGCCGCTCTGGGCCGCCGAGCAAGTGGCCCTCGCCCTGAACTACTTCTACGCCTTCGCGTACGGCATCACCCTCGGCCTCGCGACGTGGGAAGGCGGTCGGCTGAAGCGGGACCGGGTCTGGGACCTTGCTCCCAGCCGGGCCCGATGGCTCGTGGCCGGACAGGCGCTCGCGCCCGCCGTGGGGGCCGGCTGGGCGATCCTGCTGCTGCCCGTCGGCATGCGTCTGATCGAGACCCGGCTCGTGCCCACGCCGACCGCCCTCCTCCCCCTCGTCATGGGGATGGGCATCGTGTGCGCGTACGCCGTGGTCGGCATCGTTCTCGGGCACCTCGCTCCTCGCGTGATCGCCGCACCTGTCAGCGCCGTCGCTGCGTATTACGTGATCAGCAAGACGCACGCGTACAGCGATCCGCTCTGGCCCCGGCATGTTTCGGGGCACCTCAGCACGAGCGTCGCCTTCGGTGAGTACTACTCCGCCCCCACCGTCCTGATCCCCTTCCTCGTCGCCGCCACCGTGGCCGCCGCCGTCGCCGCCTGGTGGAGCCGCGGCCCCCGTGGTCTGCCGCTACGGATCCTCGCGACCGCCGTGGCTCTCGCGACCCTGGTCCTGAGCGCGCGGACGGCCTCTGGCTGGGGCATTGCCGACGGCCCGGTCAGCGCGGGCCACGCGCCCGCCCGCTGCGTCGGCGCGGCGCCCCGGGTCTGCATGGCCGAGACGGGCGGCGCGGTCGAGCGGCTCGACGACGTGAGGTCCGAAGTCGTCGAATCGCTGGAGAAGCTGGAAGCCGCGGGTGTCGACGTCTCCGTCCCGTCCACCGTCACCGACGGTCTGCTGTACGAGCGCGCCAGCACCCGCCCCCGCTCGACCGCCTCCACCTGGTGGCTGCCGCTGACCGCCCAGGCGGAGACGGCGGGGCCCGGGGCCCGCATCGCGGGCATCCGCTACGCCGTCCTGCTCGGCTCCGTCACCTTCCCCTGCTCCTTTCCCGCCATGGTCACGTCCGACGCCCCCACCGCCTGGATCGTCAACCGAGACGCCGCGATGCTGTGGGCCGCCTACGCCGTCGACGCCCAGGACCCCTACCTCCGCTGGCGTTCCGGCGAGTACACCCAGTTCGCGAACGGAGCCGAGGTCCTGGCGAAGGTGAAGGAACGCGCCGCGAAGGGCCGAGCACTGCCCACCGCCGCACAGCGCACGGCCTGGTTCGAGCAGGAGCAGGCGAAGGCGTGCCGTGACATGCCGAAGCGGCCGGCCGGCGTCCCTGCGACGACCGGCCCTCAGGGGGAGGACTCGTGATCTGGTGGTACAAGGGACGCCGCCTCACGACGGTCGTCCTGCCCGGCCTTCTCGCGTTCACGTTGCTCGCCGCCGTCGCCCACGGCGAGTCGGTGGCCCTGCCCGGACTGATCGGCTCCGGCGAAAACCTCCTCTTCCTCATGCACCTCACTCCGTTGATCGTGACGGGGACCCTCACGCACAGCCTCGCCCAACGGCTGCCCGAGGCCGAGGACCTGTCCGTGCGCCCGGTCCGGCGGTACGACGTGGCCCTCGCCCTGTGCACGGTCGCCGTGGCGGTGTCGGCCGCCGGGATCATCGGCGAGCTCGCGGACTCCTCGACGGCGTACGAAGCCGCCCGGAACACACTGTTCCTGACCGGGCTCATGCTGTTCGCGGGAGCCGTACACCCGCAGGCCGCGACCGTCGCCCCCGTCGCCTGGGTGTTCGCCGCCGCCTTCGTCGGCTACCGCGACTTCCACCGCCCCTGGCCCTGGGCCGTCACCCTTCACCCCGCCGGCTCCGTACCCACGTTCCTCTTCTGCCTGGCGGTCTTCCTCTGCGGCCTGGTCGCGCTCCGTCTCACCCGTCGCCGCCCCACCTCCTGAAAGGCCCGTCAGCCCGTGTCCATCGAACTCGACGCCGTCTCCTACGCGTACGGGCGCCGCTCGCGCAGCATTCTCTCCGGGCTCAGCTACACCGTCCCTGACGGTTTCACGATCCTTCTCGGCCCCAACGGGGCCGGAAAGACGACCACGTTGAAGCTGGCCGCCGGGGTGAACCGGCCGAGTCGGGGATCGGTACGGCTCGGGCGCCTGTCCTCCGACTCCAGGGCGTACCGCATGAAGGTGGCCTGGATGCCGCAGACCGTCACCGCCATGACCGGCCTCACCGCCCGCGAGCAGGTCGCGTACACGGGATGGCTGAAGGGGATGAGCCGTCGTGCCGCCTGGGACGCCTCCACGGGGGCGCTGGAGCAGGTCCGGATGACGGATCACGCCGACATGAGGACGAAGCGGCTCTCCGGCGGTCAACTGCGCCGCGTCGGTGTCGCGTCCGCCCTGGTCCACGGCGCCGAGGTTCTGCTCCTCGACGAGCCCACGGCCGGCATGGACCCGACCCAGCGTCGTGTCTTCCGCGACCTCGTCATCGGGCTCGCCTCCCGGGAGGTGCGGGTCCTTCTCTCGACGCACGACGTGGCCGACCTGGCCGAGGAGGCGGACCACGTCACCGCCCTCACGCGGGGCACGATCACCTTCTCCGGCACCACCGGCGCCTTCCTCGCCCACGCCCCCGCGCACGTCCCGGAGGCCCGCCGGGCCGAAGCGGCGTACACGGCCCTGACGGGAGGGGGGCTACGGGCTGACCCGACCGGCACCTGACCGCTGCCGCCGATGTCAGGCGTAGACGCCGAAGGGCCACACCTCAACGTTCAGGTGTGGCCTTTGGCGTTCGCCCGCGTTCACGCGTGTTCGGCTGCCGGCTGTGTCATGGCCCTCGACCGCGTTGAACTACGCCCGACGGAGCCGAACAAGACGGAATCCGAGACGGAGCCCCGTGGGGATGAGGCCACGACCCTCTCCCGCGCTCAGACCGCAACCGAGGGCAACCCTGACCCTGGTTCCCAGGTCAACAAGACATGATCTTTCGTCCTGCCCGAGCCGCCGCTGTCTTCCTTGCCGCGTCCATGAGCTTGACCGGCTGCACCGGTGATGAGAGTCCTTCTTCTTCCGCATCGCCGAAACCCGCGACGAGAACCGCGCACCCGGTCTTCAGCCAGAAGCTGGACCGCCAACTGTTCCTCGCGGTGCGCGAGACACAGAAGGCAGGCAACGCGAGCTTCGTGCAGAAGCTGACCTTCGTGTCGAAGAAGGGCGACGTCCAGCAGAAGATGTCCGGCGAGCTCGACTTCGCCGGCGGTCGCGGCCGCACCACCATGACGTGGAGCATCCCCGCGGGAACACGCGGTTCCGTCCGCAGGAGCGTCCTGGGAACGACACCGGGACGAGGCTACGGCGAACCGGTCGGGCGGTACCTGGTCGACAGACAGGACATTCACTACCGGGGCGGCGACGCCGGTTACTGGCTCCGCTACACAGACGCCGACTCGGATGCGACACCTGGCGACGGCCCGGTGGATCACATGCGGGGCACCGAGAGCCCCATCGGAGGCAGCCTGCTCGAAGGGATCACCGGATCGACGGCGACCGCGCAACGTGCCGCAGACGGAGGCCGTACCTACCAAGGCGAGATGCCGCTCAGCGCGCTGTGGCACATCCTTCCACCCGACCTCGAAGGGCTGAGCAGGGAAACGTACACGTCCCCGCAACGGAAGACCCTGCCGCTGACGGTCACCGTGGACCGGAACGGACGCGTCACCCATGCCCGGGCAGATCTGACCGGCACCATCAGGATGGATTCCTCCTTCTCGGACTTCACCTCCGTCACGATGGACCTGACTCTCACTCGGTACGGCACCTCGAAGCCGACCATGACCCCGGGCGCCCCGGTGCGCCTGGCCTCCAGCAGCGTGGCCGACATCGCCAAGATCGCCCCCGGCGCCTGCATCGACTTCGCGACCGGCCGCCGCGAGGGCCGTCTGGTCGTCACCGTGCCCTGCTCCGCACCTCACGACGGCCGGGTCTTCGCCCAGGCTGACCTGACCCCGGGAAAGGACGACACGGCGACGAATGAAAGGGCGGACGTCGCCTGCCGCCGCGCCCGCAACCTGGTGCCGCAGAGCTGGATCTCGGACGCCAACGAACCGGGCACGTATTGGCGCTGGTGGACGAAGCCCGAATCCGGCACGGACAGCACCCTCGTCGCAACCTGCTACGTGATCACCCGGCCGGACGCCGACAGGCGTAGGTGACTTCAGGCCGAGCCGGCATCCGGATGAAGGACGCCTCCGGCGCGCTCGGAACATCAACGTCCGGCCGGAGCAGGAGGCGGTGGGCCTGAGGCGACACGGCCGCGATCATGAGAAAGGGCCAGCGTCGGGGATTGTTCCCCTGAGCCGGCCCTTCTGCTTGTGCCCCCGGCAGGATTCGAACCTGCGACACCCGCTTTAGGAGAGCGGTGCTCTATCCCCTGAGCTACGAAGGCGAAGGCGGAGCGGTGTCAGTGTAGCGGGTGGTGGGGGCGGCGTCCGGGGGATATCGGTGTGGTGGGGGTGCCGGGGTGGGGGCTTCAGTGGGGGGCTGGGGGTGGCGACCCCGGGGTGGGTGGGGGAGGGGTGGCGGGGTTTACTCCCGTTGTCCTTGTCGGGTGGGTTGACCCTCTTGGTTGGGGGCGCATAGCGTCGCCGGGGTCTGAGCGGGCGCTTAGGAGGTTGGTGTGGTGGCTGGCGGAGTCGAGCGGCTGACGGCCGACGGGGCGCCCTTCGCCGTCGTGGACGGGGTGTTCGCCGGCGGGCCGCGGACCCTGCGGGAGTTCGCCGAGGTGACCTGGGCCTACGGCGACCGGGTGTTCCTCGTGTCCGAGGACGTCCGCATGACCTACCGGGAGTTCTTCGACGCGGCCTGCGGGCTCGCGCGGCGGTTCACCGGCGCGTACGGGCTGCGGCCGGGGGACCGGGCCGTCGTGGCCATGCGGAACCTGCCCGAGTGGCACGTCGCCTTCTGGGCCGCGCAGCTCGCCGGGCTCGTCGCCGTACCCCTCAACGCCTGGTGGACCGAGGACGAGTTCACGTACGCGCTCGACGACTGCGCGCCCGGTGTGCTGCTCGTCGACGGGGAGCGGGTCGGGCGGGTGCGGGCGTGGGCCGCGCGGAACGGCGTGCCCGGGATCGTCTTCCGGGGGGAGGCCGAGGACGGGTTCGCCGCGTACGCCGCCGACACCGACCCGGTGCTCGGGCCGCCGCCCGTCGACGTGCTGCCCGAGCACGACGCCACCATCGTCTACACCTCCGGCACCACCGGGCGCCCCAAGGGGGCCGTCGCCACGCACCTCGCGCAGGCCGGGGCCGCCATGAACCCCCGCTACTTCGCCGCCGCCGCGGCCCTCGCGCGCGGGGAGGTGCCGGGGACGGGGCCCGCGATCGTGTCCCTGACGACGTTCCCGTTCTTCCACGTGGCCGCGTTCACGTCGTTCTACGCCGTGATGGCGGCCGGCGGGACCCTGGTGATGATGCGGAAGTGGGACGCGGCGCACGCCCTGGAGCTCATCCGCGAGCACGGCGTCACCCACTACGCCGGGGTTCCCACCACCGCGCTCCAGCTGCTCGACCTCGCGCGGAGCGCCGGTGACCCGCTCGCCAGCCTCACCCTCCTCAGTACCGGAGGCGCCGCCGCCCCGCCCGGGATCGTCGCGGGCGTCACCGAGGGGTACGGGGAGCGCATCGAGCCCCGGAACGGCTACGGCCTCACCGAGACCTGCGGGGGCGTCCTGTCCAACGTCGGGGCGGAGTACCGGGCCCATCCCGGGAGCGTCGGGCGCCCCTCGCCCGTCACCGAGGTGCGGATCGACCGGCCCGACGCGCAGGGCGTGGGGGAGCTGTGGCTGCGCGGCCAGTCGCTGATCCGCGGGTACTGGGGGAACGAGGCCGCCACCCGCGCCGCGTTCACCGAGGACGGCTGGTTCAGGACTGGCGACCTCGCCCGCGTCGACGGGGAGGGACGGGTCAGCGTCGTCGACCGGCTCACCGACATGGTGATCCGCGGGGGCGAGAACGTGTACTGCGTCGAGGTCGAGGGCGTGCTGCACGAGCACCCGGACGTCCTCGACGCCGCCGTGCTCGGGGCTCCGCACCCGCTGCTCGGCGAGGAGGTCGTGGCCGTCGTGCGGCTGCGGCCCGGGGCCGACCCGGGCGTCGAGCGGCTGCGGGCACACGTCGGGGCGCGCCTCGCCGCCTTCAAGGTGCCCGCCCGCATCCTCGTGCGGGAGGAGGAGCTGCCCCGGAACCCGACCGGGAAGATCCTCAAGCGCCGGCTGCGGGACGCCCTCAGTTCCGGGTGATCCTGACCCGGTACGTTCCCGCGTCGTCCTCGTCGAGGACGGTGATCCTTATGCCGTTGGCGCGGTCCGTGAACGACTCCCCGGGGCCGTACGGGGCGTCCGAGAGCTCCGCGTGGACGTTGGCCCGGCGGGTGCAGCCGCCGCTGGCCCGGTCGCTGTCGGCGACGGTCACCGGGCCGTGGCCGGTGTCGACGTCGGACTCCACCCGGTAGACGAGGACGCCCTGGTCGCAGACGGCCTCGTCGTTGCCGTCGCGGCTGCGGACCTCGACGGCGTATCCGGAGGTGCCGGAGAGCGGGACGAAGGCGAGCTTGGGTCCGCCGGGGACCGCGAGCGGGGTGAGGCTGTAGTCGCCGGTGCCGGGGCCGGAGGCGCAGCTGACCTGGTCGTTGTCGAGCCAGCCGAGCTTCCACTTGTGCCAGCCGAGGAGGTCGTTGTTGGCGCCCCAGTCCTCGGACATGATGTCCCAGTGCCCGACGGTGCCGCCGCCGTCGGCGGTGTAGAGGTCGGGCAGGCCGAAGACGTGGCCGTTCTCGTGGGGCAGGACGCGGTAGCCGGTCTCGCCGAAGCTGCCGGAGCCGTCGTCCTGGCGGCTGTAGACGAAGGACGTGTTGGCGAGCGGCACGCCGTCGGCGTAGGGGGCGTCGTCGTTGCCGGAGAAGGTCACGGACAGGACGGTGTCGAGGGCGGAGGGCCCGGCGTTCGGCGTGACGAGGATGTTGACCAGGTCGTAGGCGCTGAAGTCGACCCGCGCGTCGGCGGCCTTCACGATGTCCTCGACGAGGGCGCGGTAGCCCGGTTCGTACGGTGAGCCGCGCTCGATGCCGTACGAGGAGAAGGCCCGGGGCATCCGCAGCCAGTCGGGTATCGGCGCCTCCGCCTGGTAGTGCAGGCGTCCGTAGGAGCTGGTGCGGAACCAGTCGGCGGTCTGCGGGAAGAACTCGCGGAAGCGGCCCATGGCCGTCCCGTCCCCGGGGGCGTCCGGGAAGTCGATCATCAGGTTGAGGGCCCTGACGAGGCCCGTGGAGCGGACGTATCCGGGGGCGGTGGGCAGCCCCTCCGACATCTGCACGCCCATCGTCGTGGCGATGCGGCACGGCCCCAGCCGGGCGCCGCTCGGCGCGGCGGCCACGGGGCCCGCCGAGGCCGGTGCGGGCCCCGGCAGGGTGCTGCTCGCCGAGGCGAGCAGGGCGAGGGAGAGGGCCGTGGTCGCCGCCAGGGCGACGGGTCTGCGTATCCGTCGGCGGGGGTGCTGCATGCGTCGCCTCTCCGGTCGGGGCAGGTCGGCGCAGCGACCCGGCCTCGCGCGTCCGCGCTGTGCGATCAGCCTGTGACGCGGGGTCCGGGCGCGCGCGCCGGGTGGCCCGATCGTGGGTATTCCACGGAGGGGAGGGGGTGTGACGCAGGTCACATGATGGCTTGAAATAACCGGTGACTGAGTCCCCGTTTACGTCTGTGTCGAACGAAGTGGGGACTCTTTCCCCGGATGGGGATCCTTCCCCGGATGACTCAGAGGAGGCCGTGGCGTGAGCAGCACCGCCGACACCGCGCCCGCCCGTCGCGTACCCCGCCCGCGGGCCGACGCCCTGCGCAACCGCGAGCGGATCGTGGCGACGGCGCGCGAGATGTTCGTCGAGTTCGGACCCCAGGTGCCCTACGACGAGGTCGCGCGCCGCGCCGGCGTCGGGAACGCCACGCTCTACCGGAACTTCCCCGAGCGCGACGACCTCGTCCGCGAGGTCGTCCTCTCGCTCACGGCCCGCGTCACCGAGCTCGCCGAACGGGCCATCGAGGAGGAGGACGACTCCTTCGCCGCCCTCCGCCGCTTCACGCACGGCGCTGCCGACGAGCGCATCGGGGCCCTGTGCCCGATGCTCGACGGCGCCTTCGACAAGAACCACCCCGACCTGACGGCCGAGCGCGACCGTCTGGAGGGGGCCGTCCAGGACCTCGTCGACCGGGCGCAGCGGGCCGGCCGGCTCCGCGCCGACGTGGGCGTCGGAGACCTGATCGTGGCGCTCTCCCAGCTGACCCGGCCGCTGCCCGGATCCGCCTGCGGATCCTTCGACCGGTTCGTCCACCGCCACCTGCAGCTGTTCCTCGACGGCCTGGAGGCGCCCGCCCGCTCCGAGTTGTCGGGCAATGCCGCGACCCTGGAGGACCTGAGACGCGACTCCTGCTCCTCGTCGTGAGCGCGCCCTTCCGGCGCCCCTGAACTCATCTAGACCCGCACGCCCGCACTCCCGTGCGTCGTTACCCCCTTACGTCCTTTTTCGCCCGTACGTGCCAAGAGGTGGCTACCCCCATGCCGAAAATCCCCGACAACCCCGCGATCCAGGCCGACTCCGGCCGCTGGAAAGCCCTGATCTTCATCGCCCTCGCCCAGCTGATGGTCGTCCTCGACGCGACGATCGTGAACATCGCCCTGCCCTCCGCCCAGCAGGACCTCGGGATCTCGGACGGCAACCGGCAGTGGGTCATCACCGCCTACGCCCTCGCCTTCGGCGGCCTCCTCCTCTTCGGCGGCCGCATCGCCGACCTGTGGGGCCGCAAGCGGACCTTCATCACCGGCCTGATCGGCTTCGCCGCCGCCTCCGCCCTCGGCGGCGCCGCGACCGGCGAGGCCATGATGCTCGGTGCCCGCGCGCTCCAGGGCGCCTTCGGCGCGCTCCTCGCGCCGGCCGCGCTCTCGCTGCTCGCCGTGACCTTCACCGACGCCAAGGAGCGTGCGAAGGCCTTCGGCATCTACGGCGCGATCGCCGGTGGCGGCGGCGCCGTGGGCCTGATCCTCGGCGGCTTCCTCACCGAGTACCTGAACTGGCGCTGGACGTTCTTCGTCAACATCCCGTTCGCCGCCGTCGCCGCCGTCGGCGCCTACCTCGTCGTCCGTGAGCCCGAGGGCACCCGCAACCGTTCCGCGCTCGACATCCCGGGCGTGATCCTCTCCACGCTGGGCCTCGTCTCGCTGGTGTACGGCTTCACCCGCGCCGAGTCCGCCGGCTGGGCCGACGCCGGCACGATCGGCCTGTTCGTCGGCTCCGCGGTCCTGCTCCTCGCCTTCGTGCTCACCGAGTCGAAGGTGAAGTCCCCGCTGCTGCCGCTGCGCGTCCTGACCGACCGCAACCGCGGCGGTGTCTACCTGTCGCTGGGTCTGGCCGTCATCGCGATGTTCGGCCTGTTCCTCTTCCTGACGTACTACCTCCAGGTCGTGAAGGGGTACTCGCCGGTCAAGACGGGCTTCGCGTTCCTGCCGATGATCGCGGGCATGATCGTGGGCTCGACCCAGATCGGCACCCGCCTGATGACCCGGGTCCCGCCGCGCCTCCTCATGGCGCCGGGCTTCCTGACCGCGGGCGTCGGCATGCTGCTCCTCACCCAGCTGGAGATCGGCACCTCGTACGCCGGCCTGATCCTGCCCGCGCAGCTGCTGCTCGGCCTGGGCATGGGTACGGCCTTCATGCCGGCCATGTCGCTCGCGACGCTCGGCGTGGACCCGCGGGACGCCGGTGTGGCCTCCGCGATGGTCAACACCTCGCAGCAGGTCGGCGGCGCCATCGGCACGGCCCTGCTGAACACGATCGCCGCCTCGGCGACCACCGCCTACCTGACCGACCACGCCGCCGGCGCGACCACCCCGGCCGCGCAGAAGCTGCTCCAGCTCCAGGGCATGGTCGAGGGGTACGCGGCGGCCATCTGGTGGGCGGTCGGCATCCTGGCCCTGTCGGCCGCGATCGCCTTCGTGCTCATCAACACCGGGAAGCCGGGGACCGGACAGGTCGCCGGGTCCGGCGCGGACGTGGACGACGAGGTGAAGATCCCGGTCGTCGCGCACTGAGCCGGTCCGGTCCGTTCGTCACCTGCCCTGGTTCCGCTTCGGCGGAGCCGGGGCAGGTCCGCGTCCCTGGTTCCGCCTCAGCGGAGCCAGGGCAGGTCCGCGTCCGCGTCCGAGGGTTCGAGGCCCTCGGCCATCGCGCGCATGATCCCGCCGAGCTGCTCCACCTGCTCGGGGGAGAGGCGGTCGAACATGGCCTGTCGGACGGCCGCCACGTGCCCGGGGGCGTTCCGCCGGAGGACCTCCGCGCCCTCGTCCGTCAGCCGGGCGAACTGGCCGCGCTTGTCGGAGGGGCAGTCCTCGCGCCGTACCCAGCCGTTCTTCTCCAGGCGGGCGATCGCGTGGGAGAGCCGGGACCGGGTGATCTTGGCGCTGCGGGCCAGCTCGGTCATCCGCAGCCTGCGGCGCGGGGCCTGGGAGAGCTGGACGAGGAGCCCGTAGTAGATGTGCGGCATCCCGGCGTCGCGCTGCAACTGGCGGTCGAGGTGGTCCTCCAGGAGCGTGGTGGCATGCAGGTACGCGCGCCAGACGTGCTGCTCCTCGTCGGTCAGCCAGCGGGGTTCGGTCATGTCTCCCATGGTTCCCATCGTACGACTCGTTCTTGAAAGTTGAACTATGTGGCGTTACCGTGTGAAGAGTTAGCTTGAAGTTTCAAGGACAGGACGAGGAAGGCCGCCGCCATGGACACCACTCTCGACCGGATGCCGGCCCTCTACCTGTCCCACGGCGCCCCGCCGCTCGCCGACGACCCGGTCTGGCCCGGCGAGCTCGCCGCCTGGTCGGCCGGACTGCCGCGCCCCAAGGCGATCCTCATGGTCTCCGCCCACTGGGAGGAGGCCCCGCTCGCGCTCGGCGCCACCGAGACCGTCCCCCTCGTCTACGACTTCTGGGGCTTCCCCGAGCACTACTACCGCGTCCAGTACGGGGCCCCCGGCGCCCCGCAGCTCGCCGAGTCCGTCCGCAAGCTGCTCCGCGCGCCCGGCACGCCCGTGCAGGACATCCCCGACCGGGGCCTCGACCACGGCGCGTACGTGCCGCTCGTCGAGATGTTCCCCGGCGCCGACATCCCCGTCCTCCAGATCTCCATGCCCACCCTCGACCCGCGCCGGCTCATGGACATCGGGCGCAGGCTCGCCCCGCTGCGCGAGGAGGGCGTCCTCATCGTCGGCAGCGGCTTCTTCACCCACAACCTCGCCGCCCTCCGCCACACCGGCCCCGGCGTCCCCGGCTGGTCCGCCGAGTTCGACGCCTGGGGCGGCGAGGCGCTCGCCGCGCACGACGTCGACGCCCTCCTGGACTTCGAGAACAAGTCCCCGGCCGGCCGCCTCGCCCACCCCCGCACCGAGCACTTCGCCCCGCTCTTCGTCACCATGGGCGCGGCGGACGCGGCCGGCGACCTCGACGCGGAGCGGTCCGTGATCGACGGCTTCTGGATGGGACTCGCCAAGCGGTCCGTCCAGTTCGGCTGACCCGTCAGAGGGCCGGCGGGTTGAGGTCGATCGAGCGGACCGCGGCGGCCAGCGCGAGCGGGTCGCCCACGTCGAG
This sequence comes from Streptomyces sp. NPDC059695, assembly GCF_042733785.1. Taxonomy (NCBI): domain Bacteria; kingdom Bacillati; phylum Actinomycetota; class Actinomycetes; order Kitasatosporales; family Streptomycetaceae; genus Streptomyces; species Streptomyces sp. NPDC059695. Next base: position 124,556 of record NZ_JBHWFF010000018.1, on the reverse strand, counting down.
CGCGGTGTCCGTGAACTTGATCGTGTGGTCGTCGCCGTGCGCCGCCGCCCGCTCGAAGACCTCTTCCGGGGTGAGGCCGGTCTCCGCGTACGGGGCGGCCTCCCGCGGCGTGTAGGCCGCCGTCACCGCGGCCGCGGCCGCCCAGGCCGCCGCCACGCTCGGCGCCCACAGCGCGCGGGGCAGCGCGGGCAGGGCCCGCAGGACCGCGTTCGGCGCGGTCGCCGCGTGCACCAGCATGACCGGCTCGCCGTGACCGCGGGACGCGTACCGGTGCGTCGCCGCCGCCACCAGCTCGGTCAGCAGCTCCTTCGCCGTACCGGGATCCGTCGCCCCGCCCCACACCGGGAACGCCGTCAGCTGCGCGAGCCGGGCCCGGATCCCGCCGTCCTGCTCCCGAACCGGCGGTACGGCGTCCAGCGCGGCCGCGGCGGTCGGCGCGGCCGCCAGCGGGGCGAGCGGCGGCAGGAGCTGGTGGCGGGCCGCCCAGTAGCCGAGGGCGTGCGCCAGCTCGGCGCGGCGCGGCGCCGTCTCCTCCGTCGTGAGCAGGGTCCGTACGGCGTGACCGGTGCGGATCACCGGATGCGTCGCCCCGCCCGCGATGCCGGGCAGCAGCCGGGGCCACCACTCCGCGAGCACGTCCCGCCAGGGCCGGTCGGCCAGCTCGCGGGAGAAGTGGCGGGTCCAGTCGGTGATCCGGACCGGGTCGCCGAGCGCCTCCCGCCAGGTGCCCGCCGTGACCGGGAGGTGCGCGGGCGGCAGCTCCTCCAGCTTCGGCGCGTAGTGGTCGAGCCAGCGGTGCACGGCCGGGGCCCGGCCGTGCCGGACCAGGGCCTCCACGGCCATGGGGGCGTGGTTGGTGAGCCAGCCGTTGCGCTCGGGTCCCGTGGTGTGGAGCCGTTCGAGAGCCTCGTCGAGGATGCCGGTGGTGTCGGTCATGGGGTGACGCTAGGCGCGGGGAGCGGCGGGGCGGAACGGCCTCGGGACCTAGGCCGGAGGGCGGAGGCGAGGCCGTCCGCGGGAGAGGCAACCGGGAATCGTGTGACGGCGTCTGAAGGGATGGCGCCGCATGTGATCGCGGTCTCACCGACAGCGTGGTCGGATGCTCCCGCGAGGGCGCCGTTTCACCCCCGTGCCCGGTCTGACCTGCACCTCCGTGGGTGTCCGCGGCGTGCCCGCGGGGGCGGCGGCCGCGCAGGATACTGCATGATCGCGAAAATCCATGTGCCGGGTGGGAATTCTGTCCTGATTCCAGTCGTTGTTTCCGTCGGATGCAGGGCACCCGGAAGGGTGTCGCGACCTACTCAGCAAGGGAGCACGCATGGCAACCCGTGCCGTCGCCCGTCGTCAGACCTCCGCCCAGAGCGGAGCCGCACGGGCAAGCAGCGTTCGCGCCGTGGGCGGGGAGATCGCCGACCGCGACCTGGTCGGCATGTACCTCGACGAGATCGCGCGCACGCCCCTGCTCGACGCCGCCAAGGAGGTCGAGCTCTCCCAGACGATCGAGGCGGGCGTGTACGCCCAGCAGATACTCGATCGCGAGGTGGAGAGCGACGGGGGCGGGGCGAGCCGTGAGGAGCTCGAAGCGCTGGTCGCCGAGGGCGAGCGTGCCAAGGACCTCTTCATCAAGTCCAACCTGCGGCTCGTGGTGGCCGTCGCCCGGCGCTACCCGCGCAGCGGGCTGCCGCTGCTCGACCTGATCCAGGAGGGGAACGCGGGCCTGGTGCGCGCGGTCGAGAAGTTCGACTACGCGAAGGGCTTCAAGTTCTCCACGTACGCCACGTGGTGGATCCGCCAGGCCATCACCCGGTCGATCGCCGACCAGTCCCGGACCATCCGGCTCCCCGTCCACCTCGTGGAGGAGCTCGGCCGGATCCGGCGGGTGCAGCGTGAGTTCAACCGGGAGAACGGCCGGGAGCCCGAGCCCGCCGAGATCGCGGCCGAGCTCGGCTCGACGCCGGAGCGCGTCACGGACGTCCTGGACTGGGCGCGCGACCCCGTCTCGCTGAACATGTCGGTGGACGACGAGGGCGAGACCCAGTTCGGCGACCTCCTGGAGGACACGTCGGCGATCTCGCCCGAGCAGTCGGTGCTGACCCTGCTGCGCAGCGAGGAGCTCGACGACCTGATCGACAAGCTCGACCACCGCACGGCCTCCATCATCCGCATGCGGTACGGCATCGAGGACGGCCGCGAGCGGACGCTGACGGAGGTGGGCAAGGAGCACGGGCTGACGCGCGAGCGGATCCGCCAGATCGAGAAGCACGCGCTGCTGGAACTGAAGAAGATGGCGCACGACACGGGCTTCGACGCGGTGGCCTAGAGCGGCCGGCGAACCGGGGTCGCGGCGCCCTCGTGAAGGGGGCTGCGCCCCCGCGGGCCCGCACCCGCCGCCGGTGCCGGGGTCCCGCTGGGCGCGCTGGCCCCCGCAGGGCCGCGTCCCCGCGGGCCGCGTCCGCGGGGGCCCGTCGCCCGCTGCCCGTGTGGGCAATCGTCCCGCTGGGGCGGGACGGGTGGGCACCGTGGCCGCCGCGCCGAGCGGCGCCTCCGCACCCCGCGCCCTGACCCGCGCCCCGCTCGGTGCGCATCCGGTGCGGGTTCAGGCGCGGAAGCCTGGGCCCGGCACGGGGCGCCGTCCGTTGTGCCCACCCTCCCCCAGGCTCTCGGCTTCGCTCGAGCAGGGAGGACCCCCATCGCCCCGGCGGAACGCATGCCCACAACGGGGCGGCCGGCTGCGGTTCAGGGGGTCGTGGCGTTGGTCAGGCGGGTCGACAGGTCCCGCATGTACGTGATCAGGGCATCCGGGCCGTGGACCGTGAAGTCGACGTCCATCAGGGCCAGCCGGAGGGCCAGCCATTCCACCGAGTCGGCGACGCGCGTCCGCAGGCGGCAGTGGGCCGGGCCGGTCGCGACCGGCACCAGGTGGGACGGGAGGCGGGCCACGACGAACTCGGCCGGCGCCGCGAACGACACGTCGAGGTCGACCTCGCCCTGGGCGCGCGCCATCGACCGGGCCATGTAGGTGGCCGCGTCGCCCGAGGGCAGCTCGCGCGGCGTGAACCGGGCGCCCGTCGGGAAGGGCTCGCTCACCCGGTCCACCCGGAAGGTCCGCCAGTCCTCCCGCCCCAGGTCGTACGCGACGAGGTACCAGCGCCGCCCCGTCGACACCAGCCGGTACGGCTCCACCAGCCGCTTCGACTCCGTGCCGTCCCCGGCCCGGTAGCCGAACCGCAGCCGCTCGTGCCCGGTCACCGTGCCCGCGAGCGCGGTCAGCGTCGCCGGGGTGACGGTGGCGCCGTCGCCCCGGGTCAGCGGGATCGTGGCGTTCTGCAGGGTGGAGACCCGGTGCCGGAGCCGCGCGGGCAGCACCTGCTCCAGCTTGGCCAGGGCCCGTACGGACGCCTCCTCGACGCCCTCGATGGCGTGCCCCGCCCCGGCGCGCAGGCCGACGGCGATCGCGACGGCCTCCTCGTCGTCGAGGAGCAGCGGCGGCATCGCCGTACCGGCGACGAGGCGGTAGCCGCCGACGGCGCCCATGGTCGCCTCGACGGGATAGCCGAGGTCACGGAGCCGGTCGATGTCCCGGCGGATGGTGCGCGGGGAGACCGAGAGCCGTTCGGCGAGTTCGCTTCCGGGCCACTCGCGCGGGGTCTGGAGGAGCGAGAGCAGATGAAGGAGTCGTGCCGGGGTGTCCGTCATGTCTCCCAGGATGCGGCCCATCTAGGACATGACCTGACCTACATGACTCTTATCTTCTTCGTATGAGTTCACACGACGCCGCCACCGAAGCTGCAGCGGCCAGCGACAAGAGGCGATGGATCGCCCTCGCCATCGTCATGACCGCCGCCTTCATGGACCTGGTCGACGCCACGATCGTCAACATCGCGATCCCCAGCATCGAGAAGGACCTCGGCGCCTCGTTCGGGGCCATCCAGTGGATCACCGCCGGGTACGCGCTCGCGTTCGCCGCCGGTCTGATCACGGGCGGGCGGCTCGGGGACATCTACGGCCGCAAGCGGCTCTTCCTCCTCGGCACCGCCGGCTTCACCGTCGCCTCGGCGCTCTGCGGCTTCGCGGCCAACCAGGAGATGCTGGTCGGCTCCCGCCTGCTCCAGGGCGCGGCGGCCGCGATGATGGTCCCGCAGGTCCTGTCGATCATCCACGTCACCTTCCCGGCGCACGAGCGCGGCAAGGTCTTCGGCATGTTCGGCGCGATCATCGGCCTCGGCGCGGTCTCGGGCCCGCTGCTCGGCGCGCTGCTCACCCAGTGGAACATCGCGGGCCTGGAGTGGCGCCCGATCTTCCTGATCAACCTCCCGGTCGGCGTCGCCGCGCTCGTCCTGGGCCGGAAGTTCATCACCGAGTCGAAGGCGCCGAAGGCGCTCAAGCTCGACCTGGTCGGCGTGCTCCTGGTGACGGCGGCGCTGCTCATGCTGGTCTACCCGCTGACGCGCGGCCGCGAGCTGGACTGGCCGCTGTGGGGTCACCTGATGATGGCCGGCAGCCTGCTCGTCTTCGGCGCGCTCGTGGCGTACGAGAAGTACAAGACGAAGAAGGACGGCTCGCCGCTCGTCGAGCTGTCGCTGTTCAAGGTGAAGAGCTTCGCGGCCGGTATCGCCGTGCAGCTGACCTTCGGTGTCGTCCTCGGCATCTTCTTCCTGGTCTGGACGCTCTACATGCAGATCGGTCTCGGCTGGACCCCGCTGCACGCGGGTCTGACCGGGGTCCCGTTCTCGATCGCGGTCTCGGTGGCGGCCGGCATGTCCGTGCAGAAGCTGGTGCCGCGCTTCGGCCGGAAGGTCCTCCAGGCGGGCGCGCTGACGATGATCGCGGGCATCCTCCTCTACCTCTTCGTCGCCGGGCGGTACGGGACCGGGATCCACTCCTGGCAGATGATCCCGTCGCTGGTGGTCATGGGCCTGGGCATGGGCCTGATCGTGGCGCCGCTGACGGACGCGGTCCTCTCGGAGGTGCCGAAGGAGCACGCCGGTTCGGCCTCGGGCCTGATCAACACGACCGGGCAGATGGGCAACGCGCTCGGACTCGGCCTGGTGTCGGTGGTCTTCTTCGGGACCATCGACGACGAGAAGCTCGCCAAGGCGCCGTCCGAGGTGGGCGCGGCGTTCACGGACGCCTTCCAGAACTCGCTGGGCTGGGCGGCGGGCGTGCTCGCCCTGATCTTCCTGGTGATGTTCGCGCTGCCGGCGAAGCCGAAGCAGCACCTGGAGGGCGGCGACGACGCCGACTCCGGCGAGGCCGTGACGGTCGAGAAGGAGCCGGTGCTCGCGCACTGACCCTCCGGCTTCACGGAAGGGCCCTGGTCTCGCGACCCGGGCCCTTCGTCGTCGGTCAGGGGCGCTTCAGGTCCGGCATGAGGTTTGCGGGCCGTGCCGGGGGGCAGGGCGGGCTGGAACTTGCCGGAGCGCAGCGCGACCGGCGTGGGGGTCGTCTGCTGGACCCAGGCCTCGTCCCAGACGAACGTGCTTCCGCCGACGTCGCCGTGTGTCTGCCACACCTGTCCGCCCACGGTGAGCACCTTGACGTAGGCGTTGTTGCCGTTGGACTCGTAGCCCACGGCGCAGACTCCGGCCGGATAGTTGGGATGGGCGGCGTCCGTGCCGACCGCGGTCGCGTTGGTGAGGTCCTGCCACGCGATCGTCCCGCCGAGCGACGGCGCGCGACCCACGAACACCTTGCCGTTGGTGAGGACGGCCTGGGCGTCCTCGGTGCCGTTCGGCGCGTAGATGTCGATGTCGGAGCAGGGGCCCCGCGCCAACCGGGCGTTCGCCGTCGAGCGACTGGTCGGGGCCGCGGCCGCCGCCCCCGTCCCCTGAGGGCGGCGGCCGGTCGGGGCCCCCGCGTCAGCGGACCCGGGAGCGGGACTCCATCGCCCCGCGGGCCGCGTGCTCGTCCTCGTACACCTCGCACATGTGTCGGCCGTCCGGCGTCGCCGTGTGCTCGACCTCCCAGAGGCTGACCTCGCTGCCGTCGAGCAGCAGGAACTGGTGCTCGTAGAGCGTGAAGCCGGCGTCCCGGCCGCCCTCCACCGGGCAGTGGCGGCCGAAGGCCTGCGTGATGTGGTGCGCGAAGGCCAGCCGGAGACGGCGGGCCGTCCGCTCGCCCGGCCGGTCCGCGTTCTCCGCGCGGCGCAGGACGCGGCGCGCGTGGTCGGCGGAGTTGTCCGGGACGTACATCCGGGGCTGGGCGGGTATCGGGCGGGCGAGCAGGGCGCTCAGCAGCTCCAGGTCGTCGTCCTCGTCGAGGGCGCGGCCGTCGGCGCGCTCCGCCGTCCACCCCGGCAGCGGGCCGGTCGGGAGGCGGGACGCGGCGAGCCGCGCCTCCGACTCCTCCGTGTACAGCTCGTGGTGCTCGGTGCCGTCCCGGCCGGCGTTGTGCGCGAGCTCCCAGAGGCTGAGGGCGCTGCCGTCGGGGAGCAGATAGGTGTGGCGGTGGGTCGTGCGGTGCAGCGACGCGCTGTGGTGCGAGGAGTGCAGCGCGCTGGAGTGGGCGAGCGCCGTGCCGAGGCGCTCGACGGTCGAGTCGGGCAGATCGAAGGAGTTGAGGGCCCGGCCGAGGAGCCGCGCAAGGTGCGTCTCGGTCGTCTCGTACGGATCGTGAGGATCCTGCGGATCGTTCAAGAGGGTCTCCAGGCCGTCGCCGCATGTCACTCGGTGCTTGCTTAACGTAGTCCCTGGGTCTGACATCTGGTCCGGGGTTCCGGAAAACGAAGGGCCCCCTTGGGAAGTTCCCGCCCTGTTCATTCAACTCCCTTGGGCTTACCGGGAGTACGCGCCCGGAACCGGTCCGTACAGCTCGCGGTACGAGGGGAAGTCGCCCCCCGGGCCGCGCAGGCCGCCGGGGGCCGCGAGGACCGCGCGGACGATCGCCCGGGTGACCAGGTCCGCGCCCGCCGCCAGGATCTCGTTCAGGGCGAGGGGCCCCGGCCCCTCCGGCAGCGCGCGGGCCCCGGTCGCCAGCGCGAAGACCGTGTCCCCGTCGTTCATCAGGTGCACCGGGCGCACCGCGCGCGCGATGCCGTCGTGCGCGGTGCCGGCGACCTTCTGCGCCTGGGCCCGGGTCAGCGCCGCGTCCGTCGCGACGACCGCGAGCGTGGTGTTCATCGGGGGCGGGGCGGCCGCGCTCCGCGCCTCGGCGAGCCGCCGCAGCGCCGCCTCGTGGACCGCGGTGTCGGGGAAGGCCGGCCGGCCCGCCTCGAAGTAGCCGCCGTACGGGACGCCCGTCGTCGGGTCGACGGCCGAGCCCACCGCGTTCACCACCACGAGCGCGCCGACCGTGATGCCCGACTCCAGGACGGCGCTCGCCGTCCCCACGCCGCCCCGCAGACCGCCGACGACGGCCCCCGTGCCCGCGCCGACCGCGCCCGTCGGCACGCGCGCGCGGTCACCGCTCGCGGCGGCCGCCTCGGCCGCCGCGCGGCCCGTCGCCGCGTCCGGGCGGGCCGTGAAGTCGCCGCCCCGGCCCAGGTCGAACACACAGGCGGCGGGCACCACCGGCACCACGTGCGAGGGGTCGGGGCCGACCCGCACGCCCCGGTTCCGCTCCGCCAGCCAGGCCATCACCCCGGCGGCCGCGTCCAGGCCGTACGCGCTGCCGCCGGTCAGGACGACGGCGTCGATCCGCTGGACCACGTTCCTCGGGTCGAGGGCGTCCGTCTCCCGCGTGCCCGGTCCCCCGCCCCGTACGTCCACGGCGGCGACGGCCCCGCCGTCCGGCGCCAGCACGACCGTGGTCCCGCTCAGTGCCCCGGGCCCGGCCACGCGCGCGTGCCCCACGCGCAGCCCGCCCACGTCGGTGATCGCGTCCAGGCCTTCGGTCTGCTCGGGCGGTGTCATGTCCCCTGCCTACCACGGCGCTTGGCCCACACCGGTGCGGGCACGCGCGGGGCGGGCACCGCCCGACGTGGGCGCGGGGCCGCGCAGGGCGTGGGCGACGGCCCGCCAGGGGCCGGGCGCGGCCCCCGCGGCCGCAAGGAGCTGTTCCCGCGCTCACCCCGCCAAGACCGAGCGGCTCCCGGACCGCCGCTCAGGCGGCCGTCGCGCGCGTGCCCGGGTTCCGGGCGGTCAGGATCACCCCGACGGCGACCGTGGCCGCCGCGACGAGACCGGCCGCGAGCACCGCCCAGTGGCCTGCGAACGAGCACATCAGGATCGCGAACGACGCCACCGGCAGTACCAGTTGCTGCGCGATGCCCACCTTGAAGTAGCGCGCGTGCAGCAGCCACACCGACAGCAGGAACACCGCCGAGGGGATCGTCACCGCGGCGGAGGCGGCGAGCGTGGAGATGTGCGCCGCGCCCACCGCCTGCTCGACGGCGATCTCCAGGCCCGCTCCGACGGCGGCGGCCGACGCGAAGATCACGTAGTGCCCGTAGCCCCACAGGAAGCCCTGGCGGCTGGAGGTCAGCCGGTCGTGGGCGGGCACCACGAAGTAGATCCACCAGGCGGCGAACACCAGCAGCAGCCCGCCCGCGGCGATCGGGAGCACCTCGCCGAGCGCGTCGTTCTCGGCGATGCCCGTCTTCACGGCGACGGTCGCCGCCGCGACCGTCTCGCCGAGCACGATGATCGTGAACAGGCCGTACCGCTCGGCGATGTGGTGCGCGTGCCACGCGCTGGGCGCGTCCTTCTCCGCGTACACCGGCACGGCCATCTCGGCGAGCGCCATGACCAGGAACACCCACGGGCGGGCCGGCTCGGGCGCCAGGAGCAGCGCGAGCCAGCCGATCTGGACGGTGAGCACCCCGCCCGCGTACCGGCGGCACATCGTCCGCTCGGTCGGATCGGTCGCGTGGTGCGCGGCGCGCAGCCACTGCGAGGCGAGGGCGACCCGCATGACGAGGTAGCCGAGGTAGACGACGAGGAAGTCGTGGTCCTCGAAGGCGCGCGAGACGCCTGCGGCGAGGATCAGCACCCCGGCGATCTGGACGAGCGTGACGACGCGGTAGAGGACGTCGTCGTTGTCGTACGCGGAGGCGAACCAGGAGAAGTTCATCCACGCCCACCAGATCGCGAAGAAGATCATCGCGTAGTTGGCGATGCCCTCGCCGGCGTGGCCCTCCGCGACCGCGTGCACCAGCTCGGCGCCGACCTGGGCCACGGCCACGACGAAGCACAGGTCGAAGAAGAGCTCCAGGGGCGTGGCGACCCGGTGGGACTCCTCGCGGGAGCGGGCGGTGAGGGGCAGGAACGGTTGTGTCATGCACCCCAGCACAGCAGAGCGGACGGCGGGCATACGCGCCTGCCACGCCCGGTGTCTTCTCCGTCCGCGCACCGGGTGGCGACGACCGCCGCCAGGAGCGGGTGGTCGGCGAGCGGTTCCGTCACCGCCCAGGTGCCGGGCACCGTGGCGAGGGCGCGGGTGAAGCGGCCCGGTGCCAGCAGGTGGGCGGCGAGCGCGATCCTGCGGAAGCCGTCCGCGCGCAGCCGTGCGACCGCCTCGGCCGGGGTCGGGGAGCTCGCCGAGCAGTACGCGGCGGTCACGGGCACCGCCAGGTGCCGGGCCAGCTGTTCGACGGCCCCGAGGGTGCCGTCCTCGCCGCCCGCCCGGGACGACCCGGCCCCCGCGACCACCACGGCGTCCGCCGGGCCGCCGGCCGCCCGCTCGGCGGCGCGCAGCCGGTCGCGCAGGGCGAGGGCCACGGCCGGCTCGCCGCTCAGCCCCCGGGTGACCGCACAGCCGAAGCGGGCGGCGACGGCCGGGATGTCGACGGAGCGGTGGTAGCCGTCGCCGAGGAGCAGCGGGACGACGAGCGCGCCGGGGCGGTCGCGGAGGACGTCCGTGAGGGAGGGGGCGCGGTGGTCGAGGTGGGCGAGGGTGACGGGGGCGGAGGTGAGGTGCCGGACGTGTTGGACGAGCCGGTCGACGACGACACCGGCTTCCGCCACGACGCTGCCGTGCGCGGCGAGCACGATCTCCCGCATGAACCTGCCTCCTTCGGTGAACCCGTTGCGAACATGCGTTCCGCTGGGGCGGTGCCCACCGGGGCCTAGGATTCCGTGCCTGGACCCGCACCGGATGCACCCCGCCCCGTGTGGTGCGGGTCGGGGCGCGGAACGCGGAGGCGCCGCTGAAGGGCGCTGCCCACACGGGGCACGGGGCACCGCCCCGGGCCGCCGTCCCACCCCCGGACGCTACGGCCCCCGCCCCCGCCCGGTCCCCGGCACAAGGCCCCGTTGCGAGGGGCGGAAGTCCTGTCGCGTCGGGTCCTTCACCGGGCGGTCCGTCCGTCCCCTCGCCCTACCGTCGGAGGGAAGAGACCCCAGAACCCCACGGAGGACCGCCATGGCCGCCCAGCGGACACCGACCCTCGTCCTCATCGGCCACGGCATGGTCGGGCAACGGCTCCTGGAGGCCCTGGCCGAGCGGGGCGGGCTCGCCGGGCCCGGCGGCGGGCCGGGCTGGAGCGTGACCGTCCTCGCGGAGGAGGACGTCCCCGCGTACGACCGGGTCCATCTGTCCTCCGTCTTCACCGGCACCGCGCCGAACCAGCTGGCGCTCTCCACGCCCGAGTTCCTCGCCTCGCACGGGATCGACCTGCGCCTCGGGGATCCCGCCGAGCACATCGACACCGCCGCCCGCACCGTCACCACCACGTCCGGAGCGGTCCTCGCGTACGACGCGCTGGTCCTGGCCACCGGCTCGTACCCGTTCGTGCCGCCGGTCCCCGGCGCCGACGCGCCCGGCTGCTTCACGTACCGCACGCTCTACGACGTCGACGCGCTCACCGCGTACGCCGAACACGCGAGCACCGGGATCGTCGTCGGCGGCGGGCTCCTCGGCCTGGAGGCCGCCGGGGCGCTCCGCACCCTCGGACTCGCCACGCACGTCGTCGAGTTCGCGCCCCGGCTGATGCCGCTCCAGGTCGACGACGGCGGCGCGGCGGCCCTGCGGGCCACCATCGAGTCGATGGGCGTGGCCGTCCGCACGGGCGTCGGCGCCGTCGAGGTGGACACGGACGACGCCGGGAAGGTCCGCGGCCTCCGGCTGTCCGACGGCGAGCGGATCCCCGCCGACCTCGTCGTCTTCTCCGCCGGCGTCCGGCCGCGCGACCGCCTCGCCCGGGAGGCGGGCCTCGCCGTGGGGGACCGCGGGGGAGTGGCGGTCGACGCGCACTGCCGTACGACCGACCCGTACGTGTACGCCGTCGGCGAGTGCGCGCAGACGGCCGACGGGCAGGTCTACGGACTGGTCGCGCCCGGCTACCAGATGGCCGAGACGGTCGCCGACCGGCTCGCGGGGGACGGCACGACGGTGTTCACCGGCGCCGACACCTCCACGAAGCTGAAGCTGCTCGGGGCGGACGTCGCCTCGTTCGGCGACCCGTTCGCCGCGGGCCCGCAGGCCACCGAGATCGTGTTCTCGGACGGACGCGAGGGCGTCTACAAGAAGCTGCTCCTCGGCCCCGAGGGGCAGCTCCTCGGCGGGATCCTGGTCGGCGACGCCGGGGCGTACGGCGCCCTCAAGCCGCACGCGGGCCGCCGGCTCCCCGCCCCGCCCGAGGCGTTCCTCCTGCCCGCGACGGACAGCGTGCCCGGCGCCGGCGCGCTGCCCGACGACGCCGTCGTCTGCTCCTGCCACAACGTCACCAAGGGCGCGGTGGCGGGGGCGATCGCCGAGCACGGCCTGACCGACCTCGGCGGGATCAAGCGCTGCACCCGGGCCGGCACCGGCTGCGGCGGCTGCGCGAACACCCTCCAGGCCGTCCTCGACGCCGCCGGGGTGCGCGGGGCGCGCGGCCTGTGCGCGCACTTCCCGGACCTGACCCGGCCCGAGGTGTACGAGCTGATCCGCACCGAGCGCATCCGCTCCTTCGGTGAACTGGCGGAGCGGTACGGCTCCGGCGACACGGGCGGCTGCACCGTCTGCAAGCCCGTCGTCGCGAACGTCCTCGGCACCCTCGCGCCCGAACTCGGCCTCCGGCACGTCCTCGACGGCGAGCAGGCCGCCCTCCAGGACTCCAACGACCTGTTCCTCGCCAACCTCCAGAAGGACGGCACCTACTCGGTCGTCCCGCGCGTCCCCGGTGGGGAGATCACCGCCGGGCAGCTCATCGCGATCGGCGAGGTGGCCCGCGACCACGGCCTCTACTGCAAGATCACCGGCGGTCAGCGGATCGACCTCTTCGGGGCCGGGAAGGAGGAACTTCCCGCGATCTGGCGCCGGCTGATCGACGCCGGGTTCGAGTCGGGGCAGGCCTACGGGAAGTCCCTGAGGACCGTCAAGTCCTGCATCGGCTCACGGTTCTGCCGCTTCGGGCAGGGCGACTCCGTCCGGCTCGCGATCGACCTGGAGCTCCGCTACCGGGGCCTGCGCGCCCCGCACAAGATCAAGGGCGGGGTGTCGGGCTGTCTGCGCGAGTGCGCCGAGGCCCGGGGCAAGGACATCGGCGTCATCGCCACCGCCGGCGGCTGGAACCTGTACGTCTGCGGCAACGGCGGCACCGCCCCCCGCCACGCCGAGCTGCTCGCCTCCGACCTGTCGGCCGCCGGGCTGTTCGCGCTGATCGACCGCTTCCTCATGTACTACGCGCGGACCGGGGAGCGCCTGGAGCGCACCTCGGCCTGGCTGGAGCGGCTCGGCGGCGGGACGGCGCACCTCAGGGAGGTCCTGATCGAGGACTCCCTCGGGATCTGCGCCGAGCTGGAGGCGCAGATGGAGCGGCACGTCGCCGCCTACCGGGACGAGTGGCGGGCCGTACTGGACGACCCTGCCGCCCTCGCCCGCTTCGCGCCGCACGCCGCCGGGGTGGAGTTCCTGGAGCCGGGGCGCGGCCGGGCGGCCGTCCTCGCGGACGGCACGGAGGCGGCGCTGTTCCGGGACGGGGACGGCGCGGTGTACGCGGTGGGCAACCGGGACCCGTTCTCGGGAGCCGACGTCATCGCGGACGGGATCATGGGCAGCCGGGACGGGGTGCCGGTGGTGGCGTCGCCGATGCACAAGCAGGAGTTCGACCTGAGGACCGGCGTCTGCCTCGACGACCCCGAGGTGACGCTGCCCGTGCTCCCGGTCCCTCCGGCCTCCCGCTGACAGGACCTAGGCCCGCCCGTCGGGCGACCATCGGCACTCACGTCCCCCGGGTGCGCGGGCGCAGCCTGGAAGGGCAAGGAGAAACCTCCCGAACCGTCAGGGAAGCGCCATGAGTTCCGTAGTCCAGGACAGCAGAACGGCCGGCCGGTCACCCGCCTCGTACGACACGGAGCAGTACCGTCCCGGCAAGCCGATCACCGACTGGGAGCCGGAGAACGAGCTCTTCTGGAAGTCCATCGGCAGCAGGGTCGCCGCCCGCAACCTGTGGATCGCGGTGCCGGCGCTGCTCGTGGCGTTCGTGGTGTGGCAGGTGTGGTCGGTCACCGCGACCAACCTGCAGGACGTCGGCTTCGGCTTCTCGACGTCCCAGCTGTTCTGGCTGACGGCCATCCCGGGTCTGACCGGCGGCACGGCCCGGATCTTCTACACGTTCCTCGGCCCGATGATCGGCCAGCGCCGCTTCACCGCGCTGTCGACGGCCGTCCTCGTGGTCCCGCTGATCTGGCTCGGCGTCGCCATCCAGGACCCGACGACCCCGTACGGCGTGATGGTCGCGATCGCCGCGCTCTGCGGCATCGGCGGCGCGAACTTCGCCTCCTCCCTGGCGAACATCGGCTTCTTCTTCCCGAAGGCGAAGAAGGGCAGCGCGACCGGCATCAACGGCGGCCTCGGCAATCTGGGCGTCTCCGTCGTCCAGCTGCTGACCCCGATCGTCATCACCTGGTCGACGATCGCGATCGGCTCCGCGCAGCACAAGGCGGACGGCACCCCCGTCTTCCTGCAGAACGCCGCGTTCCTCTGGGTGCCGGTGCTGCTCGTCCTCGCCGCGATCGCCTGGTTCGGCCAGAACGACCTGAAGGTGGCGTCGACCCCGTTCAGGCAGCAGAAGGTCATCTTCAGGCGCAAGCACAACTGGCTGATGACCTGGCTGTACGTCGGCACCTTCGGCTCCTTCATCGGCTTCGCCGCCGCCCTGCCGATGCTGATCAAGACCACCTTCCCGGACTACTCGGTCGCCACGTACGCCTGGATGGGTCCCGCGGTCGGCGCCCTGGCCCGCTGGGGCGGCGGCTGGATCGCGGACCGGTGGGGCGGGGCCCGGGTCACCATCCTGTCCTTCGTGGGCATGGCCGCCGCCATCGTCGGCGTGATCGCCTTCCTGCCGTCGGGCAGCGACGGCGGCTCCTTCCAGGGCTTCTTCCTCTGCTTCCTCGCCGCGTTCTTCTTCTCCGGGATCGGCAACGGCTCCACGTTCCGCCAGATCCCCGTCATCTTCCGCGGCACCCACCTGAAGGGCCTCGACGAAGGCACCCCGGAATACGCCAGGGCCCTGAAGCAGGCGGAGATGGAGTCCGGCGCGGTCACCGGATTCACCTCGGCCGTCGCCGCCTACGGCTTCTTCTTCATCCCGGCCCTCTTCGGCTCCGTGGCCGTGACCAGCGCGATGTGGGGATTCGTTGCCTTCTACGTCAGCTGCATGGTCGTGACCTGGTGGTTCTACGCCCGGAAGGGCGCCGAGGCGCCCAGCTAGACCGCCCCCGACCCCCGAGGGAAGACCCCGCTCCGGCGGGGTCTTTCCGCATCTCCGGAACAGGACCTAGGACCTTCACGCGGTGACCAATGCCGCCCGGAACGATCGATCGGAAGGAGTGGAATGGAGAGAGGCAACGACGCGATCGAACGAATCGAAGAAGGCGGTGCGGGCAGTGACTGCGACCCCTGCTGAGGCGACGGTGAACGAGCGGGCCTGGAAGGGCTTCAAGGGCGGACTCTGGCGCGACGCCGTCGACGTCCGCGACTTCATCCAGCAGAACTACACGCCGTACGAAGGCGACGACTCCTTCCTCGCCGGGCCCACCGAGCGGACCACCGCCGTGTGGAAGGCCATCACGGACCGCTTCCCCGAGGAGCGCGCCAAGGGCGTGTACGACGTCTCCCACGACGTCCCCTCCACCATCACCGCCCACGCCCCCGGCTGGATCGACCGCGACAGGGAGCTGATCGTCGGCCTCCAGACCGACGCCCCGCTGAAGCGCGCGATCATGCCGAACGGCGGCTGGCGCATGGTCGCCGGCGCCCTGGAGACCTACGGCTACCCCGTCTCCGCCGAGCTGGAGAAGGTCTTCACCGAGTACCGCAAGACCCACAACGCCGGTGTCTTCGACGCGTACACCCCCGAGATCCGCGCCGCCCGCAAGGCCGGCATCGTCACCGGACTCCCCGACGCCTACGGCCGCGGCCGCATCATCGGCGACTACCGCCGCGTCGCCCTCTACGGCGTCGACCGGCTCGTCGAGGTCAAGAAGGAGGAGAAGGCGGAACTCGACTCCCTCCCCGCGGGCCACCGCACCCTGGAGGAGACGATCCGGCTCCGCGAGGAACTGTCCGAGCAGATCCGCGCCCTCGGCGAGCTGAAGGCGATGGCCGCCTCCTACGGCCACGACGTCTCCGGACCCGCCCGCACCGGCCACGAGGCCGTCCAGTGGCTGTACTTCGCCTACCTCGCCGCCGTGAAGGAGCAGAACGGCGCCGCGATGTCCCTCGGCCGCACCTCCACCTTCCTGGACGTCTACCTCCAGCGCGACATCGAGGCCGGCCTCCTCACCGAGGAGCGGGCGCAGGAACTCGTCGACGACTTCATCATCAAGCTCCGCATCGTCCGCTTCCTGCGGACCCCCGAGTACGACGAACTGTTCTCCGGCGACCCCACCTGGGTCACCGAGTCCCTCGCCGGCATCGGCGAGGACGGCCGACCGCTGGTCACGAAGACCTCCTTCCGCTACCTCCAGACCCTCTACAACCTCGGCCCGGCCCCCGAGCCGAACATGACCGTCCTCTGGTCGCCGCGGCTCCCCCGGGGCTTCAAGGAGTTCTGCGCGAAGGTCTCCATCGACACCTCCTCCGTGCAGTACGAGTCGGACGAGCTGATGCGCCCCCGGTTCGGCGACGACACCGCCATCGCCTGCTGCGTCTCCGCGATGCCCGTCGGCAAGCAGATGCAGTTCTTCGGCGCCCGCGTGAACCTCGCCAAGACCCTCCTCTACGCGATCAACGGCGGCCGCGACGAGAAGTCCGGCGCCCAGGTCGGCCCCGCCACCGGGGCCCTCACCTCCGAGGTCCTCGACCACGACGAGGTCATGGACCGGTTCGACCAGCAGATGGAGTGGCTCGCGAGCGTCTACGTCCACGCCCTGAACGTCATCCACTACATGCACGACAAGTACGCGTACGAGCGCATCGAGATGGCGCTCCACGACCGCGACGTCCGCCGCACCATGGCCTGCGGCATCGCCGGCCTCTCCGTCGCCGCCGACTCCCTCGCCGCCGTCAAGTACGCCAAGGTCACCCCGGTCCGGGACGAGACCGGTCTCGCCACCGACTACGTCATCGAGGGCGACTACCCGGCGTACGGCAACAACGACGAGCGCGCCGACGAGATCGCGGTGTGGCTGGTCGAGGAGTTCATGCGGAAGGTCCGCAAGCACCCCACCTACCGGAACGCCGAACACACCCAGTCCGTCCTGACCATCACCTCCAACGTCGTCTACGGCAAGAAGACCGGCAACACCCCCGACGGGCGCCGCGCCGGCGAGCCCTTCTCGCCGGGCGCCAACCCGATGAACGGCCGCGACACCCACGGCTACGTCGCCTCGGCCCTGTCGGTCGCGAAGCTCCCGTACGAGGACGCCGAGGACGGCATCTCGCTGACCAGCACCGTCACCCCCGACGGTCTCGGCCGCACCCCCGAGGAACGGATCGGGAACCTCGCGGGCGTCCTCGACGGCTACATGGCCGGCGACGGCTTCCACATGAACGTCAACGTCCTCAACCGTGACGTCCTCGAGGACGCCATGGAGCACCCGGAGCGCCACCCGCAGCTGACCATCCGGGTCTCCGGCTACGCGGTGAACTTCGTCCGGCTCACCCGCGAGCAGCAGCTGGACGTCCTGAACCGCACCTTCCACGGGTCGCTGTAAGCACCCCCCTCCTCGCGCCCGGGGCCGGTGATCCTCACCCCGGCCCCGGGTCGCACGCCCCTCGCCCGAAGGAGTCCCTGCCATGACCAGCGCGACTGCCCCGGCCGCCACCTCCCCGGCCCGTCAGGCCACCTCCCAGGCCCCCACCCCGGTCACCTCCCCGGCGCGCACCCCAGAAGCCTCTCCGGCCCGCACCCCGGCCGCCGTGGCCACCCAGCGGCCCTCCGAGGGCTCGGTCCACTCCTGGGACCTGTCCACCGGCGTCGACGGGCCCGGCACCCGCTTCGTCACGTTCCTCTCCGGCTGCCCCCTCACCTGCCTCTACTGCCACAACCCCGACACCTGGAAGATGCGCAACGGCACCCGCACCTCCGCCGACTCCGTGATCGCCGAGGCGTCCAAGTACGCCCGCTTCATCTCGGTGTCCGGCGGAGGCGCCACCGTCTCCGGAGGCGAACCCCTCCTCCAGCCCGTCTTCACCGGCGAGCTCCTGCACCGGATGAAGCACGAGCTCGGCCTCCACACCGCGCTCGACACCTCGGGCTTCCTCGGCGCCCGCGCCACCGACGCGCTGCTGCGCGACACCGACCTGGTGCTTCTCGACATCAAGTCCTGGGACCCGGACACGTACAAGAAGGTCACCGGACGGCCGCTGCGACCGACCCTGGACTTCGCCCGGCGCCTCGCCGACCTCGGCCAGGAGGTCCACGTCCGCTTCGTGCTCGTCCCGGGACTCACCGACGACCCCGCGAACGTGGAGGGCGTCGCGGCCTTCGCCGCCGGCCTGGGCAACGTGTCCCGCGTGGACATCCTGCCCTTCCACAAGCTCGGCGAAGCGAAGTGGCAGGCACTCGCCAAGCCCTTCACCCTGCACGACACACCGTCCCCGGCCCCCGAGCAGGTCGCCGCGGCCCGCGAGGTGTTCCTGGCCCACGGGCTGCGTGCCGTCTGAGCGACACATCACCCCGATAGCGGCCATAACGGGACCGAACAGGTCATACGGCTTTACCGTGACCGCGTGACCGAGCCACCGCAGACCGCCGAGCCGACACCCCCGCCGAGCGAGCCCGCCGCGATGCCGCCGCGGACCGCCGGGACGGCACGCCGGACCCCCGCCGCCGTCCGCCGCCGCGCCTCCCTCGCCGGGGCCGCCGTCTCCGTCCTGCTGATCCTCGCGATCGTCCTCGGCAGCCGCCTGCTGCGCGACTTCGACTCGGCCCTCCTCCCGTACGCCGTCGCCACCGTCTTCCTCGCCTTCGGCGTCGCCTACCGCTACACCGTCTGGATCTCCGCCCCCGGCGCCCGCCGCCTCTTCCGGCAGGGCTGGCGCTCCTTCTTCTCCGCCGCGAACTTCCGCAAGGCGCCCACCGCCCTGCCGAAGATGATCGCCACCTACCTCGGCCTCCAGAAGTTCCTAGGCGCCCGCTCCCACGCCCGCTGGGCCGCCCACCAGCTCCTCTTCTGGGGCTGCCTGCTCGCCGCCGCGATCACCTTCCCCCTCACCTGGGGCTGGTTCACCTTCACCTCCGACAGCGGCTCGGGACCCGGCTACGAGATGCGGATCTGGGGCTTCAAGATCCTCGGCTTCGACGCCCTCAGCGTCGTCGGCTGGCTCATGTTCCACGGCCTCGACATCGCCGCCGTCCTGGTCATCGCCGGGGCCTCCTACTTCCTCTGGCGCCGCATGAAGGACCGCGGCGCCATCACCGGCCAGCGCTTCGCCTACGACCTCGTCCCGCTCCTCGCCCTCATCGTCATCTCCGTGACGGGGCTGCTGCTGACGTTCTCGTCGATCTTCCTGCACGGCGGCGGCTACGAATTCCTCGCCATCCTCCACATGGTGTCCGTCGTCTTCACCCTCATCTACATCCCTTTCGGGAAGTTCTTCCACATCGTCCAGCGCCCCGCCGCCGTCGGCATGCAGCTCTTCAAGTACACCGCCCGCCGCGACGGCGACGACGAGATCCTCACCTGCCGCCGCTGCCACGAGCCCATCGACACCGCCCCCTACGTCGAGAACCTCCAGGGCACCATGCGCGACCTCGACCTCGGATTCGACACCTGGGCCGAGTACTGCCCCCGCTGCAAACGCGTCCTGCGCGGCAACGCCTACCTCGACCACGTCAAGAAGGGCTTCAAGTGACCGCGACCGACCCCGCGACCCCCGGCCGGCCGCTGCCGCTCGACCCCTCCCTCGCGCCACCCGGCACCCGGAACTTCCGCGACGCCGGCGGCATCCCCGCTGACCGCTGGCGCGCCGACCAGAACGACGAGACCCTCGTCCCCACCCACTGCTGCTTCTGCGGCGTCCAGTGCGGCATGTACCTCCGCGTCGACCGCCACGGCAAGGTCTTCGGCGTCGAGCCCCGCAACCACGACATCAACCGCATGCGGCTCTGCCCCAAGGGCATCAACGCCTACCAGCAGGTCAACCACCCCGACCGGCTCACCGCGCCCCTCATGCGCCGGGGCCGCGACGAGGAGTTCCGCGAGGTCAGCTGGGACGAGGCCCTCGACCACACCGTCGCCGAGATCCGCCGCATCCAGGCCGAGCACGGAAACGACGCCTTCGGCCTCCTCGGCGGCGCCAGCCTCTTCTCCGAGAAGACCTACCTCGTCGGCAAGTTCGCCCGCGTCGCCCTCAAGAGCCGCCACGTCGACTACAACGGCCGCCTCTGCATGGTCTCCGCCGCCGGAGCCAACAAACTCGCCTTCGGCATCGACCGGGCCGGCAACCCCTTCTCCGACATCCTCCTCACCGACTGCCTCCTCATCGCCGGGTCCAACGTCGGCGAATGCTTCCCCGTCATGACCCAGTACCTCTGGGGAGCCCGCGACCGCGGCGCCGCCCTCATCGTCGTCGACCCCCGCGAGACCGCGATCGCCCGCACCGCCGACGTCCACGTCGCCCTCAAACCCGGCACCGACTCGGCCTTCTTCAACGCCGTGCTCCACGTCGTCGTCGCCGAGGGCCTCACCGACGAGGCCTACCTCGCCGCCCACGCCACCGGCTGGGAGGACGTCAAGCGGACCGTCGCCGACTACCCGCCGGCCCGCTCGGCCGAGATCTGCGGAGTCCCCGAGGAGCAGATCGTCCAGGTCGCCCGCATGTTCGCCGGCGCCGGCAAGGCCATGGCCTGGCACGCCCGCGGCGTCGAGCACCACTCCCAGGGCGTCGAGAACTGCCTCTCGATCATCAACCTCTGCGTCGCCACCGGGCACATCGGAAAGCCCGGCGCCGGCTACGGCACCATCACCGGCCAGGGCAACGGCCAGGGCGGCCGCGAACACGGCCAGAAATCCGACCTCCTCCCCGGCGGCCGCTCCATCACCAACCCCGAACACCGCCGTCAGATCTGCGAGATCTGGGGCATCGACGAAGCCGAACTCCCGCTCGCCGGAACCTCCATGATGGAGATGGTCTGGCAGATGCAGCGCAAGGAGATCCGCGGACTCGTCGGCATCTGCAACAACCCCTTCGTCTCCCTCCCGAACTACGCCACCGTCAAGGACGGCTACGACACCCTCGAATTCCACGCCCAGTTCGACTTCTTCCTCTCCGAGACCGCCGCCAACGCCCACGTCGTCTTCCCCGTCACCGTCTGGGCCGAGGACGAAGGCGTCATGGCCAACGCCGAAGCCAGGGTCGTCAAGCACAACAAGGCCCAGGAACCCCCCGCCGGCGTCCGCACCGACACCTGGGTCATCTGCGAACTCGCCAAACGCCTCGGCGTCGGGGACAAGTTCGCCTTCCCCGACTCCCGCTCCGTCTTCGAGGAGCTCCGCACCGCCTCCGCCGGAACCGTCAACGACTACTACGGCATCACCTACGAACGCCTCGACGAGACCGGCGGCATCGCCTGGCCCTGCCCCAGCACCGACCACCCCGGCACCCCCCGCCTCTTCGAGGACGGCCGCACCTACCACCCCGACGGCAGGATCCACCTGCAGGTCGTCGAATGGCACCCGCCCATGGACCCGTACAGCGAGGAGTACCCCCTCTCCCTCACCACCGGCCGCACCGTCGCCCACTTCCTCTCCGGCAACCAGACCCGCCGCCTCGGCGCCCTCGTCGAACAGACCCCCCGCCCCTGGGTCGAGGTCCATCCCTCCCACGGCTTCCGCAACGGCGACCCCGTCCGCGTCGTCACCCGCCGCGGCAGCGAGGTCTTCCCCGCCCTCGTCACCGAGGCCATCCGCCCCGACACCGTCTTCGTGCCCTACCACTGGCCCGTCCCCACCGCGGCGAACGCCCTCACCATCGACGCCCTCGACCCACGCTCCAAGATCCCCGAGTACAAGGTGTGCGCCGCGCGCATCGAGCCCGCCGAACGCGTCGACGACGTCCCCGCACCCCCCACCGCCCCCGGACACCACGCCTACCCGGAGACCCAGGTCTCCCGCACCGACCCGCTGCCCCCCACCTCCCCCCAGGGCCGCGGCACCGCGGAGAGGAGCTGACCCGCACATGATGGGCCGCACGATCTTCATCGACCCGGGCCGCTGCATCGGCTGCCAGGCCTGCGTCTCCGCCTGCCGCGAATGCGACTCGCACCGGGGCAAGTCGATGATCCACCTCGACTACCCCGACGAGGGCCACTCCGTCGCCTCCCTCCCCACCGTCTGCATGCACTGCGAGGACCCCGTCGCCCCCTGCGCCGAGGTCTGCCCCGCCGACGCCATCCTCGTCACCGCCGACGGCGTCGTGCAGCAGGCCGACACCACCCGCTGCATCGGCTGCGCCAACTGCGTCAACGCCTGCCCCTTCGGCGTACCCAAGATCGACCTCCAGGCGAAGCTCCAGATGAAGTGCAACCTCTGCTACGACCGCACCGCCTACGGCCTCGCCCCCATGTGCGCCACCGTCTGCCCCACCGGCGCCCTCTTCTACGGGACGCTCGACGAGCTCCGCGCCGAACGCCCCGGCGTCCAGGTCGCCGACTCCTTCACCTTCGGCAGCACCACCGTCTCCACCGGAGTCGCGATGGTCGTCCCCGCGGACAAGGTCCAGTGGCCGGTGCCCGGCGGCCTCCCCGTCGTCGAGATCAACGGAAGGGACGTCCGTTGAGCGTCACCGACCCCCAGCCGCCCGCCCCGGACGCCCACGCCGACGCGGCACAGGAAGCGCTCCGCGACCGGATCGCCGCCGACTCGCTCACCACCCGCCGGGACTACCTGCGGATCGTCGCCACCGTCTCCGGCGGCCTCGCCGTCGGCGGCGTCGGCGTCGCCTCCGGCATCCTGCACCGGCACGGCGACCCCGACGGCACCCCGGGGATCAAGAAGATCGCCGACCGGATCGAACCGGGGGAGTCGCTCGCCTTCCGCTACCCCGGAGACGAGGACCGGGCGATCGCCGTCCGCATGGACGACGGCTCCCTCGCCGGCTACTCCGCCGTCTGCACCCACCTCGCCTGCGCCGTGCTCTGGCGGAAGGAGCGGGGGAGCGAGGGCGAGCTGTACTGCCCCTGCCACGAGGGGATCTTCGACGCCCGCACGGGAGAGGTCACCGCAGGCCCTCCGCCCCGCGGCCTGCCGAAGGTGATCCTCGTCGAGCAGGTCGACGGCAGCGTCTGGGCCGTCGGCACCGCCCGCTCCGGCGAGAGCCTCCAGGAGGGTTACTGCCGGCAGCGCGGCCAGGGCAGCCCCCTCTGCGACCGCCTGGAGGGCGGCGCGGCCCCGGCCGTGCCCGCCGGGCCCGAGAGGAGCGAGCGGACATGAGCGAGAACGCGTTCCCCCGGGATCCCGAAGCCCCCCGGCCGGCGGAGCCCCCGCGCCCGCCCGCCTACACCCCCGGCAGCGCTCAGCCCCGGCTGAACCGGCCCGTGCACGAGCGCTACCCGCAGATCCGGCCCACCAGTGGGTACGGCGATCCCCGGATCCGGCGCACCGGGCCGGGCCCCGGGGCCGGTACGGAGCAGGAGCCGGAACGTTCGTCGAAGCTCTCGGCACGCCTCGCGCTGGCGCTCACGGTCGTCATCGGCCAGCTCTGGGGGCTGACGATCGTGGTGGACGAGTGGATGACGGGTGACACGGGCACCGCCTGGTGGGGCGCGGGCTTCCTCGTCCTGTCGTTCCTGGTGGTGCTGGGGCTGTGGCTGATCGACCCGAAGGACCGCTGATCAGCGGGGTACGGGGCGGGTGAGCGGGCGTACTCTGAAGAGATGAGCACCGCCCCCGCCCACGGACCGCGAGACGCGAAGCGGCCCGGCACATCCTCCAGCCCCGAGAACAGTCCGAAGCCGGCACTCGTCTTCGACGATCCGCTGGACCAGCAATCCGCGGACGACACGGACCGCGGGTGGGGCGAGCGGCCTCCGGCCGGCGGCGACAGCGCCGCCGACCTCGCGCGCTTCCTGGACGAGAAGCCGCCGCACCACCTCTGAGACCGGCGTGCCCCGCCGGTCAGGGGGTGGGGTGCGTCCCCGTGCCACCGGCGGGGCCGGAACCGGAACCAGGGCCGGAGCCGGAGCCGGAGCCCGTGCCCGCCACCGGGCCGCGCTGGGCGACGAGGTGGTCGCGGATCTCCTTGAGCACCTCCAGCTCGCTGATCTCCATGACCTCCTCGACGCCCTCCTTGGCCTTGTCGTGCGCGGCGCGCTTGGCGAGGATCTTCGCCATCGGCAGGACCATGAGGAAGTACACGACGGCTGCGGTGATCAGGAAGCTCAGCACGGCGCTGAGGACCAGGCCCCACTGGATCTGGATGCCCTGCACCTCGCCGTTGACCACGGCGCAGGTGTCCTTGATGCAGGACGAGTAGCTCTCCAGGTCCTTGGTGCCGAAGGCGCCGACGACCGGGTTGATGATGCCCTTGACCACCGAGTTCACGATGTTCGTGAACGCGGCACCGATGACGACCGCCACCGCCAGGTCGATCACGTTGCCACGCATCAGGAAGGCCTTGAAGCCTCCCAGCAAACTTTCCTTCTTCTCGGCCACCGAGGTGCCTTTCGTCGCGTGCGATGTCACGTGTGCTGCTCTGTGCGGAGCCATTAGGCCGTGAACGGCGCAGAGGCGTCCAATCCGTACACACGGGACGGTGACTTGACAGCCCGCCAGTGCGAATCAGCACAGGATCACCGCCAGTTGGGACGTGACACCGGCACCTGCCAGCTTCGCCGCCGTCGGCCGTGGCACGGAGAGGACGACGAGCGCCCCTCCGTCCGGTCGAGTCCGGTCCGGTCGCGGGACTTCGGCCACTCGGGCGTCCGTCGCGACCACGTGGGCCTCGCTATCCCCGCTGAGCGGCGAGTCGGGCGCGGCGATCACGTCGACCCGGTCGCCGGGGCGCAGCAGCCGTACGGTCGCGGCGTCGGCGATCCGTACGGGCGCGGACACCAGGGGCGCGGCGGCGGGCGGCCGGGCGCGGGCGGGTGCCGACGGGGGAGGAGGTGCGGCGGGGGCGGCGCCCGTCTGCGCGACGGCCAGGGCGCCGGCGGTCAGCGCCAGGAGCAGTGCGGGCCCGCGCCGTCCGCGCCGGAGCGCCCTGCGCAGCCGGTGGCCGGCGCCCCGGACGCGGAGCGGCTCGAAGGCCGGGACCGCGCAGGGCGGCGGCACGGAGGAGGGGGAGGTGAGGGGGGTCGTCGTCATCGGGGGCCGCCTGTCCTGCTCGGGAACGGTGTCGTGCCGCCACTGTCCCCGTCCCGCGGCCGCCCCGCCGCGGCCTGGGGATCACCCCGCGCCTGTGGACAACCTCCCCACTCCCGAGGGTGGTTTACGGCAGTTCGATGCCGAGGTCCCAGCCGTCGTGGGCATGGGTGCAGAGGCAGTCCCGGTCCACCGTGGCGGGCAGGGTCGACACGGCGTCGAAGAGGACGTCCCGCAGGCGTCCGACGTTCTGGCGGAACACCTGGAGGACCTCGGTGTGGGAGACGCCGTCGCCGGTCTCGGTGCCGGCGTCGAGGTCGGTGACGAGTGCGAGGGAGGTGTAGCAGAGGCCCAGTTCGCGGGCGAGGACGGCTTCGGGGTGTCCGGTCATGCCGACGACGGACCAGCCGGCGGCGGCGTGCAGGCGGGATTCGGCGCGGGTGGAGAAGCGGGGGCCCTCGACGACGACCATGGTGCCGCCGTCCACGGGTTCCCAGCCCCGGCCCCGGGCGGCCTTGACCGCGGCTCGCCGTCCGTCCGGGCAGTAGGGGTCGGCGAAGGTCACGTGGACGACGCGGGGCAGGGCCCCGTCGGCCCGACGCTCCCCGTCGAAGTAGGTCTGCGCCCGGCTCTTCGTGCGGTCGACGAGCTGGTCGGGGACGACGAGCGTGCCGGGTCCGTGGTCCTCGCGCAGTCCGCCGACGGCGCAGGGCCCGAGGACCTGCCGTACGCCGACGGAGCGCAGGGCCCAGAGGTTGGCGCGGTAGTTGATCCGGTGCGGCGGGAGGGTGTGGCCGCGGCCGTGCCGGGGGAGGAAGGCGACCTGCCGGCCGCCGATCGCGCCGAGGAAGAGGGAGTCGCTGGGGCTGCCGTACGGGGTGTCGACGGTCACCTCCGTGACGTCCTCCAGGAAGGAGTAGAAGCCGGAGCCGCCGATCACGCCGATGTCCGCGTACACGTCATGGTTGGCCATGCGGGTCACCCTACGCAGCGCGTGGGGACGGGAGGAAACACCGAGGGCGCGGGAGGAAACACCGAGTGCGCGGGAGGAAACACCGAGGGGACGGGAGGAAACACCGAGGGCGCGCGGAAACGCCGAGTGCCCCGTCGCGCGGGGCGACGGGGCACTCGGGGGGGCGCGACGGGTCAGGCGGCCGAGCTTCCGGTGCTCGACGAGGACGTCGAGGAGCTGGAGGCGGACGACGACGCGGTCGAGGCGGCGGGCTTGGAGTCCGAGGAAGAGGACGTCGTGGACGTCGTCGTCGAGGACTTCGAGGCCGGCGAGCTGCTGGACGACGAGCCGCGGCTGTCGTTCCGGTAGAAGCCGGAACCCTTGAACACGATGCCGACGGCCGAGAACACCTTCTTCAGGCGTCCGTTGCAGCTGGGGCACTCGGTCAGGGCGTCATCGGTGAACTTCTGCACCGCCTCGAGGCCTTCGCCGCACTCGGTGCACTGGTACTGGTAGGTCGGCACTTGACTTCCTCCTGGCACTCACACTCATCGAGTGCTAACGACGATCCATAGTGACGTATTCCGTGGGATCAGTCCACCGTCACCGGCACGCGGTGACCGATGCCACGTGCCGCGACCCGGCTCGCCTCGCGCGGCGTGAGCCGGGAGCGCAGGGCGAGCAGCGTGGCCAGGGCGAGGGCCGTGCCCGCCATCGGCACGAGGAATCCGGTGCTCGCGCCGTGGGCGTCGGCGAGGCGGCCGGCGACGGTGACGGCCGCGGCCTGGCCCAGCGCGACGGCGCCGGTGAGCCAGGTGAAGGCCTCGGTGCGGGCGGTGGCCGGGATCAGGGTCTCGACGATGGTGTAGCCGGTGATCAGGGCCGGGGCGATGCACAGGCCGACGACGAGGCCGAGGGCGGCGAGGAGCAGCACCGAGTGCGTGGTCCACAGCAGGGAGGCGGCGACGGTGAGGCCGGCGTAGCCCATGATCAGGCGGCGGCGGGGGCCGGTCTTCCAGGCGACGGCGCCCATGGCGATGCCCGCGAGCATGTTGCCGGCGGCGAAGATCCCGTACAGGAGGCCGTTGGCGCCGGGGTTGCCGATCTCCTCGGTGAAGGCGGTGAGGGAGACCTGCATGCCGCCGAAGACGGAGCCGATGCCGAGGAAGGCGACGATGAGGACACGTACGCCGGGGACGGACAGGGCGGAGCGGCGGGGCTCGCCGCCGAGGTGGCCTGCGGCCGCGGCGATGCCGTAGGCGGGCTGGGTGGCGCTCTGCGCGGCGAAGAACAGGCCGCCGACGAGGGTGAGGGCGGCCTCGGCGATCAGGCCGGCGGCCGGGTGGACGCCGGTGCACAGGGCGGTGGCGAGGACGGGGCCGACGACGAAGGTGAACTCGTCCGTGACGGATTCGAAGGCGGCGGCCGTCGGCATCAGCGGGGTGCCGTCGAGCTTGGCGGCCCAGCGGGCCCGGACCATCGGTCCGACCTGGGGCACGGAGGCTCCGGCGGGGACGGCGGCCAGGAACAGGGCCCAGAGCGGGGCGCCGCTCAGGGCGAGGACGACCAGCAGGGAGACGGCCGCGGTGTGGACGAGGACGCCGGGGATCAGGACGGCGCGCTGTCCGAAGCGGTCGGCGAGCTTGCCGCTCTGCGGGGCGAAGAGCGCCATGGAGACGCCGGTGACGGCGGCGACGGCGCCGGCGCTGCCGAAGGATCCGGTGGTGTGCTGGACGAGCAGGACGATGCCGATGGTCAGCATCGCGAAGGGCTGCCTGGCGGCGAAGCCGGGAAGCAGGAAGGACAGCGCACCGGGGGTGCGCAGGAGCTGCCCGTAGCCGGGCCGCTTGTCCGTGATGACCGTGGACGCCACGGTCCTTGCCTTTCTGCCGCCTGGTAGCGCGCCCCGGCACGGTGGTGCTGCGGGTGTCGCCGAGAGCTGTCCTCATGCGCGTTACTGCGGTAGATACCGGGCCGGCCCCACGGTGGAGGGGCGCCACGGCCGCCATACGGTCGCGCCAGCTCTGCGTCAGGCAGAGTTGGTTCGATCTGGTGTGCCTTCATGCTACAGGGAAGGAGCGTCTTCCCGCCTGGGAAAACGCTCCCGCACCTGAATTAATGCCTGGGATTAACCGGATGTTCTCTTGTTGCCGCCTTGGCCGCTCCGGTGTCCGCCGTTGCCCGGCAGGTGGAAGCGGCCCGTGGCGGCGGGGGCCGAGGCGGCCGTCGCGCCTCCGGTCCCGAGCCAGCCGGCGAGCTTGCCGCCCTGGCCGACGGCGCGCAGCCGCCGCTCGGTGGCGTCCCGTACCGGGTCGGTGGCGACGACGAGGAGTTCGTCGCCGTGCCGCAGGACGGTCGCGGGGCCCGGTACGAAGCTGGCGTCCTCGCGTACGACGAGGGTGACGGCGGCTCCGGGCGGGAGGCGCAGTTCGGCGACCTCGACGCCGTGCATCCGGGAGCGCTCCGGGATCGCGACGGAGAGGAGGTGTCCGCGGAGCCGTTCCAGCGGGGCGGACTCGACGCCGAGGTCGGCGGCCTCGGTGGAGTGGCCCAGCTTGAGCGCCCTGGCCAGCCAGGGCAGCGTGGGGCCCTGGACGAGGGTGTAGACGACGACGAGCACGAAGACGATGTTGAAGATCCGTTCGCTGCCCTCGATCTTCGACACCATCGGGATGGTGGCGAGGATGATGGGGACGGCTCCGCGCAGGCCGGCCCAGGACATCAGGGCCTGCTCCTGCCAGGGGATCCGGAAGGGCAGCAGGCTGACCAGGACCTCCATGGGCCGGGCGACGACCGTCAGGACGAGGCCGATGACGACGGCGGGCCAGAAGTCGCGGACGAGCTCGTGCGGGGTGACGAGCAGACCGAGCAGGACGAACATGCCGATCTGGGCGATCCAGCCGAGTCCCTCGGCGAAGCCGCGGTTCGCGGGCGCGTGGGGCAGCTTGGCGTTGCCGAGGACCATCGAGGCCAGGTAGACGGCGAGGAAGCCGGAGCCGTGGGCCATGGCGCCGGCGGCGTAGGCGCTGACGGCGATGGCCATGACGGCGATCGGGTAGAGGCCGGAGGCGGGCAGGGCCACGTGCCGCAGGCCGTAGGCGCCGACGAATCCGACGGCCAGGCCGACGGCGACGCCGATGGCGAGTTCGAGGGCGATCTCGCCGACGAGGACGTACCAGTGGTCGACCGGTCCCGCGGTGGAGAAGGCGACGACGAGGATGACGACGGGGGCGTCGTTGAAGCCGGACTCGGCCTCCAGCACACCGGTGACCCGTGAGGGGAGGGGCACCTTGCGCAGCACGGAGAAGACGGCGGCGGCGTCGGTGGAGGAGACGACGGCGCCGATGATCAGCGCCTGCCGCCAGTCGAGGCCGACGAGGTAGTGGGCGCCGGCGGCGGTGATGCCGACGCTGACGGCGACGCCGACGGTGGAGAGGACGACCGCGGCGGGGAGCGCCGGCTTGATCTCCTTCCACTTCGTGCCGAGACCGCCTTCGGCGAGGATCACGACGAGGGCGGCGTAGCCGATGACCTGCGTCAGTTCCGCGTTGTCGAAGGCGACGTTGCCGATGCCGTCCTGTCCCATCGCGACGCCGATGCCCAGGTACAGCAGCAGGCTGGGGAGCCCGCTGCGGGAGGAGATCCGCACGGCCGCGACGGCCACGAGCAGGACGAGGGAGCAGACGAGCAGGAGTTCGTTGAGCTGGTGGACAGTCAGTGGCCGTTCCTTCCCCTCACGTGCGGCTGGATCGTTCCTCCAGCGGCCGGTACTTCGTTACCTTACCTAATCTTTAACGCTTTCTTGACGCCCCCTTTGCATCTCCTCGCTCACCAGTACGGTTCTCTTCCTGACACCGCGTCCGGGCCGTCCGGACGCTGCGCCTAAGGTTGCTCCCGTACTCCAGGACCACCCTGCCCCTCGAAGGACAGCGATGCCCTCCAACACGACCGCGCCCCCCGGCAAGAAGACCGCCAAGAAGAAAGGGCGGCGAGCCCGCCTGCTCCTCCTCGTCCTGGTCCTCGCACTGGTCGCGGGCATCGGCTTCGGCGGGTACTGGGGAGTCAGCACCGTCCGGGCCTCGTTCCCGCAGACGACCGGCGAGATCCGCCTCGACAAGCTCTCCGCCGACGTCGAGGTGAAGCGGGACGCGAACGGCGTCCCGCAGATCTACGCCGACAACGAGACGGACCTCTTCCGCGCCCAGGGCTACGTCCAGGCGCAGGACCGGTTCTACGAGATGGACGTGCGCCGGCACGTGACCGCGGGCCGGCTCTCCGAGATGTTCGGCGAGAGCCAGGTCGACACCGACGCCTTCCTGCGCACCCTCGGCTGGCGCCGGGTCGCGCAGCAGGAGTACGACGAGGTCCTGTCGCCGGAGACCAAGAAGTACCTCCAGGCGTACGCGGACGGCGTCAACGCCTACCTGAAGGACCACGCGAAGCCGGCCGACATCTCGGTCGAGTACGCGGCGCTGTCGCTGACCAACGACTACGCGATCGAGCCGTGGACCCCGGTCGACTCGGTGGCCTGGCTCAAGGCGATGGCCTGGGACCTGCGCGGCAACATGCAGGACGAGATCGACCGCTCGCTGATGACGAGCCGGATGAGCGCCCAGCAGATCAAGCAGCTGTACCCGGAGTACCCGTACGCGCTCCACCAGCCGATCCTGGACAAGGGCGCGGTCGACGAGTCCACCGGGGCGTTCGACCCGAAGGCCGACGCGACCGAGGGCGACGGGGCGACGACCGGGGACACCCCGGGCTCGGGCCCCGGCGGTTCGAACGGCGGCGCGGCCTCCCAGCTGGGCGCGCTCTCCGAGGTCCTCGACACGGTCCCGGCGCTGCTCGGCCCGAACGGCAACGGCATCGGCTCGAACTCCTGGGTCGTCGCCGGGAAGTACACGACCTCCGGCAAGCCGCTGCTCGCCAACGACCCGCACCTCGCGCCCCAGCTGCCGTCCCTCTGGTACCAGATGGGCCTGCACTGCCGCTCGGTCTCGGCCACCTGCCGCTACGACGTCGCCGGCTACACCTTCTCCGGCATGCCCGGCGTGATCATCGGCCACAACGACAAGATCGCCTGGGGTCTCACCAACCTCGGCGCCGACGTGACCGACCTCTACCTGGAGAAGATCGGCCCCGACGGCTACCTCGTCGACGGCAAGGTCAAGCCCTTCACCACCCGCGAGGAGACCATCAAGGTCGCCGGCGGCACCGACCGGAAGATCACCGTCCGCTCCACCGACCGCGGGCCGCTCGTCTCCGACCGCTCCTCCGAACTGGAGCAGGTCGGCCAGAAGGCCCCCGTGGGCAACGCCGCCCCCGACCGCGGCACCGGCTACGGCGTCTCCCTCCAGTGGACCGCGCTCCAGCCGGGCAGGTCGATGGACGCGATCTTCGCCCTCGACCGCGCCAAGGACTTCACCACCTTCCGGGCCGCCGCGAAGAACTTCGAGGTGCCGTCCCAGAACCTGATCTACGCCGACACCGAGGGCAACATCGGCTACCAGTCGCCCGGCAAGATCCCGCGCCGCGCCAAGGGCGACGGCACCCTGCCCGCGCCCGGCTGGGACTCCTCGTACCAGTGGAAGGGCTACATCCCCTTCGAGCAGCTGCCGTACGAGTACAACCCGGACCGCGGCTACATCGTCACCGCCAACCAGGCCGTGATCGACCAGAAGACCTACCCCGACCTGCTCACCAAGGACTGGGGCTACGGCTCGCGCAGCCAGCGGATCAACGACCTCATCGAGTCGAAGACCAAGGACGGCGGCAAGATCTCGCCGGACGACATGCGGACCATGCAGACCGACAACCGCAGCGAGATCGCGACCCTGCTGAACCCGCTGCTGCTGAAGATCGACATCTCCGACCCGTCCGTCCGCGAGGCGCAGAAGCTGCTGGAGGGCTGGGACTACACCCAGGAGCCCGACTCGGCCGCCGCGGCCTACTTCAACGCGGTCTGGCGCAACGTCCTCAAGCTCGCCTTCGGGAACAAGCTGCCCAAGGAGCTGCGCGCCGAGGGCGACTGCATCAACGTCCGCCCGGCCCAGGCCACCGGCCCCGTCGACGAGCAGAACAAGCTCGTCCGCGAGTGCGGCGAGCGCGACCCCGACTCGGCGCAGCCGGACGGCGGCGACCGCTGGTACGAGGTGGTCCGCCCGCTCCTGAAGCAGGAGAAGAGCGAGTGGTGGACGACTCCCGGCAGCCGCACCGACGCGGCCACCGAGACGCGTGACCAGCTGCTCGCCCGGGCCATGAAGGACGCCCGCTGGGAGCTGACCGCCAAGCTCGGCAAGGACGTCTCCACCTGGAGCTGGGGCCGGCTGCACCAGCTGACCCTGAAGAACCAGACCCTCGGCACGGCGGGTCCCGGCGTGGTGCAGCAGCTCCTCAACCGCGGCCCGTGGAACCTGGGCGGCGGCGAGGCGGCCGTCGACGCCACCGGCTGGAACGCGGCCGGCGGCTACGACGTCATCTGGGTCCCGTCGATGCGGATGGTCGTGAACGTCGGCGACTGGGACAAGTCCCGGTGGGTCAACCTGACCGGTGCCTCCGGGCACGCCTTCCACTCGAACTACACCGACCAGACGGACGCCTGGGCGAAGGGCGAGCTGTACGACTGGGCCTACGGCAGGGCGGCGGTCGACGCGACGACGAAGGACACGCTCACGCTGAAGCCCTGATCAGGGGCGGAAGCGGGTGACCCCGTCCGGGGTCACCACCGCGTGCACGGGGTGGTCGTGCGGTTCCTCCGGGACCCGCGCGACCACCTCGTCCGCGTAGAGGAGCACCACCAGGGCCGGATCCGCGCCCGCGCGTGCGAGCCGGGCCAGGACCCGGTCGTACGAGCCGCCCCCCCGCCCGAGCCGCATCCCGCGCCCGTCGACGGCGAGGCCCGGCAGCAGCACCGTGTCGGCGGCGCACACGGCCCCGGGGCCGAGCCGGGGCCCGGTCGGCTCCAGGAGGCCGCGGCCGGCCTTCGCGAGCGCCCCGCGCCCCTCGTACGCCGCCCAGTCCAGGTCGTTGTCGGGCAGCAGGACGGGGAGCAGGACCCGCACCCCGCGCGCGTGGAGGGCGTCCAGGAGGGCGCGGGTGCCCGGTTCGCGGCCCACGGACACGTAGGCGGCGACGGTGGCCGCCCCGGCGAGTTCGTCCAGTTCCATGCCCTGCCGGGCGAGGGACGCGGCCGTGTCCGCGAGGGAGTCGGGGGTCAGCGCGGCACGGGCGGCCAGAAGTCGGCTGCGCAGCATCGTCTTTTCGGACATCTCAGGTGTCATGACCGCCTCATGTGCATATACGAAAGTCTCGTAACTGTCTTTATGTGAAGGAAGTTAACCGAAGGCACATCTTCTTCTCATTACGAACCACTAAGGTGCTCCGCATGAATCTGTCGCTCCCCAGGCTCGGCCGGATCAGCAAGGCTGTCATCCCCGCCGCCGGTCTCGGTACACGCTTCCTCCCGGCGACCAAGGCGACGCCGAAGGAGATGCTGCCGGTCGTCGACAAGCCGGCCATCCAGTACGTCGTCGAGGAGGCCGTCGCGGCCGGTCTCTCCGACGTCCTGATGATCACCGGCAGGAACAAGCGTCCGCTGGAGGACCACTTCGACCGGAACTACGAGCTGGAGGAGGCCCTGATCCGGAAGGGCGACGGCGAACGGCTCTCCAAGGTCCAGGAGTCCAGCGACCTGGCCACCATGCACTACGTCCGCCAGGGCGCCCCGCGCGGCCTCGGCCACGCCGTGCTCTGCGCCGCCCCGCACGTCGGCGACCAGCCCTTCGCGGTGCTCCTCGGCGACGACCTGATCGACCCGCGCGACCCGCTGCTCGCGCGGATGGTGGAAGTCCAGGAGCGCGAGGGCGGCAGCGTCATCGCCCTGATGGAGGTCGAGTCCTCGCAGATCCACCTCTACGGCTGCGCCGCGGTGGAGGCGACCGCCGACTCCGACGTCGTGAAGGTGACGGATCTGGTCGAGAAGCCGGACCCGGGCGAGGCGCCCAGCAACTACGCGATCATCGGCCGCTACGTACTGGATCCGGCCGTCTTCGACACGCTGCGGGACACCGAGCCGGGCCGCGGCGGCGAGATCCAGCTGACCGACGCCCTGCAGAAACTCGCCTCCGACGAGAAGATCGGCGGCCCGGTGCACGGCGTCGTGTTCAAGGGGCGCCGCTATGACACCGGTGACCGCGGGGACTATCTGCGTGCCATTGTCAGACTCGCGTGCGAACGTGAAGATCTGGGACCGGACTTCCGGGCCTGGCTCCGGAGATACGTCAGCGAGGAGATGTAGCACCTTGAGCAGCAGCGCGGCACCGTCGCCGTCCCACGACGACCACGAGAAGCACGACCACGGCGAGGGGACGGCGGCCGACCCCTGCGCGGGCCCGGCCCGCGGCCTGTGGTCCGTCGACGAGCACCTCGCCGACATCCTCGCGACGGTCTCCCCGCTCGAACCGATCGAGCTCCAGCTCCTCGACGCCCAGGGCTGCGTCCTCGTCGAGGACGTGGCGGTGCCGGCCGCGCTGCCGCCCTTCGACAACAGCTCCATGGACGGGTACGCCGTCCGGGTCGCCGATGTCGCCGGGGCCACCGAGGAGTTCCCCGCCGTCCTCACCGTCATCGGCGACGTCGCGGCCGGCGCCGGCGGCCTGCCCGAGGTCGGCCCCGGGCAGGCCGCCCGGATCATGACCGGCGCCCCGCTGCCGCCCGGCGCCGAGGCCGTCGTCCCCGTCGAGTGGACCGACGGCGGTACGGGCGGGGGCGCGGCCACCGGCATGACCGCCGCCAGCGCCGCCCCCGAGGGCTCCGCCGGCGAGGTCAGGGTCCACCGGTCCGCCGAGGCCGGCGCCCATGTCCGCAGGGCGGGCAGCGACGTCCGGGCCGGGGAGCTCGCCCTCGCGGCGGGCACGGTCCTGGGGCCGCCGCAGATCGGCCTGCTCGCCGCGATCGGCCGGGGCACCGTGATGGTCCGGCCCCGTCCGAGGGTGGTCGTCCTGTCCACCGGCAGCGAGCTCGTCCAGCCCGGCGAGGCGCTGGGCGAGGGCCAGATCCACGACTCGAACAGCTTCGCGCTCGCCGCCGCCGCGCGGGACGCGGGCGCCCTGGCCTACCGGGTGGGCGCCGTCGCCGACGACGCCGAGTCGCTGCGCGCCACCATCGAGGACCAGCTCATCCGGGCCGACCTGCTGGTGACCACCGGCGGGGTCAGCGTCGGCGCCTACGACGTGGTGAAGGAGGCGCTGTCCGCCGACGGGCAGGTCGACTTCCGCAAGCTGGCGATGCAGCCGGGCAAGCCGCAGGGCTTCGGCGCCGTCGGCGCCGAGCAGATCCCGCTGCTCGCCCTGCCGGGCAACCCGGTCTCCTCGTACGTCTCCTTCGAACTGTTCGTGCGCCCCGCGATCCGCGCCCTGATGGGCGTCGAGGACCTGCACCGGCCCCGGGTGCGGGCGCTGCTCGCCGCCGACGGGCCCGTGTCGTCCCCGGCGGGCCGCCGCCAGTTCCTCCGCGGTACGTACGACCGGGAGGCGGGCACCGTCACACCCGTGGGGGGTGCCGGCTCCCACCTGATCGCGGCCCTCGCGCACGCGGACTGCCTGCTCGTGGTCCCGGAGGAGACGGAGAGCGTCGCGCCGGGCACCGAGCTGGAAGTGGTCCTCCTCGGCTGAGGGGGCGAGGGTGGGGGTACGGTGTCGTCCTTCACACAGCGACCGGGAGTGTCACGGCCATGAGCACGCAGCAAGGTCTCACCCACATCGACGAGGCGGGCGCGGCCCGCATGGTCGACGTATCGGCGAAGGACGTCACGTCCCGCACCGCCCGCGCCAGCGGGCGGGTCCTCGTCTCGCCGCGCGTGATCGAGCTGCTGCGCGGTGAGGGCGTCCCGAAGGGCGACGCGCTCGCCACCGCCCGCATCGCCGGGATCATGGGTGCCAAGAAGACCCCGGACCTCATCCCGCTCTGCCACCCGCTGGCCGTCTCGGGCGTCACCCTGGACCTGGCGGTCACGGACGACGCCGTCGAGATCCTGGCGACCGTGCGGACGACGGACCGCACGGGCGTCGAGATGGAGGCCCTGACGGCCGTCTCGGTGGCGGCCCTCACCGTCGTCGACATGATCAAGGCGGTCGACAAGGGCGCGGTCATCTCCGACGTACGGGTGGAGGAGAAGACGGGCGGCAAGTCGGGCCACTGGACGAGGGCCGAGGCGTGACGCGCGCGGCACGGGAGCCGGGGGCGCACGAGCACGGCGGGGAGCTGCCCGGCCGGTACGCCGCTCTCGTCGTCACCGCCTCCAACCGGGCTTCGGCCGGGGTGTACGAGGACAGGGGCGGGCCCCTGATCGCCGAGGGCCTGACGGCCCTGGGCTTCGCCGTGGACGGCCCGCGGGTCGTCCCGGACGGGGCGCCGGTCGAGGCGGCGCTGCGCGACGGGGTCGCCGCCGGGTACGACGTGATCGTCACCACCGGCGGCACGGGCATCTCGCCCACGGACGAGACCCCCGAGGCGACCCGCCGGGTCCTGGAGCGGGAGATCCCCGGCATCCCGGAGGCGATCCGCGCGTACGGCCGCGAGAAGGTCCCGACGGCGGCGCTCTCGCGCGGTCTCGCCGGGGTCGCGGGCGGCACGCTGATCGTGAACCTGCCGGGGTCCCCCGGCGGGGTGCGGGACGGGCTCGCCGTCCTGGAGCCGCTCCTGCGCCATGCCGTGGACCAGATCCGCGGCGGCGACCACCCGAGAGCGTCGTGATCCCGTCCTGGCCGGCGGTCCTCGTCGACGGCGAGGTGCTGCTCCGCCCGATAAAGATGCGCGACCAGGCGGCCTGGCGTGAGGTGAACCGGCGCAACCGCGAGTGGCTGCGGCCCTGGGAGGCGACGGTGCCCCCGGCGCCCCCCGGCGCGCCGGTCGCCCAGCGGCCGACGTACCGCCAGATGGTGCGCCACCTGCGGTCGGAGGCGAACGCCGGCCGGATGCTGCCGTTCGTCATCGAGTACCGGGGGCGGCTCGTCGGCCAGTTGACGGTGGCCGGGATCACCTGGGGCTCCATGTGCTCGGGGCACGTGGGGTACTGGGTGGACAGCGAGGTGGCCGGGCGCGGAGTGATGCCGACGGCGGTCGCGCTCGCCGTCGACCACTGCTTCCGGGTCGTCGGGCTGCACCGCATGGAGGTGTGCATCCGGCCGGAGAACGGGCCCTCGCGCCGGGTGGCCGAGAAGCTCGGCTTCCGCGAGGAGGGGCTGCGGCCCCGGTATCTCCACATCGACGGCGCGTGGCGGGACCATCTGGTGTTCGCGCTCACGGCGGAAGAGGTGCCGGAGGGGCTCTTGCGGCGCTGGCACCACGCAAGAATGCAATAAGTGTTCGAATTCAATCGGCAGTTGACGGTCAATCGATCTGAACAATCACAAAAAAGTTCAGTGATATCAGCCAGATCGTGCGACACACCGGGCCAATTGGCCGATGCGTGTTACAGAACCCCTCTACCGTGTGAGGCGTGAGCAGCAGCGGCCTCATCTACGCAGTCATCGTCGGGGCCTGGGCCGCCTACTTGGTGCCGATGTGGCTCCGCAGGCAGGACGAGCTGAACGAAGCCCGTCCGACGGAACGCTTCAGCACCGCCATCCGGCTGCTTTCCGGACGGGCGGGCATGGAGCGCCGGTACGCCCGGGAGCTCAAGCAGCGGGACCGTACGGCGGAGGGTCCGACGCCCGACGTGGACCCGGACGTGGAGACCGAGCACCTGAGTTCGGTCGACGTCCGGGCCTTCTCCGCGCCCGCGGCCAGGACGGAAGCGCGACTGGAGCTCCCCGAGCCCGAGCCCGATCCGGAACCGGCCCCGGCCCCGCCGCACCCCGCACCGCAGCGCCCCGCCCCGGGTGCCGCCGCCGAGCGGGCCCGCCGCGGCAAGGTCCTCGCCCGGCGCCGCCGGGTCACCACGCTCCTCTTCGCCGGTTTCACGCTCGGCGCGGTGGTCGCGGCCGTCGGCGGCGTCGCCTTCCTGTGGGCGCCCGCGGTACCGGCGCTGCTCCTCAGCGCGTACATCCTGCACCTGCGGGTCCAGGAGCGGCGGCGCTTCGTGTACGTGATGGACCGGCGCCGCGCCGAAGCCGCCGCCGCCCGGCTGCGCGAGAGCCGCCGCCCGGCCCCGACGCCGGAGCCCGAGGCCGACGCGGCCCCGATGGCCCCGCCGCTCTCCCCGCAGGAGGCGGACCGGCGCGCCCTGGTCGAGCAGACCGACCACGCGGAGTGGGTGGACCAGCAGCGCGAGCGCGGCCCGGCCCGCGGCGACAGCTGGGACCCGGTCCCGGTGCCGCTCCCCACGTACGTCACCGCCCCGGTCGCCCCGCGCGCCACGAGCGGCATCGACATCACGGACCCGGAGACCTGGAGCGCCGCCCGCTCCTCCACGGCGGCCGACCCGGCCCCCGCCCCGTCCCCGGCGCCCCGCCGGCGCACCACCCCGCCCCGGCGCGGCCACGACCACGGCCGCACCCCGCTCTTCGACCAGTACGCGGACGACGACCGCCCCCGGGCCGCCAACGAATGACCCCCTGCCGGGGGCCCGCGACGCCCCCGGCTGACCTGCGGGGGAAGCGATTTTTGTTCTTCCCGATCGGGATGCTAATGTTTCACACGTCGCAAGGGCCTGTGGCGCAGTCTGGTAGCGCACCTCGTTCGCATCGAGGGGGTCTGGGGTTCAAATCCCCACAGGTCCACAGACACGGGAATCCCGTCCGATCGCAAGATCGGGCGGGATTTCTGCTGTTCCCGGACGTCCCGGCCCGGCCCGCGCTCTGCGGGCGCGAGCCGGCGGGCGGGTCAGACCAGCGGCTTCGCGAAGCAGCGGCTGTTGGGGTAGTGGCGGTAGTGGCCGAACTTCGCGCAGGGGGCGTAGCCGCTGGAGGCGTAGAGGGCTATCGCCTCCGGCTGGGCGGTGCCCGTCTCCAGGACCATGCGGGTGCGGCCGGCGGCGCGGGCGTCGGCTTCCAGGGCCGCGAGGATGCGGCGGGCCAGGCCCAGGCCGCGGGCCTCGGGGATCACGTACATGCGCTTGAGCTCGGCGTCGCCGTCCGCGTAGCCCTCGTCGTTCGCGTCCTGCGTGCGCCAGCCGCCCGTGGCGACCGGGCGGCCCTCGGGGTCGTACGCGAGGAGGTAGAGGCCGCGGGGCGGGACGAACATTCCGGCGTCCAGCGGTGTGGCGTCGCCCTCGTCGTCGTAGCGGACGGCGTACTCCGCCTGGACCGCGTCCTCGAGCTTGACGGCGTCGGGGTGGTCGTAGGGCGTGGGCTGGATGTTCATGCGGTGAAGTGTATATGTGTGCAGAGGGGTGGTGTCGGTATTCTCCCGGGATGCTCACTGTGACGTCCGTGAATGTCAATGGTCTCCGCGCCGCAGCCAAGAAGGGCTTCGTCGAGTGGCTGGCCGGCACCTCCGCCGATGCCGTCTGCCTCCAGGAGGTCCGCGCCGAGGAGGCGCAGCTGCCCGAGGAGGTGCGCAGCCCCGAGGGCTGGTTCACCGTCCACGCCCCCGCCGCCGCCAAGGGGCGCGCCGGTGTGTCGCTCTACACGCGGCGCGAGCCCGACGCCGTGCGCGTCGGCTTCGGGTCCGCCGAGTTCGACGCAAGCGGCCGGTACGTCGAGGCCGACCTGCCCGGGGTGACCGTCGCCAGCCTCTACCTGCCCTCCGGCGAGGTCGGCACCGAGCGCCAGGACGAGAAGTACCGGTTCATGGGCGAGTTCCTGCCGTACCTGAAGGAGCTCAGGGCCCGCGCCGCCGCCGACGGCCGCGAGGTCGTCGTCTGCGGCGACTGGAACATCGCCCACCGCGAGGCCGACCTCAAGAACTGGAAGGCCAACAGGAAGAACGCCGGCTTCCTGCCCGAGGAGCGGGAGTGGCTCGGGAGGGTCCTCGACGAGGGCGACGGCGGGTACGTGGACGTCGTCCGCGAGCTCCACCCCGAGCAGGAGGGGCCCTACTCCTGGTGGTCCTACCGCGGGCGCGCCTTCGACAACGACAGCGGCTGGCGGATCGACCTGATTGTCAGTTCACCTCGCCTGGCCGGACGGTGCGTGAAGGCGTACGTGGAGCGGGCGGCGAGCCATGCGGAGCGATGGAGTGATCACGCACCCGTGACCGCCGTGTTCGACGTGTAGGGACCGGCAGCGGAAAGCCTCGTCCGGCTGTGTTGCTCGCCGTCGCCGGACGAGGCCGCCTGGTGGGCGTCACGCGCGCCGTACGCTGCTGGGCGGGACCAGCCACTCTCGACCCCCACCCTCAGGCCGCAAGAACGCCGTGGGGCGCTTGCGGCGCTCTCCGGGTGACTCGGAGGGGTCTTCGTAGTCCCGGATCACGTCGCGCAGGATGCCGACCCGACCGGCGTCGTCTCTGACCGGCTTGCCGATGTCCGCGCGGGTGACCATCAGTGCCCCTCGGGGTGGCGCCGCATGTAGACGTTGCAGTCGCTCACGGTCGTCCAGTCGCCCACGACGCGAGCGCGGCCCCGTACGGCGGCCAACTCGCCGCAGCCAGCGCACCCTTCGACCGGGGCCGGTTCCGGGTCCAGTCGCAGCGGCAGTTCAACCGGTGGGGTGCTGTATCGCGTGGGTTCGGTCATGACGTGAGCGTCACCCACCCTCGCGGACGTATCTCCCCCGCACGCCGGACAGTTGAGACGTTCGACGCTAGGGTCGAAGAAAGCCCAAAAGTCCACGGCGAGGGGGTTGACTTGAACGCCGCTCTTCAGTCCGCCATGGAAGTCGCAGGCTTGTCCACGCGCCAGTTAGCGTACCGGGTGGGGGTATCCGCGAAGCAGGTGGAACGATGGCTGAGCAATGCTGATCTGACACCACACGCAAGGAACCGAGCGGACGCCTGTCGGGCGCTGGGAGTGGACGAAGAGATGTTGTGGCCGAAGGCTGTGCAGGAACGAGTGAAGACCGGCACCGATCGAGAGCTGGTCCACAGCTACCCGTACCGGTCCGCGTGCCCGTCAACGGTCTGGACGGAACTTGTCGAGTCAGCACGCACGGAACTCTTCCTTGCCGGCTACACGAACTACTTCTTCTGGACCCAGGTACCCCACTTCGCGGACACGATCCGGCGCAAGGCTGAGGCAGGCTGCCGGGTCCGGTTCCTGGTGGGAGACCCGGACGGAGAGGTGACCCGCCAGCGGGAGACGATCGAGGATGTGGCCCTGTCGGTGTCCACGCGCATCAGGATCACCTTGGAGCACCTGGACCGGCTCGGCCCGCTCGAAGGGGTCGAGGCGCGCGTCTCCGCCCCGCTGGACGCCATCAACCACGTGAGCCTGTCCGTGTTCCGCTTCGATGACGAAGCCCTGGTGACACCGCACCTCGCCCGACTCGTAGGCCATGACTCGCCGCTCCTGCACCTGCGTCGCCATAGCGGTGGGGGCATGTTCGACCGATTCGCGGAGCACGGTGAGGAGCTATGGGAGCGGGCCGTGCCCCAGGGCCTCTCTGCTCGCGCCTGAGCGTGCGCCCCAAGCGGACGGCGCTTCAAGAAGCGTCTTGTCCGGCGGCAGGCTGACGCGCCACGCTCACCCGGGCGCCCTCACCCCTCATGGCTTGCGGCCAGCGCTCGTCAATGACCACCGCCGCTGCGCGGCAGGCACCACAGGCGCCCTCCCGCTCCGGCAGCCATAGAAAGTCAGACGGCGACATGCCGGCTACCTGGACGCCGCACAGAGTCTTGTCAAAGATGCCGAAGGCATGGGAGAGGTCAGCGTCGAGGCCGTCCGCAACGGCCCCCTCCCAGCGTGTCCCCATCGGCAGGTACGACGGCCGGGCTATCTCAGACCACTCGCCACCCACATGCGTGCTGGCGTAGCACCACGGGCAGGACCAGATCTCTTCCACCCATCGGGTCGGCGGCACCGGCCATCGCCACATCGCACCGCCACACACATCACAATCCACGAAGGCATCCTCACACCCCAGCGAAGACGGCTCCCGCCCGCCTGCCTGTCCGCCACGCACTGACAAGCTGCGGGACAGACAGAACGCCCGCGCGCTACTCGGCGTCGGCGAGCGCCCGGTACAGCGTCGCGCGGGACACTCCAAGCGCCTTGGCGACGACCGTGACGCTCTCCCCCTTGGCGCGGCGCGCCTTGGCCGCAGCGAGCTTGTCAGCGTTCATCACGGCCGGCCGTCCACCCGTACGCCCTTGAGCGCGGGCAGCGTCCAGACCGGCGCGGGTCCGGTCCTTGATCAGGCTGCGCTCGAACTCCGCCATTGCGCCGATCACTTGCAGCATGAGCCGCCCGTCTGGGGTGTTCGGGTCGATGCTTGCCAGCGCTCCCGTCAGCACCCGGAACCCGACTCCCCGCGCGGCAAGCGCGTCCACCATGTTCACCAGGTCGATCAGCGAGCGGGCGAACCGGTCCAGCTTCCACACACAGAGGGTGTCTCCGGGACGGACGTAGTCGAGCACGGCGGCGAGTTCGGGGCGGTCCGTGTTCTTCCCGCTCGCCTTGTCCGTGAAGATCCGGGCGCACCCCGCGTCAGTCAGCGCGTCATGCTGCAACTGCGCTTCCTGGTCGTCGGTGGAGACTCGGGCGTAGCCGATGAGGTGTCCCGTGTTCGTGTCCATGGCGAGACCGTCTCATAACTAGTCTCAGAACCTCAATGGGTTTGGGCAAGTTGTGAGACGGGTTTTGCTACACGCTTCCGGAGGCCGGGAGAGGGCGGCGGGACCGTCTCAATAACCATCGTTTGATAGACGCCTCGCCAACCGTCACGCACAGCAACTCCCCGCGCAAACGGACCAATCAGCCATGTGGGAGTTTTCCCTCCCTGCCGCTCTGACGGGAAGCGAGGAGGGGGCACCTCCCTGGGCCCACGTCCGGCAGCGCGGCAGTGAAAGCTGGCGCCCGCGATGACGTGATGACGGATGAGGCCCTTGTTCTGTTTTTCTCTTATTTTTCTACGTGCAATCAAAAAAGTAGGGAGAAAAGTCACTTCGTCATTGCTCTGCCGCCGAGGGAGTGCCAAGCCGGCGGCGCCCCCAGGGGGCGATCGCGACCCGCTGCCAGGTACTTCCCGGCAACGGGCCGTGAACGGCGCTCAGGCCGGCTCAGGCGGCCGTATCTCCCTGCCGCTGGATCCTTGCGCCCCGCAAGTCGATCGACAGGCGTTCCATTGCGCGGCGCTTCATGTCCGCCGGGCGTCCCCCACGCTGGCCCTTCGCGCACTCCAGGCGGGTTCCGGTGTCGAGCAGCATGAAGCGCCGTTCCCGGGCGTCGGCGATCCTCCAGTAGTCGGCGTAGGTCTTGCCCGTGGGGACCAGCTCCGTGCGTTCCTTCTGTACCGGAGTCGCTTCGAGGACCTCGGCGCGGCCCTCCAGCGCGTCCACCTGCTCCTGCCAGATGGCGAGACCGACACGTGATCGCCTGGAATCGCGAACGGCGTACAGCTCACGGAGCTCGGTGGTGATCTCCTCCAGTTCGGGGCGGGGGTCGTAGCCGGGGTGCGTCACCTGCTCCAGCACGGGGAAGCCTCCCCACTCCTTCAGGAACTCCCGTTCCGCGTACTCCTCCACCCAGTCGGTCTTGATGGCTGCCGGAGCCTCACAAGGAAGTCCCTTGGTGCGGGCCCGGCATACGTACACGGAGTAGCCGTGTGCGGGGACCCTGTACATGCGGCCCTTGCAGGAGGCGCAGTGCAGAACACCGAGCAGGAGCGCGCCGGTGTCCTTTCGGGTCCCGGCTGCCCCCTTGGGGCGCTCACCGAGGGCAGTCTTGATCTCCTCGAACCGGTCTCGCGTCAGGATCGGGTCGGCGGTGATGCTCACCGGCAGGCCGTTGCGGTCCCGGACGACGGAGCCCGCGTAGGTCTGGTGGCCGAGGAGCGACGGGGACAGAAGGACACGCTTGACGGTCTGGCCGACCCACTTGCGCCCCTTCGGGGTCCGCCCCTGCCGGACGTCGTTCCAGTCGCGAGGCGTCAGGATGCCTTCGCTGTTCAGATGGAACGCGATGGCGTTCGGGGCGCTGCCGTCCAGCAGCATCCGGATCATCGTCTCGATGGCTTCGACGCGCTGCGGGTCCTGGGCCAAGGTCCACCCCTCGCCGGCTGGACGCTGCACGGGCATGTATCCATACGGAGGGAGCCCTCCGGAGTACCGCCCCATGGCCCGAAGCGCCGCATTGGCGCTCGTGACGCGCTCCTTGATGGCCTGGCTCTCCATCTGTGCGGCAAAGGCCAGCAGCATGATGATCAATTCGGACATGATCGAGGTCATGTCCAGCTCCAGTGAGCTGCCTCCCGGGCCCTCCGCGAAGACCAGCCGCTTGCCGTGGCGCTTCGCCCAGCGCGTCAGCTCGGCCATGTCCCCCATGGAGCGGACGGCGCGGTCCAGCCGCCACCAGATGATCACGTCGAAGTCGTCGGGCCTGGCCAACCAGTCGCCCAGTTCCGGCCGTTCAAACGGAGTCGTCCTGGTGGCAGAGACGTCCAGGTCCTCCGCGTAGCCGACGACCTCAGCCCCGAGGCGTCTGGCCTCCGCCACGCCGGCTTCCCGCTGGCGCTTGGGTGATGTCGATTCGTCGGTCCTGACGCTCAGCCGTACCGCGACGAGTGCCCGCAGGCGTGGGTGATCGTCATCCGTAAGGGTCATGCGAGTCCCCCTCCCGGATCAAACTGTATCTTCATTTCAATGGGCGGGCACATCGACTACCAGATCGCCACCCCCGGACTCGCCGCCAAGGCCGTCAAGGCCCACGTCGAGCGGGCCGCGACGCACGAGGAGCGCTGGAGCGACCACGCCCCCGTGACCGCCGTCTACGAGATGTAGGCCGCCCGGTCCGCACCGTACTCGGAATCGACGGGCCGACGCGACCGGGTGGGGCGGCGCGACGCGGCTGGGTGGGGCGGCGCGTCCGCGCCCCTGCGCGTGTCCGTACCGGCGTCCGTGCCCGTTCGTTTCCGGTCCCGGCCGCGCCGCGGACCGTCAGGCGATCATGAGGGCGTTCCGGACGTGCCGGGTGCGTCGCGCAGCCGCCGGTCGAGCGCCATCGACAGCTCGGCCTCGACCACGCTCTTGGCGAGCGGGCGCAGCCGCCACAGGTCGTCGCCGTCCGCGTAGGTGCGCAGGAGTTCGGTGAAGAGTCCGGCGAGGGCGTCGGCGTGCTCGCGGACGCGGGTGCCCGCCTTGAGGACCTCGGCGAGCGGGACGCCCTCCCGGACCAGGGCG
The DNA here is from genome assembly GCF_042733785.1 of Streptomyces sp. NPDC059695. Classification (NCBI taxonomy): domain Bacteria; kingdom Bacillati; phylum Actinomycetota; class Actinomycetes; order Kitasatosporales; family Streptomycetaceae; genus Streptomyces; species Streptomyces sp. NPDC059695. The sequence continues at coordinate 79,778 of NZ_JBHWFF010000018.1, read as the reverse complement.
GCGGAGACGTCGAGCAGCCGGCGGCTGATGTGGATGATCTCCTCGCCGTCGGTGACGAGGTAGCCGAGGTCGAGCGCGGCGGCGAGGTTCTCGGCGGTGACCTCGCCGGCGAAGTGGTCGGCGAGCTCCTCGGGGGTGAGGCGGACCGGCTCCTCCTCGGAGGGGGCGGGGAGCGCGAGGACCTCGCGGACGTTGCGGCCGCTCTCGAAGGCGGTGGTGAGGTCGGCGATGCCGTTGAGGGTGTGGCCGCGCTCCAGGAGGGCGGCGATGGTGCGGAGCCGGGCCAGGTGGCCGTCGTCGTACCAGGCGATGCGGCCCTCGCGTCGCGGCGGCGGGATCAGCCCGCGCTCGCGGTAGAAGCGCAGGGTGCGCACGGTGATGCCGGCGGTGGAGGCGAGCTCCTCCATGCGGTACTCGCGGTGCGCGGGAGTGCCGCCGCCCGTCGCCCCGCCCGTGCCGCGGTGGGGTGCCCCGCCCGTGCCGCCGCCCGGAGCCCCGCCCGTGCCGCCGCCGGGCGCCTCGCGCGGGCCGTCCTGTGCGCCCGTCTCGGGACGTGATCCTTCTGCCACACCCGCCAGCCTATGTTGTACCGCCGGTAACTTTCCCTCGTCGTACCCCTACCGCTCGGTAGGGCGCTGCTCTACAGTCCCGACTGTGCCAGTGATTGCTGGCGGAATTGTGGCCGGGCGCGCGGGAGGCGGCATGGCGAAGCACGAGCAGGTCAAGGTGGCGGTGATCGGGTCGGGATTCGGCGGCATCGGGGCCGCCGTCCGGCTCCGCCGCGAGGGGATCACCGACTTCGTCGTCCTGGAGCGGGCCGACTCCGTGGGAGGCGCCTGGCGCGACAACAGCTACCCCGGCTGCGCCTGCGACGTCCCCTCCCACCTCTACTCCTTCTCCTTCGCGCCCAACCCGGACTGGCCCAGGACCTTCTCCGGACAGCGCCACATCCGCGCCTACCTGGAGCACGTCACCGACACCTTCGGGATCCGCCCGCACCTCCGCCTGAACCACGAGATGCTGAAGGCCCGCTGGGACGCGGACACCCTGCGCTGGGAGATCGAGACCAGCGGCGGCACCTTCAGCGCCGAGGTCCTCGTCGCCGCCGCCGGGCCGCTCTCCGACCCGCGGATCCCCGACATCCCGGGCCTCGCCGACTTCCCCGGCAAGGTCTTCCACTCGGCCCGCTGGGACCACGACTACGACCTGCGCGGCAAGCGCGTCGCCATGGTCGGCACCGGCGCCTCCGCCATCCAGATCGTGCCCGAGATCCAGCGCGAGGTCGGCCGGCTCACCCTCTTCCAGCGCACGCCCCCGTGGGTCATGCCCCGCATGGACCGGTCGATCAGCGCCCCCGAGCGCTGGCTCCACCGCACGCTCCCGGCCACGGCCACCCTGCGCCGGGGCATCCTCTGGGGCATCCGTGAGCTCCAGGTCGGCGCCTTCACCAAGCACCCGAACGAACTCGGCCTGGTCGAGAGGCTCGCCAGGGCCAACATCGCGCGCTCCATCAAGGACCCGGAGCTGCGGGCCAAGCTGACGCCCTCGTACCGCATCGGCTGCAAGCGGATCCTGCTCTCCAACACGTACTACCCGGCGCTCGCCCGGCCGAACGTCCACGTCGTCGCCTCGGGGCTGCGCGAGGTCCGCGGCTCGACCGTGGTCGCCGCCGACGGCACCGAGACCGAGGTCGACGCGATCGTCTTCGGCACCGGCTTCCACGTCACCGACATCCCGATCGCCGAGCGGGTCGTCGGCGCCGAGGGCCACACCCTCGCCGAGTCCTGGAAGGACGGGGTCCAGGTGCTGCGCGGGGCCACCGCGGGCGGCTTCCCCAACCTCATGATGATCATCGGGCCGAACACCGGCCTCGGGAACTCCTCCATGATCCTCATGATCGAGTCCCAGCTGAACTACCTGGCCGACTACCTCCGCCAGCTCAGGGTCCTCGGCGGCCGGGCCGCCCTCGCCGTCCGCCCCTCCGCCGTCGGCGCCTGGAACCGCAAGGTCCAGTCCCGGATGGAGCGCACGGTGTGGAAGGCCGGCGGCTGCGACAGCTGGTACCTCGACGCGAACGGCCGCAACACCACCCTGTGGCCCGGCACCACGGCCGAGTTCCGGCGCGAGACCCGGGGGGTCGACCTCTCCGAGTACGAGGTGCTCCGCGCGCCGAAGCCCGCGCCCCAGGCCCCCACCGCCCGGAAGAAGAAGGAGACCGCCAAGTGAAGACGCTCCACAGCCTGCCCGCGCCCCGCGCGCTCACCGCCGTCTCCGCCGACGGCACCCCGATCCACGTCGAGGTGTACGGCCCCGAGGGCGCGCCCGCCGTCGTCCTCGCCCACGGCTGGACCTGCTCGATCGCCTTCTGGGCCGAGCAGATACGGTCCCTCGCCGCCGACCACCGGGTCATCGCCTACGACCAGCGCGGCCACGGCCGGTCCCCGGCGCCCGCCGCCGGCCGCGGCGCGGGCTACTCCACGACGGCGCTCGCCGACGACCTGGAGGCGGTGCTCGCGGCGACCCTCGGCCCCGGCGAGCGGGCCGTCCTGGCCGGCCACTCCATGGGCGGCATGACGGTCATGGCCGCGGCCGGGCGGCCCGGGTTCCGGCAGCACGCCGCCGCCGTCCTGCTCTGCTCCACCGGACCCTCGCGGCTGACCGCCGAGGCCACCGTCGTACCCCTGCGGCCCGGCGGCCTGCGCAGCCGCCTGACCGCGGCCGTCCTCGGGGCGAAGGCCCCGCTCGGCCCGGTCAACGCCGTCTCGAAGAAGGTCCTGAAGTACGCGACGATGGGACCGGGGTCGTCGCCCGAGCGGGTCGAGGCCTGCGCCCGCATCGTGCACGCCTGTCCGCGCGGTGCCCGCCACGGCTGGTCGCACGTCCTGGCCGGACTCGACCTGGAGGCGGGACTGCGGGAGCTGCGGCTGCCGGTGGCCGTGCTCGTCGGCACCGCCGACCGCCTCACCCCGCCCGTGCACGCGCGGGTGATGGTCGAGGCGCTGCCGCACTGCACGGGCCTCGTCGAGCTGGCCGGCATGGGCCACATGACGCCGGTGGAGGCCCCCGAGGCCGTCACCGCGCAGATCCGTGAACTGACCCTCACGTACCTGGGCGTGAAGTCCGGGGAGCAGGAGAAGGAGAAGCAGGCATGAGCAGGGTGAGCCTGGAAGGACAGGTCGCGGTCGTCACCGGCGGGGCCCGGGGGGTCGGGGAGCTCCTCGCCCGCAAGCTCTCCGCGCGCGGCGCGAAGATCGCGCTCGTCGGCCTGGAGCCGGAGCAGCTGAAGGAGGTCGCCGGGCGCCTGCACACCGAGGCCGACTGGTGGCACGCCGACGTCACCGACCATGAGGCGATGGCCCGGGTGGCCGCCGAGGTGAAGGAACGGTTCGGGAAGGTCGACATCGTCGTCGCCAACGCAGGCGTCGCGTCGGGCGGTCCGTTCGTCGACTCCGACCCGGCCGCCTGGCGCCGGGTCATCGAGGTCAATCTGATCGGCGGCGCCGTGACGGGACGGGCGTTCCTGCCGGTCCTCATGGAGTCCCGGGGGTACTTCCTCCAGATCGCCTCGCTCGCGGCCATCACCCCGGCCCCGATGATGACGGCGTACTGCGCCTCCAAGTCGGGCGTCGAGGCCTTCGCGCACAGCCTGCGCGCCGAGGTCGCGTACAAGGGCGTGAAGGTGGGCGTCGGTTACCTGTCCTGGACCGACACGGACATGGTGCGGGGCGCGGACCAGGACGACGTGATGAAGGAGCTGCGGCAGCGGCTGCCGTGGCCCTCGAACCGCACCTACCCCCTCGGTCCGGCCGTCGACCGGATCGTGGCGGGCATCGAGCGGCGCTCGGCCCATGTGTACGCGCAGTGGTGGCTGCGCGGGATGCAGTCGGTCCGCGGCTACCTGCCCGGTGTGATCGCCACGGTCGGGAAGCGCGAGATGCGGCGCTTCGAGCCCCGCCTGAGCTCGGTCTCCAAGGGCCTGGTGGGCGCGGGCGGCGCGGCCGACGAGCAGGCGCGGGCGGAGGGCCCGGCGGCGCGGTAGCGGTGTCCGGGCCGGTGCCGGGCGGTTCGCCCGCCGCCCGGTCGCCGTCCGTAACTGATCGAAATGCGTGGAATCTTCGCCCGTGCAAGGCTGGTCGAGGCCCGCGGGGCACATCGCCCCCGGCCCCTCACACCCTGCTAGGAGTGAACCCTCATGGGCATGAAGGACCAGTTCAAGGACAAGGCGGACCAGCTCAAGGAGCAGGCCAGGCAGGCCGCGGGCAAGGCGAAGGACGAGGCGTCCGAGCGTGCCTCCCAGGGCCGCGGCCGCTCCGACGAGGAGTCCCGCCGGGCCCAGCAGGAGGCCCAGGACCGCATGGACCAGGACTACGACGCCTGACGTCGGCCCGTCCTTGAGGAGGCGCACCCGGGACGCCGGGTGCGCCTTCGCGTGCGCCCCGGCCCCTCGCGCGTCCGGCCCTTGGCGCGCGTCGGCCCCTCGCGCGTCCGGCCCTTGCACGTCCGGTCCTTGCACGTCGAGTCCTTCGCGCGCGACCGGGGCCGTGCCCGGAATCGGATCTCGGCCGGTAACTCACGCGCGTCCGCGGCCGGATCTTCGTACGGTGATCGCCATGGCCGTACTCGAGCGTCTCCGCCCCGACCACGCACCCGCCCTGCTCGCCTTCGAGCGGGAGAACCGGGCCTACTTCGCCGCGCGCGTGCCCGACCGGGGGGACGCCTACTTCGACGCCTTCGCGGAGCGGCACCGGGCGCTGCTCGACGAGCAGGAGACCGGGGCGATCCTCTTCCACGTCCTCGTGGGGGAGGGCGGGGAGGTCCTCGGGCGGTTCAACCTGGTGGACGTCGCCGACGGGAGCGCCGAGCTCGGCTACCGGGTGGCCGAGCGGGCGACCGGGCGCGGCGTGGCGACGGCCGGGGTGCGGGAGCTGTGCCGGCTGGCCCGCGAGGAGTACGGGCTCAGCCGGCTCACCGCCGTCACGACCCTCGACAACGCCGGGTCGAGGACCGTGCTCGGTCGGGTCGGCTTCGGGGCGGTCGGGAGCGTGACGCTCGACGGCGGCGCGCCGGGCACCGCCTACGAGCTGGACCTCGCACTGGCCTCCTAGGCCGTCTCCTTCGGATCTTGCCGGGCTCGCGGCGTCTGGCACGCACGCTCGCCGCGTTGTCGTCGGTCGTCGATGCTCCGCATGGACTCCCTCCTCCGCCTTGCGAGCGCACGCACCAGACGCCGCTCCCTGATCCGGCCTGATCCGAAAGAAACGGCCTAGGCGCCGGGCCGCGGCGGCAGTTTCGGGCGGGAGCGGTCCGGGAGGGACTCGTAGCCCGGGGGGCTCGCCGCCGGGGTCTCGTCGAGCAGGGCGAGGGCGACGTGGACCGCGTCGTCGAGCTGGGCGTGCCGGCCCTCGGCCCAGTCGAGGGGGGTGCGCAGGACCGCGAGGTCGGGTTCGACGCCGTGGTTCTCCAGGGACCAGCCGTACTCGGGGAACCAGGCCGCGTTCATCGGGACCGTGATCTGGGTGCCGTCGCCGAGCCGGTGGCGGCCGGTCATGCCGACGACCCCGCCCCAGGTGCGCTGCCCGACGACCGGGCCGAGGCCGAGGAGCTTGAAGGCGGCGGTGATCATGTCGCCGTCGGAGGAGGTGGCCTCGTCGGCGAGGGCGACGACGGGGCCGCGCGGGGCGTTGGAGGCGTAACTGACGGGCTGGGCGTTCCGCGTGAGGTCCCACCCCAGGATCTTGCGGGTCAGCTTCTCGACGACGAGTTCGCTGATGTTGCCGCCGGCGTTGCCGCGCACGTCGACGATGAGGGCCGGCCGGGAGACCTCCATGCGCAGGTCGCGGTTGAACTGGGCCCAGCCGGAGCCGCCCATGTCGGGGATGTGGAGGTAGCCGCAGCGCCCGCCGCTGATCTCCCGCACCACCGCGCGCCGTTTGGCGACCCAGTCCTGGTAGCGCAGGGGCCGCTCGTCGACGAGCGGGACGACGGCGACGCGGCGGGCCCGGCCCTCGCCCTCGGCGGGGATGAAGGTGAGCTCGACGGTGGTGCCGCCGGTGCCGGAGAGCAGCGGGTAGGGGCCGGCGACCGGGTCCACGGGCCGGCCGTCGACGTGGGTGAGGACGGCGCCCTCGCGGATGCCGGTGCCGGCGAGCGGGGAGCGGGCCTTGGAGTCGGAGGACTCGCCGGGCAGGATCCGCTTCACCGTCCAGCCGGCCTCGCGGGGCACGAGGTTGGCCCCGAGCAGTCCCATCGGCCGCTGGTAGTGCGGCGGGCCCTCGTTGCGGCGGGCGGGGGTGACGTACGCGTGCGAGGTGCCCAGTTCGCCCATGACCTCGCGGAGCAGGTCGGCGAACTCGTCGGGGGACGCGACCCGTTCGACGAGCGGCCGGTACTGGTCGAGGACGGCCGTCCAGTCGACCCCGCCCATGCCGGGCTCCCAGAAGTAGGCGCGGACGATCCGGCCGGCCTCGTCGAAGGCCTGCCGCCACTCGGCGCCCGGGTCGATCTCGTGCAGGATGCGCCGCAGGTCCAGGTAGACGGTGGAGTCGCCGTCCCCGGACTCGGTGGCGGGCACGGCCCGCAGTTCGCCGTCGTCGGCGACGACGAGCCGGGTGCCGTCGCCGCTGACCGCGAACCAGTCGAGGTCCTTGGCGAGTTCGCTCTTGCGGGCCTTGGTGATGGAGAAGTGCTCCAGGGTGGGCTTGCCCGAGGTGTCGGTCGGGTTGGCGAAGGTCTCGCCGAGCGCGCCCGAGATGGGCCAGCGCAGCCAGACCAGGCCGCCGCCGCTGACGGGGTGCAGCGCCGAGTACTTGGAGGCGGAGACCGGGAAGGGCGTGACGCGGTCGGGCAGGCCCTCGATCTCGACCGTGACGGTGCCGTCGGCGCTCTCCGTGTCGTCGTCGGCGGGGTCGAGGCCGCCGGCCGCCGGGCGCCCGTCGGGGAGCAGCGCGAACGGGGAGGGCGTGGCGGAGGAGAGCGGGACGAGGTAGGGGCGGCAGCCGAGCGGGAAGGACAGGTCGCCGGTGTGCACGTCGTACACCGGGTCGAAGCCCCGCCAGGAGAGGAAGGCGAGGTAGCGGCCGTCCCGGGTGAAGACCGGGTTCTCGTCCTCGAAGCGGCCGTTGGTGACGTCGACGACGGTGCGGGCGCCGGGGCCGGAGATCCGGGCCATCTTGATGGAGCGCAGGGAGCGGCCGATGCCCGGGTGGGACCAGGTCAGCCAGTCGCCGTCGGGGGAGAAGGCGAGGTCGCGGACGGGCCCGTTGACGGACCGGATCAGCTCGGTGACCTCGCCGTTGGACTCCTCGGTCGCGTCGAGGAGGAGGAGCCGGCCGTCGTGGGAGGCGATCGCGAGCCGCTCGCCGTCCGGGTCGGACACCAGCTCCTCGACGCGGCCGAGGTCGCCCGAGGCGAGTCTGCGGGGCGGCCGGTCGCCGCTGGCGCGCGGCAGGTAGGCGACCTCGACGGCGTCCTCGCCCTCGGCGTCGGTGACGTACGCGACCTGGCCGCCGCTGCCGAGCATCTCGGGCAGCCGGACCCGGACGCCGGGGGTGTCGATGATGGTGCGGGCGGGGCCGTCGCGGTGCGTCAGCCAGTACAGGCTGCCGCGCACGGAGACGGCGGAGGCCCGGCCGGTCTCGTCGACGGAGACCGCGTCGACGTGGTGGGCGGCCGGCACCTGGTAGGAGCGCCGGCCGACGCGCTGCCCGCCGAGGCGGACCCCCAGCCTGCGGGGGCGGGAGTCCGGGGTGAGGGCGTCGACGACCCACAGGTCGCCCGCGCACTGGTAGACGACCCGGTGTCCGTCGGTGGAGGCGTGCCGGGCGTAGAAGTCGTCGTGGTCGGTGTGGCGGCGCAGGTCGGTGCCGTCGGGCCGGCAGGAGTAGAGGTTGCCGACGCCCTCGTGGTCGGAGAGGAAGGCGACGCGTCCGCCGACGGCCAGGGGGGCGTCGAGGTGGCCGCCGATGTCGGGCAGCAGCCGTTCCCCGTGGAGCCAGAGCCGGCCGGTGGCGCCGCCCAGGTACCGCTTCCAGGCGGCCGGTTCGTGCGGCGGCTTCCCGGTGAGGAGGAGGCTGCGGCGCTCGCCGTCCTGTCCGGTGATCGCGGTGTCGTCGGTGACCGCTATGTCCGTGACGGGGCCCCAGGGCAGGCGGAGGCCGGGGGAGCCGTCGGTGGGGACGGTGTAGGCCCAGGAGTAGTACGAGAAGGGCTGCCCGTGCGAGGAGACGGCGAGGATGTCGGAGCGGCCGTCCTTGTCGGGGGGCGTCCAGCCGCAGACCCGGGTGTCGGTGGAGCCCCAGTGGGTGAGGCGCCGGGCGGGGCCGCCGTCGACGGGCACGAGGTGGATCTCGGGGTCGAGGCTGCGCCAGTTCGTGTAGGCGATGTGGCGCCCGTCCGGCGAGAAGCGCGGGTGCCCGACCCTCGTCCGGTCGACGGTGAGGCGCCAGGCCCGGCCGGGGCGGTGGCCCTCGGGGACGAGCGGGGCGAGCCACAGGTCGTCCTCGGCGGCGAAGCACAGCAGGTCGTCGTGGAGGTGCGGAAAGCGGAGATACGCGACGTCGTCACTCACCCGTTCATGCTTTCCGCGCGGAGGGGGCCCGGCAACTCGTACGTGCATGCGGACTTCCCCGGGAGTGTGGCCCAGGACACGTACGAAACGGTTTCGTTTCGCTGAGGGGCTGGGTATATCGTCGTCGTGTACGAAACCGTTTCGTTCGGATCGGAGCCCCGGCCATGGCACGCAGCAGACTCACTCCCGAGCGGGAGTCCGAGCTGTACGCGGCCGTGCTCGACCTCCTCCGCGAGGTCGGCTACGACGCCCTCACCATGGACGCCGTCGCCGCCCGCACCCACTCCAGCAAGGCCACCCTCTACCGCCAGTGGGGGAGCAAGCCCGAGCTGGTCGCCCGGGCCATGCGGCACAACAAGCCGGTCGACATCACCGAGATCGACACCGGCTCCCTGCGGGGCGACATCCAGGAGATGCTCGCCCTCACGGACGACTGCCAGATGGACAAGGACGCCGCGCTGATGCGGGGTCTCGCCCATGCCGTCCACACCCACCCCGAACTGCACCGCGCGCTGCGCGAGCTGCTCATCGAACCCGAGATGAACGGCCTCGACGAAGTGCTGCAACGAGCGGTCCGCAGGGGGGAGATCGACGCCGGGAACCCGGCGCTGAAGCTCGTCCCGCACATGCTGATCGGTGCGTTCATCGCCCGCCCGCTGATCGAGGATCAGCCGGTCGACCGCGCCTTCCTCAGTGCCTACTTCGACGCCGTCGTGCTCCCCTCACTCGGCGCCTGAAGCACCAGAAGCACCTGAAGCACCACCTCTCCACCTGACGACGAATCGCTCACGCCGTCGGGCCGGCTCCCCATGCCCTGTCCCGCCCCACACTGGGAGTACGCCCCCGTGGCCACGTTCCTCTACAAGCTGGGCCGCACCGCCTTCCGGCGCCGACGGCTCGTCGCCCTCCTCTGGGTGGCGCTCCTCGCGCTCGCCGGCGTCGGTGCCGCCACCGCGCCCACCGCAACCTCCAGCTCCTTCTCGATCCCCGGCACCGAGGCCCAGCGCGCCTTCGACCTGCTCGAAGAGCGCTTCCCGGGCGCCGGAGCCGACGGGGCCACCGCCCGCGTCGTCTTCAAGGCCCCCGAGGGCGAGAAGATGACCGACCCGGCGCACAAGGCCGTCGTCGAGGAGACCGTCTCCGCGCTGAAGTCCGGCTCCGACCAGATCGTCCAGGTCACCGACCCGTACACCGCGCACGCCGTCTCGCAGAACGGCTCCACCGCCTACGTCTCGGTCTCCTACAAGGTCAACGCCATGGAGCTGACCGACGAGACCCGCGACGCGCTGAAGCAGGCCGGGGAGAACGCGCAGGGCAAGGGCCTGACCGTCGAGGTCGGCGGCGACGCCCTCCAGTCCATCCCCGAGCAGGGCGCGAGCGAGGCCATCGGCATCGTCCTCGCGGGCATCGTGCTCGTCGTCACCTTCGGCTCGCTCGTCGCGGCCGGGCTCCCGCTGCTCACCGCCGTCATCGGCGTCGGCATCGGCGTCTCGACGATCACCGCGCTCGCCAAGGTCCTCGACCTCGGCAACACCACCTCCACGCTCGCGTCGATGATCGGCCTCGCCGTCGGCATCGACTACGCCCTCTTCATCGTCTCCCGCTACCGCGCGGAGCTCGCCGAGGGCCGCACGAAGGAGGAAGCCGCCGGGCGCGCGGTCGGCACGGCCGGTTCGGCCGTCGTCTTCGCCGGACTCACCGTCGTGATCGCCCTGGTCGGCCTGGCCGTCGTCAACATCCCGATGCTGACGAAGATGGGCTTCGCCGCCGCCGGCACGGTCGTGATCGCGGTCCTCATCGCGCTCACCCTCATCCCGGCCCTGCTCGGCTTCGCCGGCGACAAGGTCGTCAGCCGCAAGCAGCGCAAGGGCACCGCGAAGGCGAGCGACAAGCCCAACGGCGGCACCCGCTGGGCCCGCTTCGTCATCCGCCGCCCGCTCATGGTCCTGATCGTCGGCGTCCTCGGCCTCGGCGCGATCGCCGTGCCCGCGGCCTCCCTGGAGATGGGCCTCCCGGACGACGGCGTCAAGTCGACCGCGACCTCCGAGCGCCGGGCGTACGACGCGCTGTCCGACGGTTTCGGCCCCGGCTTCAACGGCCCGCTGATGGTCGTCGTGGACGGCGACAAGGCGACCGCCGACCGGGCGGTCTCCACGATCAAGGGCCTCGACGGCTGGGCGGCGGTCACCCCGGCCACCCCGAACAAGGCCGGCGACGCCGCGATGATCACCGTGGTCCCGAAGGACCGGCCGTCCTCGACCGCCACCGAGGGTCTGGTCCACGACATCCGCGACGCCACGGGCGACGACGTCCTCGTCACCGGCGCCACCGCGATGAACATCGACTTCTCGCAGAAGATGAACGACGCCCTGGTGCCCTACCTGGCCCTCGTCGTCGGCCTCGCGTTCCTGCTCCTGACCCTGGTCTTCCGCTCGGTCCTCGTCCCGCTGAAGGCGGCCCTCGGCTTCCTGCTCTCGGTGGTCGCGGCCCTCGGCGCGGTCGTCGCGGTCTTCCAGTGGGGCTGGCTGGGCAGCCTCTTCGGAGTCGAGCAGACCGGACCGATCATGTCGATGATGCCGATCTTCATGGTGGGCGTCGTCTTCGGCCTCGCGATGGACTACGAGGTCTTCCTGGTCACCCGCATGCGGGAGGCGTACGTCCACGGAGCGCGTCCCGGCGAGGCGATCGTGAGCGGCTTCCGGCACAGCGCCCGGGTGGTCACCGCCGCCGCGGTGATCATGATCGCGGTCTTCTCCGGCTTCATCGGCATGGACGAGCAGATGGTCAAGATGATCGGCTTCGGCCTGGCCGCCGCCGTCCTCTTCGACGCCTTCGTGGTCCGCATGGCGATCGTCCCGGCCGTCCTCGCGCTCCTCGGCCACAAGGCCTGGTGGCTGCCGAAGTGGCTGGACCGGATCCTGCCGAACGTGGACGTGGAGGGCGAGGGTCTCGCCGGGGCCACCGGTGAGACCGGTGCCGCGAAGCCGGACCTCGTGAAGGTCTGAGGCCTCGCGAAGGTCTGAGGCCTTCGTGAGGGTCTGATCCCGCCTCCGGCCCCGTGCGCCGTCAGTGCGTCGTCATCGACGACGTACTGGCGGCGTACGTGTGCTTGAGGAAGCGGAGCAGGGCCGTGGTGTCGAACTGGACGACGGTGACCCCGTCGGCCGTGTGCAGCTCGACGACGGTCTGGACGCGGCCGCAGGGCCAGACCCCGATGTCGCCGCGCCGGGTCGGCGCGCGCAGGCCGGTCTCCAGGAGGGCCCGCGGGAAGGACCACTCGACGGTGCCGGGGAAGCCGAGGCGGACCGTGGCCGGGGAGAACTCGGGGTCGTAACGGAGGGACACCGGGACCGGGCGGGAGAGGGGGGCGTCGCTGATGATCCGTCCCTTGGCGTGGTCGTCGACGATGTGGTCGTGCGCGCCGGCCATCGGAGGCTCCTCACATTTGTCCTCTTATCGACTAATGGTTCCACTTCTTCCCGGGGAAGGCGCGTCGCATGCGTGTCCGGTGACGGGTGTGCGCGGGGTCACGTGCCTCCGGGCGCCGTCGTTCTGTGACCGATGCGCTCTTGCAAGCCCTTTGCAGGAGCGCTCTATCATTCCGGACGTGCATGTACCTGACGGATTCATCAACGCCCCCGTATCGGCCGCCGCCGGTGTCGTCGCCGCCGGCGCCGTCGCCGCCGGCCTGCGTGGCGCCCGCCGCGAGCTGGACGAGCGGACGGCACCGCTCGCCGGTCTCGTCGCGGCCTTCATCTTCGCCGTCCAGATGCTGAACTTCCCGGTCGCCGCCGGGACGAGCGGGCATCTCCTCGGCGGCGCGCTCGCCGCGATCCTCGTCGGACCCTGGACCGGCGTCCTGTGCATAGCCGTGGTCCTGCTCATGCAGGGCATCCTCTTCGCCGACGGAGGCCTCACCGCCCTCGGCGTGAACATCACGGTCATGGGCGTCGTCACCGTCGTCGTGGCCTACGCGCTCTTCCGCGGCCTCGTGCTGGTCCTGCCGCGCACCCGGCGCTCGGTGACCGTGGCCTCGTTCGCCGCCGCGCTCGTCTCCGTACCCGCCGCGGCCGCCGTCTTCACCCTCGTCTACGCGATCGGCGGCACCACCGACGTCCCCGTCCCCAAGGTCCTCACGGCCATGGTCGGCGTGCACGTCCTGATCGGCATCGGCGAGGCCGTCATCACGATGCTGACGGTCGGCGCCGTGATCGCCGTCCGCCCCGACCTGGTGTACGGCGCCCGCGGCCTGACCGCGCCGCTCAAGCTCCGCGTCGACGGCGAACTGGTCGACGCCGCCGCCCCGGCCCCCGCCGCCGCCCGGTCCGCCGGCGCCTCCCCGAAGAAGCTGTGGATCGGCGGCGTGGTCACCGCCCTGGTCCTCGCCGGCTTCGTCTCCTTCTACGCCTCCGCCAGCCCCGACGGCCTGGAGAAGGTCGCCGCCGACCAGGGCATCGACGCCAAGGTCGAGGACCACGCCGCCGCCGACTCCCCGCTCGCCGACTACGGCGTCAAGGGCGTCGAGGCCCCCCGGCTCTCCGGCGGCCTGGCCGGCGTCATCGGCGTCGGCGCCACCCTGGCCGTCGGCTCCGGTGCCTTCTGGGTCGTCCGCCGTCGCAAGACCGCCGCCCAGGAGGCGTGACATGGGTGCGGGGCACGCGCACAAGCTCTACCGGGACGGGCGGTCGCCGGTCCACGGGCTGCCCCCGCACACCAAGCTCGTCGCCGTCCTCGGCTTCGTCGTGGTCGTCGTCTCGACGCCCCGCGAGGCCGTCTGGGCCTTCGCGCTCTACGCCGCGCTCCTCGCGGGCGTCGCGGCGAAGGCCCGGATCCCGGCGGGCTTCCTGCTGAAGCGGCTGGCCATCGAGATCCCGTTCGTCGCGTTCGCGCTGCTCATGCCCTTCGTGGTGCCCGGCGAGCGGACCACGTTCCTCGGGATCTCGCTGAGCGTCCCCGGCCTGTGGGGCGCCTGGAACGTCCTCGCCAAGGGCACCCTCGGCGTCGCCGCCTCCGTGCTCCTCGCCTCCACCACCGAACTGCGGTCCCTGATCCTCGGCCTCCAGCGGCTGAAGCTGCCGCCGCTGCTCGTCCAGATCGCCTCGTTCATGATCCGCTACGGCGACGTCATCACCGACGAGATGCGCCGCATGTCCGTCGCCCGCCGCTCCCGCGGCTTCGAGGCGAAGGGCGTCCGCCACTGGGGCGTCCTCGCCAAGTCCGCGGGCGCGCTCTTCATCCGCTCCTACGAGCGCGGCGAACGCGTCCACCTCGCCATGGTCAGCCGCGGCTACACCGGCACCATGCCGGTCATCGACGAGGTCACCGCCACCCGCGCCCAGTGGGCGTACGCCGCCGCGCTGCCGCTCACCGCACTCCTGATCTGCCTCCTGGGATGGACCCTATGACCGCCTCTCTGGACGTACGCGGCCTGGCGTACGCGTACCCCGACGGCCACCAGGCCCTCTTCGGCGTGGACCTGACCGTCGGGCGCGGCGAGCGGGTCGCCCTCCTCGGCCCCAACGGCGCCGGCAAGACCACCCTGGTGCTCCACCTCAACGGCATCCTCACCGGCGGCGCGGGCACCGTCACCGTCGCCGGGCTGCCGGTCGGCAAGCAGCACATGGCCGAGATCCGCCGCAGGGTCGGCATCGTCTTCCAGGACCCCGACGACCAGCTGTTCATGCCGACCGTCCGCGAGGACGTGGCCTTCGGCCCGGCCGCCGCCGGGATCCGGGGCGCCGAGCTCGACGCCGTGGTGCGCAGGGCCCTCGACCGGGTCGGCATGACGGAGTTCGCCGACCGGCCCCCGCACCACCTCTCCTTCGGGCAGCGCCGCCGGGTCGCCGTCGCCACCGTCCTCGCGATGGAGCCGGAGATCCTCGTCCTCGACGAGCCGTCCTCCAACCTGGACCCGGCCTCCCGCCGCGAGCTCGCCGACATCCTGCGGACGCTCGACGTCACCGTCCTCATGGTCACCCACGACCTGCCGTACGCCCTGGAGCTCTGCCCGCGCTCGGTCGTCCTCAGCGAGGGCGTCATCGCGGCCGACGGGCCGACCGCCGGGATCCTCGCCGACGAGGAGCTGATGGCCCGGCACCGCCTGGAGCTGCCCTTCGGCTTCGTGCAGGGCTCGGTGGCCTGAGGCGGCTTGGATCCGGCGCTCGGCGGCCTGAGGCGGCCCCGGAATCCGGCACTCGCCGACCGCGTTGCACCATGGGGGGTCGGATCGGCGAGTGAGGAGCGGGGACGTGGACGTCCAGGGCACGGTGGCGGCGGGCTGGGAGCCCGTCAGGGACGCGTTCCTGCGCAACTTCGAGCAGCGGGGCGAGCGCGGCGCGGCCGTCGCGGTCCACCACGACGGCGAGAAGGTCGTCGACCTGTGGGCGGGCACCAAGGACGTCGACGGGACGGAGCCGTGGGCGGCCGGCACCGCCCAGGTCGTCCGCTCGGCCACCAAGGGCGTCGCCGCCGCCGTCCCCCTGCTGCTGCACCAGCGCGGACAGCTCGACCTGGACGCCCCCGTCGCCGCGTACTGGCCCGATTTCAAGGCCCACGGCAAGGAGCGGGTGACCGTACGGCAGCTCCTCGCGCACCGGGCCGGGGTGCCCGTCCTCGACCGGCCCCTCAGCCTCGCCGAGGCCGTCGACCTGCCGACGGCGACGGCCGCGATAGCCGCGCAGGCCCCCGTCTGGGAGCCCGGCACCGCCCACGGCTACCACGCGCACACCTTCAGCTGGCTCCTCTCCGGACTCGTCCAGCGGGTCACCGGCCGCACCGTCGGCCGTTGGGTCGCCGAGGAGATCGCCGGACCCCTCGGCCTCGACCTGTGGATCGGCCTGCCCGCCGACGCGGCCCACCGGGCCGGGCGGCTCGGACCCGTCGAGGAGACCGACCCGCCCGGCGGCGGCGCGCTCCGGCTCCGCCCCAAGCGCTCCGTCACCGAGGCCTACCGGGACCCGGAGTCCCTCACCCGGCGGGCCTTCGGCGTCATCGACCCCCAGCCCGACGAGAACGACCCCGTCTACCGGGCCGCCGAACTCCCCGGCTCGGCGGGCGTCGCCACCGCCCGCGCCCTGGCGCGCTTCTACGCCGCCACCCTCGGTCCCGTCGACGGCGCCGAGCGGCTCTTCGCCCCGGCGACGCTCACCCTGGCCCGCACGGAGGAGTCCGCGGGCCCGGACCGCGTCCTCCTGGTCGGCACCCGCTTCGGCCTCGGCCACATGCTGCACGGCCCGGCCTCCCCGCTGCTCGGACCCACGTCTTTCGGCCACCCCGGCCGCGGCGGCTCCCTCGGCTTCGCCGACCCGGAATCCGGCATCGCCTTCGGGTACGTCACCAACGGCATGCGCAAGACGGTCACGGCCGACCCGCGCGCCCAGGCCCTCGTCCGGGCGGTGCGCTCGGCCCTGGGGTGAGAGCGCGCCGGCGGGCCGAAAACACCCTCTGGCCGGCCGAAAAGCACTTCCTGGCAGGCGACTTGACATTGTGCGCGGAAGCCGGGCAGTTCCCCGGCCACCTGGCCGATACCGTGTGGCCGCTCCACTGACCGAGGGAGCGGGCACGGGGGTGCGTGGTGATCGAGATTCCGCTGCGGCGGTCCGGATACGGAACGGTCCGGATCGCCGAGAGCCGGCTCTGGGAGACGTACGGCAGCATCGGGCTGCTCTCCACCCGGCGCGGCCTCGCGCCCTGGCCGTACGCCCACTGGGACCGGGCGGCCCGCCGCTCGCTGACCCGGGCCGAGGTGACCGTCCCGGGCTGGCTCGTCCATCTGTACCGCGCCCGCGGCGGCGCCCTCCCCTCGTTCCTCCTGGTCGTCCCGCACCCGTCCCGGGGTGACCTCACGGCCGACCTCACCGCGCTCGCCGCCGTCCCCGCGGCCCGCGTCCGGGAGGAGCTGGAGCAGTGGTTCCCGCAGGGCGTCCCCGCCGAGGTGCGCCCCCTGTACGCGGACCCGCGCGCCCGGCTCGCCGAGCTGTGCGACGTCCTGCCCCGCTACCGGCGCGCGGCCCTCGCCCCGTACGAGGCGTCCCTGCGGGTCGCGACGGAGGAGGACATCCTGCTGCGCGCCCGGATCCTCGCCACGCAGGGCCCGGAGCGGCTGCTCGGCTCCCTGCGCGGGCGCCGGCTCTCCCGGCACGGTGACGTCCTGAGGCTGCACGGCGCCGGGGCGACCGGCCGGACCGCGGTGGCGGACGTCTCCCGGATCGTCCTCGTCCCCCTGGTGTTCGGCAGGGGAGCCCCGTACTCCGCGTCCGCGCCCGACGGCACGACGGCCGTCGCCTACCGGGCCGAGGGGGCCGCCGTGCTCCTCGGGGAGACCCGCCCGCCGGGCCGGCGGGACGCCGCCGGGGACCCCGCCCGCGGGGACCGTCTGGAGATCCTGCTCGGCCGCAGCCGGGCCGGTGTGGTCCGCGGCCTCGTCGCCCCCACCACCACCTCGGACCTGGCCGCGTCCCTGGGGCTCGCCCCGAGCACGGTCTCCGAGCACCTCACCGCCCTCGTCGCCGCGGGAGTGGTCCGGCGGCGACGGGAGGGCGTGCGGGTGCTGTACGAGCTGGACGGCCCGGGTGTCGCGCTGCTCCGGCACATGGACAACAGGCGTAGGGTCAACACACCCGATGCGTAAACCAGTTGAAAGCGGGAGGAACCGAATGACCACGGACGGTACGGGCGTTGTGAACGACACCTACGAGAAGCTGCTCGCCCTGCTCGACGAGCGCGGCGCGGCCTACCGGGTGATCGAGCACGCCCCCGAGGGCGCCACCGAGGCGGTCAGCGCGCTCCGGGGCCACGCGCTCGACCGGGCGGCCAAGTGCATCATCGCCATGGTGAAGATCGGCAAGAAGGAGAAGCGCTTCGCGCTCGTCGTCGTCCCGGGCGACCGGCGCATCGACCTCAACGCCGTGAAGGCGCTGTACGGCGGCACGTACGTCTCCTTCGCCTCCCCGGAGATCGCGGAGGAGCTCGCCGGCTCGCAGAGCGGCACGATCCTCCCCTTCTCCTTCGACGAGCGGCTCGAGCTGATCGTGGACCCCGACCTGCTCGTCCACCCGGAGTTCTTCTTCAACGCGGCCCGGCTCGACCGCTCGCTCGCCCTGTCCGCCGAGGACTACCGGACGATCGCCGAGCCGCGCGTGGAACGGGTCTCGACCGTCTGACGCCCGGCCGTCAGGCGACGGACGGCGTCAGGGCGAGCACCATCCCGAGCCCGACCAGCACGGTCCCGATCACCTTGTTCAGCACGCTCTGCCGCTGCAGCAGCCGGGTGCGCAGGGACTGGTTGGAGAAGAGCACCGCGGCCAGCGCGAACCAGACCAGGTGTGCGAGCGACATGAACAGGCCGTAGCCGACCTGCTGGAAGACCGGGGTGTCGGCGCTGACGACCTGGGTGTAGGTGCTCAGCACGAAGAGCATGGTCTTCGGGTTGAGCGCGTTCGTCAGGAAGCCGGTGCGCAGCGCCCCCGCCTTCGACAGGCCGGCGTCGCTCGACAGGTCGATGTCCACCTGGGCCTTGGTGACGAACGTCTTGTACCCGATGTACACCAGGTACGCGGCGCCGATCAGTTTCATCGCGGTGAAAAGCATCGGGGTCCGGGTCACCAGGAGTCCCACGCCCAGCATGGTGTAGGTGACGTGGACGAGAACGCCCAGGGAAATTCCGACGGCAGCGAGAACGCCGGCGGTCCGCCCGTACAAATAGCTGTTCCGCACGGTCATCGCGAAGTCCGCACCAGGACTGATGACTGCCAGAATGGTGATGACCGCTACGGCGATTAGCTGACCCATTTTCCCGTCTTCTCACTCGGGTGGTGAAAGGGCGCGGGGGCGCCGTCGTGGCCGCCCCCGCGCCGTACCGTCCTGCGGACGCCTACGGCTTGTGACGGTAGGTGATCACCAGCACGTCGCGCGAGGCCGGGACGGCGGGGTCCACCTGCTCGATGGGCGTGACGCCGTGGTAGACCCGCTCGTCGTTGACGAGCGCCACGTCGAGGGGGTCGGTGAGGGAGAACTTCTCCACCGGCTGCTTGTCCAGGTTGAAGACGGTGGACTCGCCGCCGATGGCGTTCGAGCGGCCGATCATCGCCATCAGGACGAAGGTCACGCCGTCCCGGTGGACGCCCTCGGGGGTCGGCAGGCCGACCTCCTCGCCGTTCACCTCGATGCGGAACTGGTGGGCCTCGATGTGCCAGCCCGAGTACGGGGCGAGGCGGCCGAAGATGTCGCAGCCCAGCGTCACCAGGCTGTCCATCGTGCGGCCGCGCAGGATCTGCTCCTCGAACGGCTCGTAGTGCCGGGCCACGCCGCCGTTCAGGTTGTTGTAGTCGAGCCCCTGGTAGTGCGGCTGGTGGGCCTCGACGCGGTAGTCGGCGCTCGCCCGGGGCGCGCTCAGCGTCGCGTGCCGGCGGCGGCGGTAGCGGCCGCCGTCCGCCATGTAGCCGTCGAGCGGCATCCGGGACCAGCTGTCCCGGAAGGGGTCCAGGTCGTCGAGCGCGGACTCGGAGCGCCGCAGGAGGAGCGACTTCACCTTCTCGCCGGAGATCAGGTCGAAGCTCCGGGAGGAAAGCGCCTCGCAGATCTCCTCGACACCGGACTCGTACGACGCGTGGGACTCGGACGCGTGCTGCTGGGCAGCCATTTCTTCCCCCTGGCTCAAAAAGTGGTCGGCGGGACCGATCGTGTTATTCCGCCGGGGTGCGTGTCAAAGACTTTCGGCCCTGGCCGAATGGCCGCGAGTCCACGTTCTCTTGCCATTCGTCCATGAATTCCGTGAACAATGTGTTGCGAAAAGGTTTCACGGGATGCTGGGATCGGCCCATGGATCTCACGAAACGCTTCGACGGGTACGCGGCACTGGTCACGGGCGCGGCGCGCGGCATCGGCGCGGCCGCCGCCCGGCGGCTCGCGGCGGAGGGCGCGCGGGTCCTCGTCACGGACATCGACGAGGCCGCGGCCCGGCAGACGGCGGAAGGACTCCCGGGCGTGGAGGCGCTGCGCTGCGACGTCGGCGACCAGGAGTCGGTGGACACGGCCGTCGCGCACGCCGTACGGGCCTTCGGCCGCCTCGACGTCCTCGTCAACAACGCCCTCGCCCCCGTCGCCGCCGACCGGGACCGCTTCGAGGACGAACCCGACGAGGGCTGGACCGGCCAGCTCGGCGTCACGCTGATGGGCGCCGTCCGCTGCTCCCGGGCGGCCCTGCCGCACCTCGCGGCGGCCGGCGGGCGCGGGGCGATCGTCACGATCGGATCGGTCAACGCGGAGGCGGACTTCGGCGGCCACGCCTACAGCGCCGCCAAGGCGGGCCTCGCCTCCCTCACCCGCACGCTGGCGGGCGACGCGGCCCCGCGCGGGGTCCGGGTCAACCAGATCAACCCGGGCACGATCGCGACCACGGCCTGGGCGGGCCGCGAGGCCGACCTCACGGCCCTGGCCACCCGCGTCTACCCGCTGGGCCGCGTCGGCACCCCGGAGGACGTGGCGGCGGCGGTGGCCTTCCTGGCCTCCAGGGACGCCGCCTGGATCACGGGCACGACCCTCCGCGTGGACGGCGGCCTGCTCGCCGTGAACACCCACTTCGCGGAGGTGCTGGGCGACGCGTAGAGGCCCGGCGGCGGGTGAGGCCCACGGAGGCGAGGAGCGAGGCCCACGGAGTCGAGGGGCCCTACCTCTCACTCATCAGGGCTCGCCGGGCGGTCGACAGGAAGACGAACCCCCACTCGGTCCGCGCGGCCTCGGCCGCCCTGAACTCCGCTTCGCAGGAGGCCAGGTCCGCGTGGCCTCCGGCGCTCACGCAGGTGTACCAGGAGGTGCCGGCGCGGTCCATGCGCCACATGGCCTCGCGCAGCGACTGGGCCACGCCGGCCATCTCGTCGGGGCCGGCGATGCTCACCGCGTCCGCCGTCTTGGTGAACGTGACCCACCCGTTCTGCGCGTCCTGCGCGTACTGGCGGCTCTGGTCGGGTGACCGCTCGTCAGAGAGCAGGTGATTGGCCAGCCTCCACCACGAGGACGTCACCTGCTTCGACGTCTCGATGCAGGTCAGGTACGCCTCGCGGCGCTTCTCCTCGAGCCGGTGCTCGCGGTCGATGACCTGTTGGTGGCGCTGCTGGGCGTTCTGGCCGAGGAAGGCGACGAAGCCGCTTCCCAGCCCGCCCAGCATGCCGACGGTGGCGCCGATCACCCCTGCCAGGCCTGCGTCCATCGCTCCACGGTAGCGACGCCGCCCCGAGCTGGGAACGGTGCCGACGGCCGTTCAGCCCGCGTGCAGCATCAGTCCGATGCCCATCACCATCAGGCCCGCCGCCGCGACCCTCGGGGCGCCGAAGCGTTCCTTGAAGAAGAGGGCGCCGATGGCCGCGCCCACGATGATGGAGGACTCGCGCAGGGCGGCGATCGGGGCCAGGGGGGCCTTCGTCTGGGCCCACAGGACGAGGGCGTACGCCGCGACCGACAGGACCGCGCCGAGCAGGCCCCGGGCGGCGTACGGGCGGAGCTGGGGGAGGAGGGCCGCGCGCCGCGTCCACAGGGCGTACGCGGGGATCACGAGGCCCTCCAGGATCATCAGCCACCCGATGTAGCCCAGCGGGGTGCCCGAGGCGCGGACGCCGACGCCGTCGACGACCGTGTACAGGGCGATCGACAGGCCCGTCGCGCCCGCGGCCACGAGCGCCGGCCAGTGCGGGCGGGCGCCCTTGCCGCGGATGCCCCACAGGGCGAGGCCCGTCAGGCCCGCGCAGGCCACCGCCACCCCGAGCAACTGCCAGCCGCCCGGCACCTCGTGGAGGAGGACCGCCGCCAGGACGGTCACCACGAGCGGGGCCGTACCCCGCGCGATCGGGTACATCTGGCCGAAGTCGCCGAGCGAGAAGGACCGCATCAGCAGGACGTAGTAGCCGATGTGCAGGAGCGCCGAGAGGATCAGGTACGGCCACGCCCCCGCCGCCGGCAGCGGTACGAAGCAGGCCACGGCCAGACCGGTCAGCGCCCCGCCGCCGGAGATGAGGGTGAAGGAGAGCAGCTGGTCCTTGATGCCGTGCGCGATCGCGTTCCAGCCGGCGTGCGTGACGGCCGCGACGAGGACCGCGAGCGTGACGAGCGGGGTCACTCCGAGGTCTCGCGGACGTCCGCCAGCGTGGCGCCCGCGTGTCCGACCAGTGCCTCCGGGGCCATCGCGAAGACCGTGTGCGGGGTGCCCGCCGCCGCCCAGACCACGGCGTGGTCGAGGACGCCCCGGTCGGCCAGGACCCTCGTCCGGGTGCGGTGGCCGAACGGCGGGACGCCCCCGATCGCGTACCCCGTCGTCTCCCGGACCGCCTTCGCGTCCGCGCGCGTCACCTTCCGCGCGCCCAGCTCCTGTCGGACCCGCTCGACGTCCACCCGCGAGGCGCCGTCCATGAGGACGAGCACCGGCTCCCCGTCGGCCGCGAAGATCAGGGACTTCACGATCTCGGCGACCTCGCAGCCGATGGCCTCGGCGGCCTGGAGGGCGGTGCGGGTCTCGTCCGGGAAGCGGCGGATCTCGACGTCGAGATCCAGCTCCCGCAGGGCGGCGGCGAACTGGGGGTGGGCGGCGGAGGCGGTGTCCTCGTCGGTCGTCATGGCCCGCACGCTAGCGGTCGGTGCGTGGGGCACGCGACAGGGTTCCGGCGTGCGGTCAGCCGGCCTTCAGGACCCGCGCGACGACCGGTCCCGCCGCGTCGCCGCCGTGCCCGCCGGCCTGCACGACGGCCGCGGCCGCGAGGTCGCCGGAGTAGCCGGTGAACCAGCTGTTGGAGGTGGCCTGCCCGTCGATCTCGGCGGAGCCGGTCTTGCCGCCCTTGGGGGAGGGGAGCCCGGACATCGCCCGCGTGGCGGTGCCGTCGGAGCGGGTCGCCGCCGCCGTCATCATCCGGCGGAGCCCCTTCGCGACCTCGCCGGGGAGCGGCTCCGCCTCGGCGAAGTCGCGGTCGTCGAGCTCCTTCGCCACCAGGTACGGCTGGCGGAAGGCGCCGTTCTTCGCGGTCGCGGAGAGCGAGGCGACGTTCAGGGCGCTCATCGTGATCCTGCCCTGGCCGATGTACGAGGCGGGCGTCTCGCTCCCCGCCGACTCGGGCACGGAGCCGTCCCACGCCCCGACGCCGATGTTCCACTCCTCGCCGATGCCGAACCAGCGCCGCGCGGTCGCGCCGAGGGCGGTGTCCGCGATCTTCTTGTCGGCGAGGGGGCTGATCGCCTTGATGAAGGCGGTGTTGCAGGAGCGGCTGAAGGCGTCGGTGAGCGTGGCGTCGGGGATGCCGAACCTGTCGAGGTTCTGGAAGGTCCGGCCCCGCGACAGCACGTCGGGCGGACACTCGACCTTGTCGCCCGGCCCGGCCACACCGTGCTCCATCATCATCGCCGCCGTGACGATCTTCATCGTCGAGCCGGGCGCCTGCTGCCCCTGGAGCGCGGTGTTGAACTCGGTGGCCGGGTTGTTCGCGACCGCCCGTATCGCGCCCGTCGACGGCTCGACCGCGGCCACCGAGGCCTGCCCGAACCCCTTGACCGCCTTCTCGGCCGCCGCCTGGACGTCCGCGTCGATGGTGGTCCGCAGCGTGCCCGGCTTCCCCTTCCGCAGGACGAGGAGCGGGGTGTCGGGGAGGTTCTCGCTGCCCGAGTCGATCCAGGTCTCGACGCCGGCGGTGCCGTCGACCCGCGCCCCGTACCGCTTGCGCAGCTCGGCCAGGACCGGCCCGAGCGAGGGGTACTTCTTCGCCGTCAGCTCCACGCCGTCGTGGTCGACGGCCTTCACCTCGGCGGTCTTCGCGACGCCGGTGCGCAGGGCGCCGGCGGCGGTCAGCTTCGGGTGGAGCACGCCCGGCCGCCACTTCACGAGCGGGCGCCCGGTGGTCTGGCCGCGCACCACGGTCAGTTCGGAGGCGTACGACCAGTCCCTGGACACGTCCTCGTACGTGATCGTCGCCTTCACCGTGAACGGCACCCGCGCGCCGACCGGGGTCCCCGGCGTGATGACGGCCTTCGAGACCTTCCCGCCCTCGCGGTACGCGGCGACCGCGGAGCCGGCCGTGACCGGGTCGTCCGTCAGCTGTCCGGCCCGCTCGGGCTCCCCGGCGGCCCAGGCGGCCAGGAAGTCCTTCGCGGCGGCGGTGACCTCGTCGGGGGTGACGGGTCCCGTTCTCGGCGCGGACTCGGAGCGGGGGCCGGTCTCGCCGCCCGTGACCCCGTTCCAGAGGTTGTAGCCGCCGTACCCCACACCGCCCGCCACGACGGCGAACACGCCCCCGACGATCGCGACCTTGGCTCCACTGCGCATGACTGCGCCTCCCCTCCCCAGGTGGACCGACGAGTCAAGCAGCCGTCACGTTCGTGTGTCGAGAAACTTTCGTCACATCCGTCAAACCTGCCCCGTCGTCCTCTGTGGCGGATCCGCGCGGGTCCGGGCGGGCCGGCCTAGAAGATCAGGTCGTACGTGTTCCAGCCGCCGCCGACGAGGGTGCGGGCCGAGCCGGGGACGAGCTCCGCGGAGGGCTTGCGCGTTCCCTGGTAGAGCCAGAGCTTCCCGGCGCCGTCCCGCGCGACGAGGTCGGGGTACGTGTCACGCCCGAGTTCGGCGGTGCCCGCGATCGCCGTGTACGTGTTCCACCCGCCGCCGACGCGCCGGCGCTGCTCGAAGGGCAGCGAGGGAACGGGGCCCAGAGCGTTGTACTTCCACAGCACGCCGTCCTTGTCGCGGCCCAGCACTCCGTCGTGGGAGCCCGACATGGTCAGGGCGGTGTACGTGTTCCAGCCGCCGCCCACCCGCTGCCGCGGTCCGTACGGGACGTTGTACCTCCGCTCGTAGCGCCACAGCACGCCGTCCCTGTCCCGGGCGACCAGACCGCCGTCACCGACGCCGACGATCGCCGTGTACGCGTTCCAGCCGCCGCCGATCCGCTGCCGCGGGGCGAAGGGCGCGGAGGGCTTGCCGGTGCCCCCGTAGTACCAGAGGACGCCCGCCTTGTCGCGGGCGACGAGGTCGCCGCGGCCGTCCGCCGTGGCGGTCGTGATCGGGACGACGGCGGTGTAGGCGTTCCACCCGCCGCCGACCCGCTTGCGCGTCGCGAACGGCCGGGAGGCGACGCCCGTGCCCTCGTACCGCCACAGCACGCCGTCCCTGTCCCGCGCGTGGACGGCACCGCGCTGCCCCGCGGTCGGCGTTCCGACGACGAAGTCGAGTCCGAGCCTGCCCGCGGCCACGGTCGCGCCCGTGCCGTCCGTCAGCCGGACCAGGACGTCCGGGCGGCCCAGGACGGCCGCGGTCCGGTCGGCGTCCAGGGTGACGGTGTAGGTGAGGGTGCCGGCGGCCGGCACCTCGGGAAGGCCGAGGGAGGGCCGGACGGGCGGATCCGGCAGGGACGGCGGGAAGTAGGGCATGTCCCACGCACACGCGCCGTACGGGACGCCGTTGACCGAGCAGGTGGAGCGGATCACGTCCGCGCTCACCGGCGAGCCGCCCCCCGCGGCCTCGGCCAGCCAGGTGTCCAGCTCGAAGGACGCGGACACCGGCCCCTGGACGCCCGCCGGCAGCGTGGCCGTGAACCGCAGCGTCACCGGCCCCTCCTCGCCCGCCGGAACGGTCAGCCGGCCCCCCTCCTGGACGACCGTCCCGGGCTCTGCGGCCGTCCCGGCGGCGGCCGCCGGGGACGCGGCGAACGCCGCCGGCCCCCCGAACGCCACCGGCGCCAGTGATGCGGCCAACGCCGCCGCCACCACGGCCGTACGCACACGCGTCACGGAAACCTCCTCGCCCCGGATGCGGGACACCAGATGCCGTCGGAGGCGCGGACACGCCTCCCCCTTGCACCCGTTCGACCCCGTGACGGCGCGAAGGGTTGTACACCCGGGAGTCTTTCCTCCCGTCACACCCAGGTGTCGAGCCACATCCGGTTTCTCCACTGGTCCAGCGGAATGGGCGTGCCGGTGTAGATGGGCCAGAAGTAGATGAAATTCCAGACGATGAGCAGCACGAGACATCCCGCCGCCACCGCGCCGAAAGTCCGGCGTCTTTCCGATGAACCCCGGGGGCCGATGATCGCGCCCAGCATCATGGCCACCGCCAGGCACAGGAACGGTACGAAGACGACCGCGTAGAAAAGGAAGATGGTGCGTTCCTGGTAAAGGAACCAGGGGAGCCAGCCGGCCGCGATGCCGCAGGCGATCGCGCCCGCCCGCCAGTCGCGGCGGAAGGCCCAGCGCCACAGGACGTAGAGGATCGCGAAGCACGCGGCCCACCACAGCAGGGGCGTGCCGAGGGCGAGGACCTCCTGGGCGCACTTCTCCTTCGCCGTCACGGGGCAGCCCGCCGCGCCGGGGGCGGGGGACTCGTAGAAGTACGAGACGGGGCGGCCGAGGACGATCCAGGACCACGGGTTCGACTGGTAGGTGTGCGGCGAGGTGAGGCCGACGTGGAAGGTGTACACCTCGGACTCGTAGTGCCACAGGCTCCGCAGCCAGTCGGGCAGCCAGCCCCAGGTGCCGCCGCCGACCGCCTTGTCGTGGTCCTCGGCCCAGTGCCGGAAGTAGCCCTTGTCGCTGACCAGCCAGCCCGTCCAGGTCGCCAGGTACGTGGCCAGGGCCACCGGCACCACCGACACGAACGCCGGGACGAGGTCCTTCCTGATCACCGCGGCGTAGGGGCGGACGGCGCCGGCCGTCCGCCGTCCGCCGACGTCCCACAGGACGGTGAGCAGGCCGAACGCGACCATCACGTACAGGCCGTTCCACTTGGTCGCCGCCGCGAGGCCGAGGGACACGCCCGCCGCGATCCGCCACGGCCGCCAGCCCAGGCGCAGGGTCTCCGCGATCTCCGCGTCGGGCCGCAGCACCCCCTCCTCGTCCTCGGGGAGGGCGGCGGCGAGCCGCTTCCTGGTGCGGTCCCGGTCGAGGACGAGACAGCCGAAGGCGGCGAGCACGAAGAACATCAGCACCTGGTCGAGCAGCGCGGTGCGGCTCATCACGAAGTGCAGTCCGTCGACGGCCAGGAGCAGGCCGGCCAGGCAGCCCAGGAACGTCGAGCGGAACAGGCGGCGGCCGATCCGGCACAGCATCAGCACGGAGAGCGTGCCGAGCAGCGCGACCATGAACCGCCAGCCGAAGGGCTCGAAGCCGAAGAGCTTCTCCCCGACGCCGATCACCCACTTGCCCATCGGCGGGTGGACGACGTACCCGGGATCGGTCGGCACCAGGACCGAGCCGGGGTCGGTGAGGATCGTCTTGTCGATGTCCTTCGGCCAGGCCCCCTCGTACCCCTGGTTGATCAGCGCCCAGGAGTCCTTGGCGTAGTACGTCTCGTCGAATATCACCGCGTGCGGCTTGCCCAGGTTCCAGAACCGCAGCAGGCCCGCGACCGCCGTGACCAGCAGCGGACCGCCCCAGGCCAGCAGCCGCCACAGCCGCTCCGCCCGGCCGGGGCCGATGCCGAGGAGCGACCAGGTCCGCGCGGACGGCCGGGTGTACGGGGGGACGAGCCGTTCGCGCAGCCCGATCGGAGCGGCGTCCGGGGCGGGCGGCGCGTAGCCGAAGCGCCGCAGCCGCTGCTGCCAGGAAGAGGGCTCTGCCACGGGCGCCGCCACGGGGTGCTGGCCCTCCAGGGCCTCGGGTGCGGTACTGGTCACCGCGCCATCGTAGGGAACGCGCCTGTGCGCGTCGCCTGTCCGGGCTGGGAGGATGTCCCGTGTGACAGGAACGCTGGTACTCGCAGGGACCCCCATCGGCGACATCGCGGACGCCCCGCCCCGCCTCGCCACCGAGCTGCAGAGCGCGGACATCGTGGCCGCCGAGGACACCCGGAGGCTGCGCGGTCTCACCCGGGCGCTCGGCATCCACACCACGGGCCGGGTCGTCTCGTACTTCGAGGGGAACGAGTCCGCCCGTACGCCGGAACTGGTCGAGGCGCTGGTCGGCGGCGCGCGCGTGCTGCTGGTGACCGACGCGGGCATGCCGTCCGTCTCGGACCCCGGCTACCGGCTCGTCGCCGCGGCCGTCGAGCAGGACATCAAGGTGACGGCCGTCCCCGGCCCGTCCGCCGTGCTCACCGCGCTCGCCCTCTCCGGCCTCCCCGTGGACCGCTTCTGCTTCGAGGGCTTCCTGCCGAGGAAGGCCGGCGAGCGCCTCGGACGGCTCCGCGAGGTCGCGGACGAGCGGCGGACCCTCGTCTACTTCGAGGCCCCGCACCGGCTCGACGACACCCTCGCCGCGATGGCGGAGGTGTTCGGCGCCGAGCGCAGGGCCGCGGTCTGCCGGGAGCTGACCAAGACGTACGAGGAGGTCAAGCGGGGTCCGCTCGGCGAGCTCGCGGAATGGGCGAAGGACGGCGTGCGCGGCGAGATCACCGTCGTCGTCGAGGGCGCCCCGGAGACCGGCCCCGCCGAACTCGACGCCGAGGAGCTGGTGCGCAGGGTGCGGGTGCGCGAGGAGGCGGGGGAGCGCCGCAAGGAGGCGATCGCCGCCGTCGCGGCCGAGGCGGGACTTCCCAAGCGGGAGGTGTTCGATGCCGTGGTGGCGGCAAAGAATGCGGACGCGTCGGGCCCCGGAAAGGGTAAAGGACTAATCTGAAAGGCAAAGCCGAACCCGGCGCCGGGACTCTTCCCAGGGCGCTTGGCAAGGGAAGAGCCAAAAGCCTTCCATGGTTCGTCCCCCGCTGATGCGCTCCGGCCCGAAAAGGCGTCCACTGATCAGTGGAGAGGAGCTGGCATGAGCGAGATCACCGGCACCGGCATATCCATCGCCCATGAGGCGTACGCCTTCGCCTGCATGCGCTGTGGATACGGCTGGGAGCAGGCGTACGACATCGAGCACCACGTCGACGCCGCCGGCCACGAATTCGTCGTCTACAAGGCCGACGGGGAGCGGGTACCGTCCCCGCTGTCCAGCCCCACCTGCATGAACTGCGGCGGCCACGTCGTCCGCATCATGCGCGCGGGGCAGGTGTCGTCGGTGCTCGACCTGATCGCCGCGACCGAGAAGCACCAGCACGGGGCGCGGGCGACGAAACCCGTGTCGCCGGCCGGACCGATCGGCCAGGAGCTGACCGAGGACACCCCCGAGAAGCCGCCGGTGCCGCACCACTGGCACCTGTCGGACCTCTTCCACCGCAGGCGTCGCCAGTAGGTCACCGGCCGGACACCGGCAACCCCGCGCGGCGGCACTCATGGCCCTCGTACGATCGTGGCCATGAGTGCCAAGGACGCCCCGCCGCCGCTGCCCGAACCCCTCCTCGTGGAGGTCGCGGACTCGCACACCCACATGGACCTGCAGTCCGGGACCGTCGAGGAGGCCCTGGTCAAGGCCGCCGCCGTCGGCGTGACCACCGTCGTCCAGGTCGGCTGCGACGTGAAGGGCTCGCAGTGGGCCGCCGAGACGGCCGCCGCCCACGCCAACGTGCACGCCGCCGTCGCCCTGCATCCGAACGAGGCGCCCCGGATCGTGCTCGGCGACCCCGACGGCTGGTCCCGCCAGGGCGCCCGCCAGGGCGGCGGCGACGCGGCCCTCGACGACGCCCTCACCGAGATCGACCGGCTCGCCGCCCTCCCGCACGTCCGCGGGGTCGGCGAGACCGGCCTCGACTTCTTCCGTACGGGCCCCGAGGGCATCGCCGCGCAGGAGCGTTCCTTCCGCGCCCACATCGAGATCGCCAAGCGCCACGGCAAGGCCCTCGTCATCCACGACCGCGAGGCCCACGCCGACGTGCTGCGCGTCCTCGACGAGGAGGGCGCCCCGGAGCGGACCGTCTTCCACTGCTACTCCGGCGACGCCGCCATGGCCGAGATCTGCGCCGCCAAGGGCTACTACATGTCCTTCGCCGGCAACGTCACCTTCAAGAACGCCCAGCCGCTGCGGGACGCCCTCGCGATCGCCCCGCTGGAGCTCGTCCTCGTCGAGACCGACGCCCCGTTCCTCACCCCCGCCCCCTTCCGGGGCCGCCCGAACGCCCCGTACCTGATCCCGGTCACCGTCCGGGCCATGGCCGAGGTCCGCGGCATCGGGGAGAACGAGCTGGCCGCGGCGATCGCCGTGAACACGGCCCGCGCCTTCGACTACTGAACATAACGGTTACGCATCGTAGCCGGGTCGGTCGGCAGAGTGACGGAGGTCGGGGCTAGGGTCCCGGCCTCGTGAGCACTTCCCAGGGCAGTCACCGAGCCGGACGGCGGGGCGCGGCCGCGACCCTGCCCGTGCACGAGCAGCCGACCCAGGCGGCGCCCCTCGTCCTGCCACCGGTCACCGAGGTGTCCCTGCCCGGGCAGGGCACCCGGGCCGGGGCCCGCCGGGCCGCCCGCCGCCGCAGGGCCGCCGGCGCCGGGTCCGCCGCCGAGGGGCTGCGCCGACTCGTCCCGCAGGCCCTCGTCGTCGCCTTCCTCGCCGGCGGCACCAGCGCCTTCGTCGCCGACGACAAGGCCATCGAGCTCTCCGTCGACGGCGTCCCCCGCACCCTCCACACCTTCGCCGACGACGTGCGCGAGCTCCTCGCCGACGAGGGCGTCGCCGTCGGCGAGCACGACATCGTCGCCCCCGGCCCCGGCGAGGCCCTGGCCAGCGGCGACGAGATCGTCGTCCGGTACGGACGGCCGGTCGCCCTCACCCTCGACGGGCAGCGCCGCCAGGTCTGGACGACCGCCGCGACCGTCGAGGGGGCGCTGCGCCAGCTCGGGGTCCGCGCCGAGGGCGCCTACCTGTCGGCCTCGCGCGGCGCGGCCATCTCCCGCCAGGGCCTCGCCCTCGACGTCCGCACCGAGCGGGCCGTGACCTTCCTCGCCGACGGACGCGAGCGGACGGTCCGCACGAACGCCGCCACCGTCCGCGAGGCCCTCGCCGAGGCCGGGATCACCCTCGCCGGACAGGACACGACCTCCGTCCCGGCCGACTCCTTCCCCCGCGACGGCCAGACCGTGAACGTGCTGCGGATCACCGGCTCCCGGCAGGTGCGGGAGGAGCCGATCCCGTACGCCGTCGAGCGCGTCCGCGACCCCGCTCTCTTCGCCGGCACCGAGGTCGTCGAACGGCAGGGCGTCCCGGGCGTCCGCCGCGTCACGTACAGCCTGCGCACGGTCAACGGCGTCAGCCAGCGCCCGCGCAGGACCGGCGAGGAGATCGTCCGCGAGCCCGTCGGCCGCACGGTGCGGGTCGGCACCCGGCCGCTGCCCACCTCCGTCACCGGCGCCGACGGCCTCGACTGGGGCGCGCTCGCCGCCTGCGAGTCCGGCGGCCGCCCGAACGCGGTCGACCCCTCGGGGACGTACGGCGGCCTCTACCAGTTCGACCCCGGCACCTGGCACTCCCTCGGCGGCACCGGCACCGCGCAGGACGCCCCGGCCGCCGAGCAGACCTTCCGCGCGAAGAAGCTCTACGTGCAGCGGGGGGCGAGCCCGTGGCCCCACTGCGGGCGCAGGCTCCACGGGTGAGCCCGTCGGCGGCCCCCGGCCGTACCGGGGCCCCGTAGGCTGTACCGGTGAGCACCACCACCGGCCCCGAAAGCCCCGACGCCCTCCTCGGCCCCGCCGACATCCGTGAGCTGGCCGCCGCCCTCGGCGTGCGCCCCACGAAGCAGAAGGGCCAGAACTTCGTCATCGACGCCAACACCGTCCGGCGGATCGTCCGCACGGCCGAGGTGCGGCCCGAGGACGTGGTCGTGGAGGTGGGTCCCGGACTCGGCTCCCTCACCCTGGCCCTCCTGGAGGCCGCCGACCGCGTGACGGCCGTCGAGATCGACGACGTGCTCGCCGCCGCGCTGCCCGCCACGATCGCCGCCCGGATGCCGGCCCGCGCCGACCGCTTCGCGCTCGTCCACTCCGACGCGATGCACGTCCAGGAACTGCCCGGCCCGCCGCCGACCGCGCTCGTCGCGAACCTGCCGTACAACGTGGCCGTGCCCGTCCTGCTCCACATGCTGGAGCGCTTCCCGACCATCGAGCGGACCCTCGTCATGGTCCAGGCCGAGGTCGCCGACCGGCTCGCCGCGAAGCCCGGCAACAAGGTGTACGGAGTCCCCTCCGTCAAGGCCAACTGGTACGCCGAGGTCAAGCGCGCCGGGGCCATCGGCCGCAACGTCTTCTGGCCCGCGCCGAACGTCGACTCCGGCCTCGTCTCCCTCGTCCGCCGCACCGAGCCCCTCGC
The DNA here is from genome assembly GCF_042733785.1 of Streptomyces sp. NPDC059695. Classification (NCBI taxonomy): domain Bacteria; kingdom Bacillati; phylum Actinomycetota; class Actinomycetes; order Kitasatosporales; family Streptomycetaceae; genus Streptomyces; species Streptomyces sp. NPDC059695. The sequence continues at coordinate 48,079 of NZ_JBHWFF010000018.1, read as the reverse complement.
GACCACCGCCACCCGGCAGGAGGTCTTCGCGGTCGTCGACGCGGCCTTCGCGCAGCGCCGCAAGACCCTGCGCGCCGCCCTCGCCACCTGGGCGGGCTCGCCCGCCGCGGCGGAGGAGGCACTGGTGAAGGCCGGGATCTCGCCGCAGGCGCGCGGCGAGTCGCTCACCGTCGAGGAGTTCGCGCGGATCGCGGAGGCGAAGGCATGAGCGGCGTCACCGTACGCGTCCCCGCCAAGGTCAACGTCCAGCTCGCGGTCGGCGCCGCCCGCCCCGACGGCTTCCACGACCTGGCGAACGTCTTCCTCGCCGTCTCCCTGTACGACGAGGTCACGGCGACGCCCGCCGACGGTCTGACGATCACCTGCGAGGGCCCGGACGCCGACCAGGTGCCGCTGGACCGCACCAACCTGGCCGCGCGCGCCGCCGAGCTGCTCGCCGCCCGGCACGGCATCTCCCCGGACGTGCACCTGCACATCACCAAGGACATCCCGGTCGCCGGCGGCATGGCCGGCGGCAGCGCCGACGGCGCGGGCGCGCTGCTCGCCTGCGACGCGCTCTGGGGGCTGGACACGCCCCGTGACGTGCTCCTGGAGATCTGCGCGGAGCTCGGCTCCGACGTGCCCTTCAGCCTGGTCGGCGGAGCCGCGCTCGGCACCGGGCGCGGCGAGAAACTGACGGAGCTTCCGGTCGGGGGCACCTTCCACTGGGTGTTCGCCGTCGCCGACGGAGGGCTCTCGACCCCGGCGGTGTACGGCGAGTTCGACCGTCTCGCCGAGGGCACCGACGTCCCCGGGCCGGCCGCGTCCCCGGCCCTCCTGGAGGCCCTGCGCACCGGGGACACCGCCGCCCTCGCGGGCACCCTCGCCAACGACCTCCAGGCCCCGGCGCTCTCCCTGCGGCCCTCGCTCGCCGCGACCCTGGCGGCCGGCACCGGGGCGGGCGCGCTCGCGGCCCTGGTCTCCGGCTCGGGCCCGACGACGGCGTTCCTGGTGAAGGACGCGGAGGCGGCGGAGACCGTCGCCGCCGCCCTCGTCGCCTCCGGCACCTGCCGCGCGGCCCGCACCACGACGTCCCCGGCGGCGGGCGCGGTCGTCCTCTAGAGGCCCGTTCCCGCAGGGCTCCAGGGCCTGTTCCCGCAGGGCTTCAGGGCCTGTTTCCGCAGGGCTCCAGGGCCTGTTCCCGGAGCTCTCTACAGCTTGTTCCTGGAGATCCGGGCCAGCAGGAGGTTCGGGTCCGGGTTCACGGTGGCGTAGTACGCCGCGCTCGGCACGTAGAGGGTCTTGGCGCGGACCGCGACCGAGGTCGGGTTGGCGAGGCCGTCGGCGGCGGTGAGGACGGTCCTGTGCGTGCCGTCGGCGCGGACGAGCTCCAGCCGGCTGTCCAGGATCAGCGCGGCCAGGGCCGTGTCGCCGTGCCCGGTGAAGGTGAAGTCGTCGATCCCGGTGAGCCCGGTCGCCCGGGTCTCCACCGGGCCGGCCGCCCGGTCCCGCGTGAACGGGATGCGCAGCAGCGTCGAGTGCGCGGAGTTGGACACCCAGACGGCGCCGTCGTGGATCTTGAGGCCGTTGGCGCCGAAGGGGAGCGCGGTGGTCGGCGCCAGGGCCGGTCCGTCGGCCCACACCGCGGGCCCGCCGCCGTGCAGCGGGACGCTCCACACGGCGCCGCGCGCCGAGTCGGCGGCGTACAGCGTGCCGGACTCCTCGTCCAGGGCCAGCCCGTTGGGGAGGGAGTCGGCCGGCAGCTGCGCGATCTGCGCGGGTGCGCCGCCGGGGCGGATCCGCCAGACGCCGGTCCTGGCGGTGCCGGTGGCGTAGTTGACGTACAGGGTGCCGTCGTGGGCGCGCGCGATGCCGGTGACGACGGCCGCGCCGAGGTTCGGGGTCTGCGGGTCGGCGACCGCGGGCAGCGTCGCGAGGACGGTCTTCGCGCCGGCCCTGGTGACGCGGACGACCTGCCGGGCGTACGAGAAGGTCAGGTCGGCCGAGCCGTCGGGTTCCAGGGCGATGTTCTCCGGGGTCTGCCCGGCGGCGGCGTCGAAGTGGGCGACGACGCGGGGGTCGGACACGGTCGGCTCGCCGACCGGGGCGGGCCCGGCGGCGAGGGTGCCGAGGGCGGCGGTGGCGACGGCGACGGCGGCCAGGCGCGGGTGTCTGGGCACGGGTTTCTCCTGGGGTGGTGGATGACCCTCGGGCCGGGGGTGGCCCCCGGGCCGGTGGGCGATGCTGAGGAGAGGCTGTCGGTTCACCGGCCGGGGGGCGGGGCAGCCGGGGCCGGGAGGTCGCCCGCGTGGCCGAGGGCATGGGGCCGGTGGGGGAGCACGGGCCTGCGCCGGACACCCTCGGGGCGGCGTACTCAGCGGCCGGTTGAGTATCCGCGCCCTGACGGACGGCCGTACCGGCGCGGGACCGTGGCCGTATGGGAAGCCGTACGAGAATCAGCGCGCGTGAACTCGCCGCCGCCACTCCGGCGACGCGGGACCGGTACGTCGATCTGCTCCGGGTCGCCTCGCTCGCGGTCGTCGTCCTCGGCCACTGGCTGATGGCGGCCGTCACCGCGGACGGGCAGGTCGGGAACCTGCTCGCGGTCGTTCCGGAACTCCAGGCGGTGACCTGGGTGTTCCAGGTGATGCCGGTGTTCTTCTTCGTCGGCGGCTTCTCGCACGCCCTGGCCCACCGCTCGCGCCCCCGGTACGCGGCCTTCCTGCGGGCCCGGCTCCAGCGGCTGCTGCGGCCGACGATGGTGTTCGTCGGGGTGTGGGGCGCGGCGGCGCTGGTGCTCCAGCTGTCCGGCGCCGACGAGGGGCTCACCGGGGTCGCGCTGCGGCTCGTCGCCCAGCCGCTCTGGTTCATCGGGATCTACCTCGCGATGGTGGCGCTCACGCCGCCGCTGCTGAGGCTCCACGAGCGGTGGGGCTGGGGCGCGTTCGGGGCGCTCGCGGGCGGGGCGGCCGTCGTGGACGTGCTGCGGTTCGCGGCGGACGTGCCCTACGTCGAGTTCCTGAACTTCGCGTGCGTGTGGCTCGCCGTCCACCAGCTCGGTTTCCTCCGGGCCGACGGCATGATCCGCCGCCCGGCCCCGCTCGCCGGGGCGGGGCTCGCCGGCGCGGCCGCGCTCGTGGCCCTCGGGCCGTACCCGCTGTCGATGGTGGGCATGCCCGGCGAGAAGGTGTCGAACATGGCGCCGCCGACCCTCGCGCTGCTCTGCCACGGCCTGTGGCTGGTCGGCGCGGTCGAGCTGCTCAGGGGCCCGGGCGCGCGGCTCGTCGCCCGCGCCGGGGTGTGGCGGGCGGTGGTCGCCGCCAACGGGATCGCGATGACGGCGTTCCTGTGGCACCTGACGGCCATGCTCGGGGTGTACGGGGCGCTGCTCGGCTGCGGCGTGGAGCTCCCGGCTCCTGCCTCGGGCGCCTGGTGGGCGCAGGTCCCGCCGCGGTTCGCGGCGGCGGCCCTGCTCACGGCCCTGCTCGTCGCCGTCTTCCGCCGCTTCGAGGCCCCGGTCCCGGCGGGCCCGGCGCGCGACGGGGGCGACGGGCTCGCGGCCCTCGGGATCGTCCTCGCCCTGTTCGGGGTCCTCGGCCTGTCCCTGACGGGGTTCGCCGGACTGCTCGACGGGCACGCGGCGACCCTGATCGCGGTCCCCGTCACGGCCCCGGCGGCCGTCGGCCTGGCCCTGGCGGGATGGCTGCTGGTGGAGCGGGCGGGGCGGGTCAGACGGTGATGACGGTCGCTCCGCCCGCGCAGAGGGTCATCAGGTCCTCCGGATCCGAGGTCAGCACGGTGACGGGGCCGGGCGCGGCGAGGGCCGTCGCGGCGACCATCGCGTCGATGGCGTACTTGTGCCCGTGCAGCCCGGCCCCGGCGAGCAGGTCGGCCGCGCGTCGGGCGACGGCGTCGGTCACCGGTTCCACGACGAGGCGGGACAGGGTCCATTCCAGGGCGGCCCGGTTGATCCGGGGGTGCATCACCTCCACCAGCGTGGCCGCGCAGGTCACGACGCGCAGGTCGTCCGCGCGGGCGAGAGCGAGCCAGGCAGTGACCTCACGGTCGCGCAGGACGGCCTTGGCGAGTCCCTCGCTGTCGAGGACCAGCGTCCCGCCGGGGACGGCCTCGGGGCGGGGGGTCACGCCGCGCTCGCCTCGCCCGCCGCGCTACGGCCCTGCTCCTCGCGCGCGCGCCGCAGCTGCTCACGCCGGGCCTGGATCTCCTCGTCCGTGACGGCGCCGTGCTCGGCCTCGGCCACCGCGATGAGCTCGTTGAGGTCGTCCCGCTCGATCTGCCGGGCGACGGCCGCGGCGACGTAGGCCGAGAGCCCGGAGGGGCCGCCACGCGCGCGTGCTGCCTCAGCGACATCCCGGGGCATGCTGATCGAGTACTTCTGGGTGGGCTCGCTCATGCTCCTTATGCTACCGCTGATGCCACCCGTGGGGTGAGGAGTGCGCGGCGACGTACCCTAGGACGTCGATCGATCCCCCGTACAGGAGTCAACGTGGCCGTCAACCTGGTCAATGTCGAGGCCGTCAGCAAGGTGTACGGCACCCGTGCCCTGCTCGACGGGGTCTCGCTCGGTGTCTCCGAGGGGGACCGGATCGGGGTCGTCGGGCGCAACGGCGACGGCAAGACCACCCTCATCCGGATGCTCGCCAAGCTGGAGGAGGCCGACACCGGCCGGGTCACCCACAGCGGCGGGCTCCGCCTCGGGGTGCTCACCCAGCACGACTCCCTCGACCCCGGGGCCACCATCCGGCACGAGGTCATCGGCGTCATGGCCGACCACGAGTGGGCGGGCAGCGCCAAGATCCGCGACGTGCTCACCGGGCTCTTCGGCGGGCTCGACCTGGCCGGCTTCGAGAAGGGCCTCGACACCGTCATCGGCCCGCTCTCCGGCGGCGAGCGGCGGCGCATCGCGCTCGCCAAGCTCCTCATCGAGGACCAGGACCTGATCGTCCTCGACGAGCCCACCAACCACCTCGACGTCGAGGGCATCGCCTGGCTCGCCAAGCACCTCCAGGAGCGCCGCTCCGCGCTCGTCTGCGTCACCCACGACCGGTGGTTCCTCGACCAGGTCTGCACCCGCATGTGGGACGTCCAGCGCGGTGACGTGCACGAGTACGAGGGCGGCTACTCCGACTACGTCTTCGCCCGCGCCGAGCGCGAGCGGATCGCCGCCACGGAGGAGGTCAAGCGGCAGAACCTGATGCGCAAGGAGCTGGCCTGGCTGCGGCGCGGCGCCCCCGCCCGCACCTCCAAGCCCCGCTACCGCATCGAGGCCGCGAACGAGCTCATCGCCGACGTGCCGCCGCCGCGCGACACCTCCGAGCTGATGAAGTTCGCCAACGCCCGCCTCGGCAAGACGGTCTTCGACCTGGAGGACGTGTCCGTCACCGCCGGCCCCAAGGAGCTGCTCAAGCACCTCACCTGGCAGCTCGGCCCCGGCGACCGCATCGGCCTCGTCGGCGTCAACGGCGCGGGCAAGACCTCACTCCTGCGGGCGCTCGCCGAAGCGGCCGTCAGCCAGGGCGAGAAGCAGCCCGCCGCCGGGCGGATCGTCGTCGGCAAGACCGTCCGGCTCGCCTACCTCTCGCAGGACGTCACCGAACTCCCCGCCACGCTGCGCGTCCTGGAGGCCGTGCAGCAGATCCGCGACCGCGTCGACCTCGGCAAGGGCCGCGAGATGACCGCCGGTCAGCTCTGCGAGCAGTTCGGGTTCAGCAAGGAGAAGCAGTGGACGCCCGTCGGCGACCTCTCCGGCGGTGAGCGCCGCCGCCTCCAGCTGCTGCGCCTGCTGATGGACGAGCCGAACGTCCTCTTCCTCGACGAGCCCACCAACGACCTCGACATCGAGACCCTGACCCAGCTGGAGGACCTCCTCGACGGCTGGCCGGGCTCCATGGTCGTCATCTCCCACGACCGGTTCTTCATCGAGCGCACCACGGACCGGACGTTCGCCCTGCTCGGCGACCAGACCCTGCGGATGCTGCCGCGCGGCATCGACGAGTACCTGGAGCGGCGCCAGAGGATGACCGAGGCCTCGGTCCCGGCGCCCGCCGCCGCGCCCGCGCAGCAGAAGCCGGGCGTGTCCGCCGCCGACGCCCGCGCGGCCAAGAAGGAGCTGCAGAAGGTCGAGCGGCAGCTCGACAAGCTCTCCGACAAGGAGACGAAGCTGCACGCGCAGATCGCCGACAACGCCACGGACTTCGAGAAGGTGGCGAAGCTCGACGCGGAGCTGCGCGCGCTCGCCGGGGAGCGCGAGGAGCTGGAGATGCGGTGGCTGGAGCTGGCCGAGGACGCCTAGGGGGTGTCGTGTCGATCGGGCCGACCGAGCGCATAACGAGGGCATCACAGGCCGGTCCTCCCTTGGGTACAAGGGGTGGACCGGTCGCTTTTGCGCCATCGCGTGAGTGGTAGAAAGAAAACCCGTTCACGTCAAGGGGGAAACGCTGATGACCCAGCCGCCCAGCAACCAGCCGCCGGGGGGCTTCGGAGCCCCCCAGGACCCGGACCAGCCCCCGAGCCAGGCCCCGCACCCGGGCTTCGGCAAGGGCCCGGACGTGCCGCCGGTGCCGCCGCAGGCGCCGCCCGTCCCGCCGCAGGCGCCCGCCGCGCCGCCCGCGCCGCAGTCCCCGCCGCCCGCCGCGCCGGGACCGTACGGCCAGGCGCCGCAGCCCGGTTACGGCTATCCGCAGCAGCCGGGCCAGCAGCCGGGCCAGCCCGGTCAGGCCCCGCAGCCGGGGCCGTACGGCCAGCCCGGCCCGTACGGGCAGCCCGCGCCGCAGCCCTACGGCTACCCGCAGCAGGGCCAGGCGCCGCAGCCCGGCCCGTACGGCCAGCAGCAGAACCCCTACGGCGGCTACCCCACCCAGCCCATGTACCAGGGCGCCCCCACCCCGCCCCAGGCGCCCGGTGGCGGAGGCCCGTTCAAGGGCCGGACCGGTGTCGTCGCCGGTGTGGCCGCCGCCGCCGTCCTGGTCGCCGCCGTCACGACCTGGGCCGTCGTCGGCGGGGACGACGACAAGGACCCGGTCGCCCAGCCCACGGCCACCGCCACCTCCTCCGCCGCCCCGAAGCCCACCGCGTCGGTGGACGAGGGCGACGGCTCGGGCGACGGGGACAAGGGCGAGGACGACCTCAACGCGGGCCGCCAGGCCGGCGAGGCGAAGGTGAACTGGCTGCTCAAGAACACCGTCGACCTGCCCCGCAACGGCTCCGACGTCTTCGGTCCGTGGATCGTCGGCGACACCGTCGTCAAGGCCATGTACAAGGGCGTCGACGGCTACGGCCTCGCCGACGGCAAGCCCAAGTGGCACGTCGACCTGCCGTTCGAGCTGTGCGCGGTCCCGCCGGCGCCCGCCGCCGACGGCTCCATGGTCTTCGGCTATGCCGAGAGCGCCAAGGACGGCGCCAAGTGCACCCAGCTCCAGAAGGTCGACCTCAAGACGGGCAAGGCCGGCTGGAAGAAGGCCGTCCCGAAGGCCACGGGCCTCTTCGCCTTCTCCGACAACACCCTGGCCATCAGCGGCAACACGGTCACCGCGGCCGGTTCCAGCAGCGCGTACGGCTTCTCGCTCGCCGACGGCCACCAGCTCTTCAAGGGCGCCGACACCGGCTGCAAGCCCTTCGCCTACGCGGGCGGCAGCAAGCTGATCGCCGCCATGGACTGCCCCTCGGGCAGCACGGGCAAGAAGATCCAGGCGGTCGGCCAGGTCGACCCCAACACCGGCAAGCCGAAGTTCACCTTCCAGCTGGAGGCGAACTGGGAGGTCGACAAGGTCTACTCGGTCGACCCGCTGGTCGTCTCCGCCACCCAGCGCGACCAGAAGAAGTGGACCATCTTCGCGCTCGACGCCAACGGCAGGCTCCGCTCCACGATCCAGGGCGGCAGCGACAAGTTCGCGCCCTCCTGCGGCGGCAGCTTCGTCATCTTCGGCAAGAACCTCCAGGGCTGCACGGGTGTCGCCGCCGACGCGAACACCTTCTACATGGCCACCGACACCGGTTACGGCAAGGCCAACGAGGTCGTCGCCTTCGACCTCGCGACCGGCAAGGCCAAGTGGCGGTCCAAGGCCCCCGGCGACCAGTCGATGATGCCGCTGCGGATGGACGGCGGGCAGGTGCTGGTGTACGTGGACCCGTCGTACGACAAGGGCGGCGCCGTCGCCACCATCGCCCCGACCGGCGGCGCGCCGAAGGTCCTGCTCCAGCACCCGGCGTCGACCGCCCAGATCGAGAGCGGCTTCTACAGCGCGGACTACGCCTACGGCAGCGGCACCTTCGTGGTGGCGGCGGGACGTGTGTCGGCGTCCAACGACAAGGAAGAGATGCAGGTCAAGACCATGATGGCCTTCAGCAAGTGAGGTACACGGACCGATGACGCAGCCACCCCCGCCGCCGCCGAACCAACCTCCGGATCCACAGGGCGGCTTCGGCGCCCCGACGCCGCCGCAGCAGCAGCCGGAGCCGGGCTACGGCTACCCGCAGCAGCCGCCGGCCCAGCCGGACCCCGGTTACGGCTACCCGCAGCAGCCGCCGGCCCAGCCGGACCCCGGCTACGGCTACCCGCAGCAGCCCCCGGCCCAGCCCGGTCAGGGCTACGGCCAGCCGCCGCAGCAGCCGTACGGCCATCCCGCCGCGCCGCAGCAGCCGCAGCAGCCGTACGGCTATCCCACCGCGCCCCAGCAGCCGGCGCAGTCTCCGTACGGCTACCCGACCCAGCCGCAGCAGCCCCAGTACGGCGGCTACCAGCAGCCCGTCGCCGCCCCTCCGGCCACGGGCGGCAGGAAGCTGTCGGCCCAGCTCCAGATCGTCATCGCGGCGGTCGTCGCCGTCGTCCTGATCGTCGGCGTCGGCATCTGGTACGCCAACTCCGGCGGCGACGACGGGGGCAAGGAGGCCAAGGGCTCGGGCGGCACCTCGCAGGGCTCCGCGACGGGCGGCGGCGACACCGGCGGCAACGGCCTGGGCGGCGGCGGCAAGGAGAAGGCGCCGGCCGACACCAAGGCGAAGATGGCCTTCCAGGTCCCCGTGCCGAAGGTCGCGGACGTCACCGACGTGTCCGGCTCCTGGATCACCGACAAGGCGTTCGTGAAGCCGGGCGTGAACTCGATGGTGGGCTACGACCTGGACAAGGGCACCGTCCTGTGGACGCTGCCGCTGACCGGCCAGGTCTGCGGCGCCTCGCGCCACGTCACCGCGGACAACAAGGTGCCGATCCTCTTCGAGGCCACCAAGCGCGTCGCGCCGCGCTACTACCAGCCGTGCACCGAGGTCGGCGTGGTCGACCTGAACACCGGGAAGCTGCTCTGGTCCACCTCGGTCACCGGCGGCTCGGCCGGCGACCAGAAGGCCCGGTTCAGCGAGGTCACGCTCAGCGGGGCGACGGTCGCGGCCGGCGGCACCGACGGCGGCGCCGCCTTCGACCTCGCCAACGGCAACCCGCGCTGGAAGCCGCAGGCCAACGACCAGAACTGCTACGACATGGGCTACGGCGGCGGCGAGGGCCTCGTCGCGGTCCGCAAGTGCGGCTCGTACGACAGCCCGAGCGTCCTGATCCAGAACCTCAACCCGACGACGGGCGCGCCGCTCTCGCAGTTCAAGATGCCGGCCGGCGCGAAGTACGCCTCGGTCGTCTCCACCAAGCCGCTGGTCGTCGCGGCCGACGTCGGCGAGACCGCCGGTGACGGCAGCGGCATCTCGGACTTCTTCTCCATCGACGAGAAGACCGGGAAGCTGAAGGCGAAGATCACGGCGGACGCGGACCAGTACGCGGGCCGCTGCCGGGCGACCGAGGTCGAGTCCTGCACCCAGGTCCTCGTCGGCAACGGCCGGCTGTACGTGCCGACCGAGGAGCACGAGGGCAGCACCGGCGAGTACGGCGACGAGACCAACGAGATCATCGCCTTCGACCTGACCACCGGGCGCACCGTGCCGGAGAAGGCCGACGCCGGGGACAAGTTCACCTTCGTCCCGCTGCGGATGGACGGCGGCAACCTCATCGTCTACAAGGCCCCGCCCTACGACCAGGGCGGCCGGATCGTCTCGGTCGACGGCGGCACGATGAAGGAGACGCTCCTCCTGGAGAACCCGGCGGACAAGACGATCCACAGCGCCGAGAGCAGCTTCAGCCTGAACGGTGCCGAACTCCTCTACCGCGACGGCCGGTTCTTCCTCTCGAAGACGCTGGTCAGCAAGCCCCGGGAGAACGCCTCTCCCAACGACATCAAGGAGTACCTGCTGGTCTCCTTCTCCGCCGGGCACTGACGACCCGGCACGCGCGCGTGGGCCCCTCCGGTGATCCGGAGGGGCCCACGCGCATGTCGGCGGCCGGGGCGGGGGAGCGTGTAGCTTGCCGGGTCAGGCCGACGGGGCGTCCGGACGGCCAGGAGGAGGGGATGACCTCGATGGGCGTACGCCTCGTGGTGGTGGACGACCACCGCCTGCTCGCGGAGGCGCTCGCCTCGGCGCTGAAGCTGCGCGGGCACCGGGTGCTCGCGGCGGCCGCGCCGGTGGCGGGGGCCGCGGAGCTGGTCGTGGGCCGGGCGCCGGAGGTCTGCCTGGTGGGCACGGCGACGCCGGACGCGCCGGGGACCTTCGACCCGGTCGTACGGATCAAGCGGGAGCGGCCGCAGGTGGCCGTGGTGGTGCTCGGACCGGTGCCGTCGCCCCGCGGGATCGCGGCGGCGTTCGCGGCCGGGGCCTCGGGATACGTGCGCCACGACGAGCGCATCGAGGGCGTCGAGCGCGCCCTGGTGAAGGCGCGGGCGGGGGAGGCGGCGGTGGCGCCGCAGCTGCTCCAGGGGGCCTTCGCGGAGCTGCTCCATCCCTCGGCGCAGCCGGACGACGAGGCGCAGCGCCTGCTCCGGCTGCTGACCCACCGGGAGGTGGAGGTCCTGGTGCGGGTCGCGGAGGGCGAGGACACGCGGCTCATCGCGGCCGGGATGGGGATCGCGCCGAGCACGGCGCGGACGCACGTGCAGCGGGTCCTGATGAAGCTGGGGGTCGGTTCGCGCCTGGAGGCGGCGGCGCTCGCGGCCCGTACGGGGCTGCTGGACCGGGCGGTGCCGGGGCAGCGCGGCTCCTTCTGAGGTGTCTTCCGGGGCCCCCGGGTGCGGGGGCCGGGTCCACCATTGACGGGGATGTTTGAATGTGATTCTTTGTGCGTGGTTCTGTTTGGTTCGCCCTGGAGGGCACCCCCGTGAAGAAGACCGTCACCACGCTCGCCGACGGGCGCGAGTTGATCTACTACGACACGCGCGACGACGCCGTCCGCACCGCCGTCGACCCGCGCCCCCTCACCCCCGTCGACTCCCGCTCCGAGATCCGGTACGACGAGCTCACCGGCGACCGGGTCGCCGTCGCCTCGCACCGGCAGAGCCGCACCTACCTCCCGCCGGCGGACGCCTGCCCGCTCTGCCCCGCCAGGGAGGGACACGAGAGCGAGATCCCCGACGAGGGCTACGAGGTGGTGGTCTTCGAGAACCGCTTCCCCTCGCTCTCCGGCGGTGTCGGCCGCTGCGAGGTCGTCTGCTTCACCGACGACCACACGGACTCCTTCGCCGACCTCACCGAGGAGCGCGCCGCGCTCGTCCTCGACGCCTGGACCGACCGGACCGCCGCACTCGCCGCCCTGCCCGGTGTCGAGCAGGTCTACTGCTTCGAGAACCGCGGCGCGGAGATCGGCGTCACCCTGCCCCACGCCCACGGCCAGATCTACGCCTTCCCGTACGTCACGCCCCGGACCGCCGCCATGCGCCGCCGCGCGGACGAGCACCGCGCGGCGACCGGACGGAACCTCTTCGACGACGTCGTCGCCCGCGAGCGGGCGGACGGCGAGCGGGTGGTCCTGGAGACCGAGCACTGGATCGCCTTCGTCCCGTACGCCGCCCACTGGCCGTACGAGGTGCACCTCCACCCCAGGCGCCGGGTGCCCGACCTGCTCGCCCTCGACGCGGCGGAGCGCACAGAGTGCGCACAGGTCTATCTGGAACTCTTGAGGCGCTTCGACCGGATCTTCGGCCCGGACGAGCCGCCGACGCCCTACATCGCCGCCTGGCACCAGGCGCCGTTCACGGACGAGCGGCGCGAGGACTTCGGACTGCACCTGGAGCTCTTCACCGTCCGGCGGGCCCCGGGCAAGCTGAAGTTCCTCGCGGGCACGGAGTCCGGCATGGGCGCGTTCATGAACGACGTACGGCCGGAGGACGCGGCCCGGCGCATCCGAGAGGTGGCAGGCGCATGACGCGGAAGTATCTGGTGACGGGCGGGGCGGGCTACGTGGGAAGCGTGGTCGCCGCCCACCTCCTGGAGCGGGGCCACCGGGTCACCGTCCTCGACGACCTCTCCACCGGCTTCGCCGAAGCCGTCCCCGAGGGCGCCGAGTTCATCGAGGGGCGGGTCCAGGACGCCGCGCGGTGGCTGGACGACGGCTACGACGGTGTCCTGCACTTCGCCGCCTTCTCCCAGGTCGGCGAGTCGGTCGCGCGACCGGAGAAGTACTGGGAGAACAACGCCGGCGGCACCATGGCCCTGCTCGCCGCGATGCGTGCCGCCGGGGTCCGCAGGCTGGTCTTCTCGTCCACCGCCGCCACCTACGGCGAGCCGGAGACCGTGCCGATCACCGAGACCGCGCCGACCGCCCCCACCAGCCCGTACGGGGCGAGCAAGCTGGCCGTCGACCACATGATCGGCGGGGAGTGCGCCGCGCACGGCCTGGCCGCCGTCTCGCTGCGCTACTTCAACGTCGCCGGGGCGTACGGCCCGCTCGGCGAGCGCCACGCGCCCGAGTCCCACCTGATCCCGCTCGTCCTCCAGGTCGCCCTGGGCCGGCGCGAGGCGATCTCCGTGTACGGCGAGGACTACCCCACCCCGGACGGCACCTGCGTCCGCGACTACATCCACGTCGCCGACCTCGCCGAGGCCCACCTGCTGGCCCTCGACGCGATGACCGGCGGCGCCGTGCCGGCCGGGGAGCACCTGATCTGCAACCTCGGCAACGGCAACGGCTTCTCCGTCCGCGAGGTCGTCGAGACCGTCCGCAAGGTCACCGGCCACCCGATCCCCGAGATCACCGCCCCGCGCCGCCCCGGCGACCCCGCCGTCCTGGTCGCCTCCGCCGACGCCGCCCGCGAGCGACTCGGCTGGATCCCGTCCCGCCCGGACCTGGCCGACGTCGTCGCCGACGCCTGGGACTTCGCGCGGGCCCGGCACGAGGGAGACCGCGCATGAGCGTCGCCGTCGGCTTCGAGGCGCTGTACGGCGCCGCCCCCGACGGTGTCTGGGCCGCCCCCGGCCGGGTCAACCTCATCGGGGAGTACACCGACTTCAACGACGGCTTCGTGCTGCCGCTCGCCCTGCCGCACACGGCCGTCGCCGCCGTCTCCCGCCGCGACGACGGCGTCCTGCGGCTGCACTCCGCCGACATCGGCGGCGGCGTCGTCCAGCTCTCCGCCGACGCCCTGGAGCCGCTCTCCGGCGGCGGCTGGGCCGCCTATCCGGCCGGTGTCGTCTGGGCGCTGCGGGAGGCCGGGCACCCGGTCACCGGCGCCGACGTCCACCTCGCCTCGACCGTGCCGACCGGCGCCGGGCTGTCCTCGTCGGCGGCCCTGGAGGTCGTCACGGCGCTCGCCCTGAACGACCTGTTCGGGCTCGGGCTCTCCCGCCCCGAGCTCGCCCGGATCGCCCAGCGCGCCGAGAACGCCTTCGTCGGCGTGCCCTGCGGCGTCATGGACCAGATGGCGTCCGCGTGCGCGGAGGAGGGGCACGCCCTCCATCTGGACACCCGGGACCTCTCGTACCGTCAGGTCCCCTTCGACCTGGCGCGCGAGGGGCTGCGGCTGCTCGTCGTGGACACCCGGGTGAAGCACGCGCTCGGAGACGGCGCGTACGCCGAGCGGCGCGCCGGGTGCGAAGCGGGTGCGCGGGCGCTCGGTGTCCGCACCCTGCGCGAGGTGAGCGCCGCGCATCTGCCCGAATCGCTCGCACGGCTGAGCGACGAGACGATCCTGCGGTACGTGCGGCACGTCGTCTCGGACAACGCCCGGGTGGAGCGGACCATCGCGCTGCTCGACGCCGGCGACACCCGGGCCGTCGGCCCGGTCCTCACCGAGGGGCACGCCTCCCTCCGGGACGACCTCCGGGTCTCCTGCCCGGAGCTGGACCTCGTCGTCGAGGCGGCGAACGCGGCCGGGGCGCTCGGCGCCCGGATGACCGGTGGCGGCTTCGGCGGCTCGGCCGTCGTCCTCGTCGAGGCGGAGCGGGCGGAGGCGGTGTCCGCCGCCGTGGAGAAGGCCTTCGCCGGGGCCGGGTACGCCGCCCCGGGGATCTTCCCGGCCGTCCCGTCGGCGGGAGCGCGCCGCCTCTGAACCGCGGCACGGACCCGCACCGCTTCGGACAGTTCCGCGAATCGGCCCCCACCGCGGCGCCCCGCCCCTACTCTGAGGGGCAGCGCCGGTGGGGGCCGGTGCCGTTCAGGGGGCGAGACCCGTCGGGTACGGCGCCAGGAGCCGGGGTAGCAGTCAACGCACGGCGGCGGCCGTGCCGTCGGCGGACCCGCTTCCGGCGCCGTATCCGCGTCGGCCCGTTCCTCGACACTTGGGAGTGTCCGTGGCACGCATCCGCGTCCTGGTCGTGGACGACCACCGCATCTTCGCCGAATCGCTGGCCGCCGCCCTCGCGGCGGAGCCCGACGTCGACGTCGCCGCCGCAGGCAGCGGCCCGGCGGCCCTGCGCTGCCTGGAGCGCGGTGCGGCGGAGGGCCGCCGGTTCGACGTGCTGCTCGTCGACGCCGAGCTGGGCGCGGGGCCCCCGGGACAGGCCGCGGCGCGCCCGGTGCCCGACGACGCCGAGGGTGCCGTGGACGGGATCTCGCTGGTCACGGGCGTGCGGCGGGCGCAGCCCGCGCTCCGTACGGTCGTCCTCGCGGAGAAGGACGACCCGCGCAGGGCCGCGCTCGCGCTCCAGGCCGGGGCCTCCGGCTGGGTCGCGAAGGACTGCTCGCTCCAGCGGCTGCTCGCGGTGGTGCGGGGCGTGCTGCGGGACGAGACGCACCTGCCGCCCGCGCTGCTCACGGGCGTCCTGCGGGAGCTGACGGAGGTCCGCAGGCACCGGACGGACAGCGAGCGGCTCGTGGAGTCGCTGACCCCGCGCGAGCGGGAGGTGCTGCGCTGCATGGTCGCCGGCCTGGGCCGCAAGGCGGTCGCCGAGCGGCTCTTCCTGTCCCCGCACACGGTCCGGACGCACATGCAGAACGTGCTGGGGAAGCTGGGCGTGCACTCGACGCTGGCGGCGGTGGCGCTGGCGCGCCGGGCGGGCGTGGGCCCCGCGGAGCCGGTGCTACCCGGGGATGTTGTCGAACGGGGCGGTCAGCCGGCGTAGCAGCGCGGCCAGTTCGCCGCGCTGGCCGCGGGAGAGCTGGGCCAGGATGGCGCGCTCCTGGGCGAGGAGGCCGGCGAGCGCCTCGTCGGCCCGGTCGCGGCCCTCGGGGGTGAGCCGGACCAGGACCCCGCGCCGGTCGCTGGGGTCGGGGAGCCGCTCGACGAGGCCCTTCTTGGTGAGCCGGTCGATGCGGTTGGTCATGGTGCCCGAGGTGACCAGGGTCTGGGTGAGGAGCTGGCCGGGGGAGAGCTGGTACGGCGCTCCGGCGCGGCGCAGGGAGGTGAGCACGTCGAACTCCCACGGCTCCAGCTGGTGCTCGGAGAAGGCGAGCCGACGGGCGCGGTCGAGGTGGCGGGCGAGCCGCGAGACGCGGCTGAGCACCTCGAGTGGTTCCACGTCGAGGTCGGGGCGCTCGCGGCGCCATGCTGCGACCAGTCGGTCGACCTCGTCCTCCATGACGATCAGTGTAGAGGGTCTGTTGACATAAAGTCTCTTGTGTTCGAGTTTCTCGAAGTCGAGTATCTTGGAGTCAAGATATATTTCCCTGGATCGCGGGGAAGGGACCCCGCCGGAACGCCGTTCCGCTTCGGCAACTCGTGCCAGCAAGGGGGCTTCGAACATGCATTCCGCACACTCCGCCGCACCGACCTGGGATCCACACCAGTACCTCCGTCACTCCGGCCACCGCACCCGCCCGTTCCTCGACCTGCTCGCCCGAATACCCCAGCTGCCGACCCAGGGAGCGCCCGCCCGCATCGCCGACCTCGGCTGCGGCCCCGGCAACGTGACGGTCCTCCTCGCCGACCGGTGGACCGACGCGCACATCACCGGGTTCGACCTCTCCTCCGAGATGCTGGAGCACGCGGAGAAGGACTGGGCGGGCACCACCCGGGGCGGCGGCTGGATCGACTTCCGGCGCGCCGACGCCGCCCACTGGACCCCCGGCGAGCCGTACGACCTGATCGTCTCCAACGCCGCCCTCCAGTGGGTGCCCAACCATCCCGAGTCCTTCGCCGCCTGGATCGGGGGACTCCGGCCCGGCGGCACCCTGGCCTTCCAGGTCCCGGGCAACTTCACGTCGCCCAGCCACGCCCTGCTCGGCGAGCTCTGCGAGACGCCCGAGTGGCGGGCCCGCCTCGGCGACCAGGGCCGCCGCTTCGTCCACGTCCTCGACACCGCCGACTACCTCGCCCGCCTCGCCGACCTCGGCTGCGAGACGGACGTCTGGGAGACCACGTACTGCCAGCTCCTCCAGGGCGAGGACCCCGTCCTCGACTGGGTCAAGGGCACCGCGCTGCGGCCCGTCCTCACCGCCCTGGGCGAGGACCGGGAGGCGGTCGACGCCTTCCTCGCCGCCTACCGGGCGCTGCTGCGCGAGGCCTACCCGCCCGGCCGCCACGGCACGGTCTTCCCCTTCCGCCGCATCTTCGCCGTCGCCCGCAAGAAGGCCTGACGGCGGTGGACGCACGGGCGCGCCCGACCCGCCAGCCGGGGGGGGGGGGGCGCGGGAACCGCGTGCCGAGGGGGGGGGGGGCGGCCGAGCCGCCCGTGTAACCGCCGGTTTAACACGGGAAAGGAC
>NZ_JBHWFF010000018.1:17714-31124 GCF_042733785.1 Streptomyces sp. NPDC059695 | reverse complement strand
CCCGCCCCGGCGAGCCCCCCGCCCCCGCGCCCCCCCCCCCCCGCCCGCCGGCGGGCGGGGGGGGGCCCCCGCCCCCCGCGCCCCGCCCCCCCCCCGCGGCCCCCCCCCCCCCGCGGAACCCTCAAGCCGTCACTGGGCGGTGTCGTAGATCCCGTAGCCCGTGCCGATCCTGACGCGGGAGGTGAACGCGCCGGCGGAGGTGTTGAGGTAGCGGTACAGGTCGCCGTTGGCGGCGATGCCGAGGAGGTCGGCCTTGCCGTCGGCGTTCAGGTCGCCGGGGGCGACGATCTTCGTGTACGTGTTCCAGCCGGTGCCGATCTTCTGACGCGCCTTGAAGGGGGCGGAGGCGACACCGGTGCCGGCGTAGAGGTACAGGTCGCCGTTGGGGGTGCGGGCGACCACGTCGGCGCGGCCGTCGCCGGTGTGGTCGCCGGCGCCGACGAGCCGGTCGTACGCGCCCCAGCCGTTGCCCACCTTGACGCGGCCGGCCACCGCGGTGCCCGAGCCGTTGCCCTGGTACAGGTAGAGGACGCCGGAGCGGTCGCGGGCCAGCAGGTCGCCCCTGCCGTCGCCGGACAGGTCGCCCGGGCCCACGATCGTGTTGTAGATGTCCCAGCCGCCGCCGATGAGGACGCCGTCGACGTACAGGCGGCCCTGGAAGATCTCCGCGAGGTCGGACGAGGCGTCCGCGTCCATCGACGACAGGTGCGCGAAGTTCGCGCCGAGCCACGCCGCCGAGCCGCCGAACTGGCCGCGGGCGGAGAGCAGGCCGCTGGTCGTGGCGCCGTACCAGAACATGGTGCCGCGCGTGTCCCGGGCGAACATGCCCTCCTTCTCGCCGCTGACCGGGATGTTGCCCGCGCCGCCGAACTGCGGGACCCAGCCCCACTCGCCCGTGTCGCCGAGCTGCTGCCGGGGCGCGAGCGTGCCGTCGCCCCTGCCCGTGTAGTACCAGAGCGTGCCGTTCTGGTCGCGGGCGATCAGCTCGCCGTTGCCGTCGCCGTTGTCGTCGCCGACGGGGAAGATCTGGTTGTAGACGCCCCAGCCGCCGCCGATCGCCCTGCGGGCCGCGAAGGGACGGGCCTTGTCGCCCGTACCGGCGTAGAACCACAGGGTGCCGGCGGTGTCGCGGGCGATCAGGTCGGCCCAGCCGTCGCCGTTGTCGTCGCCGATGCCGAGGAGCTGGTCGTAGACGTTCCAGCCGGCCCCCAGCCGCACCCGCGCGGAGAAGGGCGCCGTGCGCTTGCCCGTGGCGTAGTACAGCCACAGGACGCCCTCGCGGTCGCGGGCGACCAGGTCCGCCCGGCCGTCGTCGTTCACGTCGCCGGGCGCGACGACCTTGCTGTAGACGTTCCAGCCGTTGCCCTGCCAGACGAGGCTCCCGCCGCTGGGCGTGGCGTCCGCGTACAGGCTGAGCGTGCCCCGGGCCGAGAGCGTCAGGACCTCGGGACCGCTGGCGTTCCCGTCCTGGTTGCCGATCGGGACGACGTCCTTCGGCGGCTCCGTGAAGGAACCGAACTGCGTGCTCGGGGTGGAGGTCGAGGCCGTCCGGACCGTGCCGTCCCAGACGCGGTAGATCAGGTCGGCCGCGCCGTCGCCGTCGAAGTCCGACAGCTGCGGGGAGGCACCGACGCCGGCGGCGGCGGCACCCAGGCGCAGCGTGCCGCTGCCGGGGCGCGCGGGAGACGGCGGTGCGGAACGGACCGCCGGCTTCTCGGCGACCGGGTGCGGCGCGGGCGCGCCCGCGGAGGCCGGGCTCGCGAGGAGCATGCCGGCGGCGAGGGCGAGCGCGGTGCACGCGCCGAGGCGCGCGCGTGTGGAGTGCACAGTTCGCAAGAGATCCCCCCCAGGGATCAGAGAGTCTTCAGGGCCGGGGCGGGCCCGCGGCGCCTCGCCGTGTCGGCGGGCGCGTGCGGAGGGCGGCCCCCGGGTGTGGGGGGAGCATACCGCCCGTCCATGACAAGGCCCCGGCGCACGGGGACGCCCCGCACCGGAGAACCGGTGCGGGGCGTCCCGTCGGGTGCGCGGTCCGACTAGTACAGACCGTTGAAGATCTGGTAGCCGGTGCCGATCGAGGCACGCGGCTTGAAGGGGTGGCCCGCCTGGCCGGTGCCGCTGTAGCGGAACAGCTCGCCGCCCGCGTTCACCGCGATGAGGTCGCCCTGGCCGTCGCCGGTGATGTCACCGGGCGCCACCAGCTTCCCGTACGCGTTCCAGCCGCCGCCGATCCGGACGCGCGGCTTGAACGGGTAACCGCCCTGGCCGGTGCCCTGGTAGAGGTAGAGCGTGCCGTCCTTGGCGCGGGCCACCAGGTCGTTCAGACCGTCGCTGGTGTAGTCGCCCGATCCGACGATCTGGTCGTACGCGTTCCAGCCGCTGCCGATCTTCACGCGGGCGTGCAGGGCGGTGCCGTCGTAGTTGCTCCGGTACAGCCACAGGACGCCGTCGCGGTCACGGGCGACGAAGTCGCCGGTGCCGTCGCCGTTCAGGTCGCCGGGGCCGGCGATCAGGTTGATCGAGCCCCAGCCGCCGCCGAAGTCCGTCTCGTTGCCGTAGAGGTGGCCCTTGTAGATCTCCAGCGTGTCGGAGATCGCGTCCCGGCCCAGCGAGTTGACCTCGAAGAGCGTCGCACCGGCCCAGCCGCCCGGGGAGCTGATCTGGGCGCGGCCCGCGAGCCGGCCGTTGTTCAGACCCTGGTACCAGAAGAGTGTGCCCGCCTTGGTGCGGGCCACCATGCCGCCCTTGCCGTGCGCCGGCATGGTGCCCGTGCCGGAGAACTGGTCCACGTTCTTCCACGCACCGGCCGTGCCGACCTGCTTGCGGGCGGTGAAGTGACCGCTGCCGGTGCCGAAGTACTGGTACAGGGTGCCGTCGACGCCACGCGCGAGGACGTCGGGGACCCCGTTCGCGTTGTCGTCGTCGATGCCGAGGATCTGGTTGTACTGCTGCCAGCCCTGGCCGACCTGCTTGGCGGGCTTCACCGAGTACGGGCTGCCGGTGCTCCCGTAGTAGAAGAGACCGCCCGCGGGCGTACGGGCCAGGAAGTCGCCCCGGCCGTCGCCGTCGCTGTCACCGAGGCCGATCAGCTGGTCGTACGCGCCCCAGCCGTTGCCGACCTTCTTGCGCGCGTGGAACGGCGCGTGGGGCGTGCCGGTCGACACGTACACCCACAGCTCGCCCGCGGGCGTGCGCGCCAGGACGTCGGCGCGGCCGTCGCCGCTGATGTCGCCGGGCGAGAACACCTTGTTGTAGATCTGCCAGCCCGGGCCGGACCAGCGGTATGCGCCGTAGGTCGCCGTGGAGTCGCCGTACAGGCTCAGCCAGCCGAACTTCGAGAGCGTCAGGACCTCGGGACGGCTGCCGTTCCTGTCCTGGTCGCCGATCGGGACGACGTCCTCGATGAACTCCGTGTTGCCGTCACCGCGGTAGAACTCGCCGCCCTCGGAGCCGGTGGTCGCCGTCATCAGCGAGCCGCCCCGGCGCAGGACCAGGTCGCTGCGGCCGTCGCCGTCGAGGTCCGAGCGGGACGGAGGACGCTCCGCCGTGAGGCCGGCGGCCCCGGCGGAACGCGCGCCGTCGGCCTCCGGGACGATCCGCTTCGACGGCACGGCGGGCGCCGTCGAGGGCTTCTCCGCGGCCGGACGCGGCGCGGGCGAGTCGGCGGATGCCGGGCTCGCGAGGACCATGCCCGCGGACAGGGCCAGGGCGGTGCAGGCCGTCAGACGACGGGCACGCAGGGAACGCGTGAAGAACAAGAAGATCCCCCCCAGGGATCAGAGGTTCGACAGAACCACACAGGGGGGCTCGCACCACGTCGAACGGCGTCGGCGCAGCGCACAGCGCATGCGAGGACGACCTCGTTCGAAGGTCGGAACACCCCCCCGGATGTTGAACACGAGTCTACTCAGGGGGGAGCGGATGACCAGTTCTTTACCCGACCGAATCCGACCGTCCGGTCAGTTCTTGCGATGCCCTATCAACCGCGGCTTCTGCTCCAGACCGTCGAGACCGTGCCACGCCAGGTTCACCAGATGCGCCGCGACCTCCGCCTTCTTCGGCCTGCGGACGTCCAGCCACCACTGGCCCGTCAGCGCCACACTCCCCACCAGCGCCTGCGCGTACAGCGGCGCCAGCTTCGGGTCGAAGCCCCGGGCCTTGAACTCCAGACCCAGGATGTCCTCCACCTGGGTGGCGATGTCACTGATCAGCGACGCGAACGTGCCCGTCGACTGCGCCACCGGCGAATCCCGCACGAGGATCCGGAAACCGTCCGTGTAGTTCTCGATGTAGTCGAGCAGCGCGAACGCCGCCTGCTCCAGGAGCTCCCGCGGATGCCCCGCCGTCAGCGCCCCCGTCACCCCGTCCAGGAGCTGCCGCATCTCCCGGTCGACGACGACCGCGTACAGCCCCTCCTTGCCCCCGAAGTGCTCGTACACCACCGGCTTGGACACCCCGGCCTTCGCCGCGATCTCCTCCACCGACGTGCCCTCGAAGCCCTTCTCCGCGAAGAGCGTGCGACCGATGTCGAGCAGCTGCTCCCGGCGCTCCGCGCCCGTCATCCGCACCCGGCGGCCCCGCCGGGGTTTCTGCTCTCCGCCGCTGCTGCCGGTACCGTCGGTCCTGCCCTCGATCGCCACGTCTTCCATCATGCCGCGTCTGCGGACGCGCTCTGGCGGCGGGCTTCGATGCGCGCCTTCGCCGGCCACCGCACGTCCGTCGCCCAGCCGAGCAGCTCGAACCAGCGGATCAGGCGCGCACTGGAGTCGACCTGCCCGCGCAGCACCCCGTGCCGGGCCGACGTCGGGTCCGCGTGGTGCAGGTTGTGCCAGGACTCGCCGCACGACAGCACCGCCAGCCACCACACGTTGCCCGAACGGTCACGCGACTTGAACGGACGCTTGCCCACCGCGTGACAGATCGAGTTGATCGACCACGTCACGTGGTGCAGCAGCGCCACCCGCACCAGCGAGCCCCAGAAGAACGCCGTGAAGGCGCCCCACCACGACATCGTCACCAGACCGCCCACCACCGGCGGGACCGCCAGCGACACGACCGTCCACAGCACGAACTGGCGCGAGATCGCCCGGATCGCCGGATCCTTGATCAGATCGGGCGCGTACTTGTGCTGCGGCGTCTGCTCCTCGTCGAACATCCAGCCGATGTGCGCCCACCACAGGCCCTTCATCAGCGCCGGAACCGTCTCGCCGAACCGCCACGGCGAGTGCGGGTCACCCTCCGCGTCCGAGAACTTGTGGTGCTTGCGGTGATCCGCCACCCAGCGGACCAGCGGACCCTCCACGGCCAGCGAACCCATGATCGCGAGCGCGATCCGCAACGGCCGCTTCGCCTTGAAGGAACCGTGCGTGAAGTACCGGTGGAAACCGATCGTGATCCCGTGACAGCCGACGTAGTACATGACCACCATCAGCCCCAGGTCCAGCCAGCTCACCCCCCAGCCCCAGGCCAGCGGCACCGCCGCGAGCAGCGCCAGGAACGGCACCGTGATGAACAGCAGCAGGGTGATCTGCTCGATCGAACGCTTGCTGTCCCCGCCCAGCGTGGCGGAGGGCAGGGCCGCGGTGGCGTCCGGCGCCGCGGACGCCGACGTCATCTCGGGGCTCATGGTCATGGGTGTCCCTGGGGGGTGAAGAGGAGGGGAAACGCGTCGAAGCGCGAAGCCGTGGCTACGCTTCCGTAACCTACGGCGTCGTAAGTATGGCAGCGCCGTGGCGCGCGGCAAGAGGGCGCGAAGAGGGGGCTGCCCGCCGCCCACCATGTGGACACCTATCCTGGGTGCGTCGGACAGCGCGGTCCGCAAGCCTCCAGAACCCCTCCAGACGTGCTCGAACACTGCAAGGAGTCGCACCTGTGAGCAGTGCCGACCAGACCCCCACCGCCAGCACCGAGCTGCGCGCCGACATCCGCCGACTGGGCGATCTCCTCGGCGAGACCCTCGTGCGCCAGGAAGGCCACGAACTCCTCGACCTCGTCGAGAAGGTCCGCCGCCTCACCCGCGAGGACGGCGAGGCCGCCGCCGAGCTCCTCCGCGGCGTCGAACTCGAGACGGCCGCCAAGCTCGTGCGCGCCTTCTCCACCTACTTCCACCTCGCGAACGTCACCGAGCAGGTCCACCGCGGCCGCGAGATGCGCGAGAAGCGCGCCGCCGAGGGCGGCCTCCTCGCCCGCACCGCCGACATGCTCAAGGACGGCGACCCCGAGCACGTCCGCGAGACCGTCAAGAACCTCAACGTACGGCCCGTCTTCACCGCACACCCCACCGAAGCCGCCCGCCGCTCCGTCCTCAACAAGCTCCGCCGCATCGCCGCCCTCCTGGAGACCCCGGTCAGCCAGGTCGAGCGCCGCCGCACGGACCTGCGCCTCGCCGAGAACATCGACC
The DNA here is from genome assembly GCF_042733785.1 of Streptomyces sp. NPDC059695. Taxonomy (NCBI): domain Bacteria; kingdom Bacillati; phylum Actinomycetota; class Actinomycetes; order Kitasatosporales; family Streptomycetaceae; genus Streptomyces; species Streptomyces sp. NPDC059695. Next base: position 24,727 of record NZ_JBHWFF010000018.1, on the reverse strand, counting down.
TCATCTGGCAGACCGACGAGCTCCGGGTCGTCCGCCCCGAGCCCGCCGACGAGGCCCGCAACGCCATCTACTACCTCGACGAACTCCACGCCAACGCCGTCGGGGACGTCCTGGAGGACCTCGCCGCCGAGCTGGAGCGCGTCGGCGTCGAACTGCCCTCCGGCACCCGCCCGCTCACCTTCGGCACCTGGATCGGCGGCGACCGCGACGGCAACCCCAACGTCACCCCGCAGGTGACCTGGGACGTCCTGATCCTCCAGCACGAGCACGGCATCACCGACGCCCTCGAACTCGTCGACTTCCTCCGCGGACTGCTCTCCAACTCCATCCGCTACACCGGAGCCACCCAGGAACTCCTGGACTCCCTCCAGCGCGACCTGGACCTCCTCCCCGAGATCAGCCCCCGCTACAAGCGCCTCAACGCCGAAGAGCCGTACCGCCTCAAGGCCACCTGCATCCGCCAGAAGCTCGTCAACACCCGCGAGCGCCTCGCCCACGGCACCCCGCACCAGGACGGCCGCGACTACCTCGGCACCGCCGAACTCCTCCGCGACCTCACCCTCATCCAGACCTCCCTGCGCGAGCACCGCGGCGCGCTCTTCGCCGACGGCCGCATGGACCGGGTCATCCGCACGCTCTCCGCCTTCGGCCTCCAGCTCGCCACCATGGACGTCCGCGAGCACGCCGAGGCCCACCACCACGCCCTCGGACAGCTCTTCGACCGCCTCGGCGAGGAGTCCTGGCGGTACGCCGACATGCCGCGCGACTACCGGCAGAAGCTGCTCGCCAAGGAACTGCGCTCGCGCCGCCCCCTCGCCCCCACCCCGGCCCCGCTCGACGCCGCCGGCGAGAAGACCCTCGGCGTCTTCCACACCATCAAGGAGGCCTTCGAGCGCTTCGGCCCGGAGGTCATCGAGTCCTACATCATCTCGATGTGCCAGGGCGCCGACGACGTCTTCGCCGCCGCCGTCCTCGCCCGCGAGGCCGGCCTCGTCGACCTGCACGGCGGCTGGGCCAAGATCGGCATCGTGCCGCTCCTGGAGACCACCGACGAGCTCAAGGCCGCCGACGTCATCCTCGACGCCATGCTCGCCGACCCCTCCTACCGCCGCCTCGTCTCGCTCCGCGGCGACGTCCAGGAGGTCATGCTCGGCTACTCCGACTCCTCCAAGTTCGGCGGCATCACCACCTCCCAGTGGGAGATCCACCGCGCCCAGCGCAGGCTCCGCGACGTCGCCCACCGCTACGGCGTACGACTCCGCCTCTTCCACGGCCGCGGCGGCACCGTCGGCCGGGGCGGCGGCCCCTCGCACGACGCGATCCTCGCCCAGCCCTGGGGCACCCTGGAGGGCGAGATCAAGGTCACCGAGCAGGGCGAGGTCATCTCCGACAAGTACCTCATCCCGTCCCTGGCCCGGGAGAACCTCGAACTGACCGTCGCCGCCACCCTGCAGGCATCCGCCCTGCACACCGCGCCGCGCCAGTCCGACGACGCCCTCGCCCGCTGGGACGCGGCCATGGACACCGTCTCGGACGCCGCCCACACCGCGTACCGCAAGCTCGTCGAGGACCCCGGCCTGCCGGCGTACTTCCTCGCCTCCACCCCCGTCGACCAGCTCGCCGACCTCCACCTGGGCTCACGGCCCTCCCGCCGCCCCGGCTCAGGCGTCTCCCTCGACGGACTCCGCGCCATCCCCTGGGTGTTCGGCTGGACCCAGTCCCGCCAGATCGTGCCCGGCTGGTTCGGCGTCGGCTCCGGCCTCAAGGCCCTGCGCGAGGCCGGTCTCGACCCCGTCCTCGGCGAGATGTACGACCGCTGGCACTTCTTCCGCAACTTCCTCTCCAACGTCGAGATGACGCTCGCGAAGACGGACCTGCGGATCGCCCGCCACTACGTCGACACCCTCGTCCCCGACGACCTCAAGCACGTCTTCGACACCATCGAGGCCGAGCACGCGCTGACCGTCGCCGAGGTCCTCAAGATCACAGGCGGCGAGAAGCTCCTCGACTCCAACCCCGTCCTCCAGCAGACCTTCGCCATCCGCGACGCCTACCTGGACCCGATCTCCTACCTCCAGGTCGCCCTCCTCGCCCGCCAGCGCGCGGACGCCGAGCGCGGCGAGGACCCGGACCCGCTGCTCGCACGGGCCCTGCTCCTCACGGTGAACGGCGTGGCCGCGGGCCTCCGCAACACCGGCTGACACCCCTCCCGCACGCACGACAGGGCCCCCGCCGGATTCCCCGGCGGGGGCCCTGCCGCATGTCACGGTCCGCGGGCGTCCCCGCCCGCGCTCAGAGCGCGAAGAACGCCGCCACCAGCACCGCCCCGCCCGCGCCCGCCAGAGACCAGGCCGTCCGGGGCAGCCGCATCCCGCCCCCCACCAGCGGCGCCGCCAGCAACAGCGCCCCGCCCAGCGGGAGCCAGGCGTGCAGACCGCCGCCCCAGCCCGTCCGCACCCCCTCGTCCGTACCCGGCTTCACCACCACCGGGATCGTCACGCCCTTCTCCGCCGCCACCGAACGCGCGATCGTCAGCGTCCGGCGCGTCGACGACGGATCCTCCGGGACGAAACGGCCGCTGCACGTCTCGTCCGTGCACGCGACCACCGTCAGCGTCCCGTGCTCACGGCCCTTCGCGAGCAGGACGTGCTGGGCCGAGTTCCACGAGGCCCAGGCCCCCGCGACGAGGAGAAGCAGGGCGACCAGGGCCATGGCTGCGGTACGGACGTGCGTCATGACCCGCGATCGTACAGTCGTACGCTCCGACCGCCAGGCCCTACGAGTTGTACGCCGACTGGGCCCGCTCCAGACCCTCCGCCACCAGACACTCCACCGCGTCCGCCGCCCGGTCCACGAACCAGTCCAGGTCCTTGCGCTCCGCCGACGAGAAGTCCTTCAGCACGAAGTCCGCGACCTGCATCCGCCCCGGCGGACGCCCGATCCCGCACCGCACCCGGTGGTACTCCGCACCCATCGCCTTCGTCATCGACTTCAGACCGTTGTGCCCGTTGTCGCCGCCGCCCAGCTTCAGCCGCAGCACCCCGTAGTCGATGTCCAGCTCGTCGTGGACCGCCACGACCCGCGCCGTCGGCACCTTGTAGAAGTCGCGCAGCGCCGTCACCGGACCGCCCGACAGGTTCATGTACGACATCGGCTTCGCGAGGATCACCCGGCGGTTCTCGGGCCCCGGAGGCCCCATCCGGCCCTCGACCACCTGCGCCTGCGCCTTCTGCGCCCGCTTGAACGAGCCGCGGATCCGCTCCGCGAGCAGGTCCACGACCATGAAGCCGATGTTGTGCCGGTTGGCCGCGTACTCCGGCCCCGGATTGCCGAGACCGACGATCAGCCAAGGGGCGTTCGCGTCGTCCGTCATGTGCGTCAGCTCTTCCCGTATCCGCGTATCCGTACAAGAGAAACGGGGTGACGGGCCCGTACGGCCCATCACCCCGTCACGTCAGGCAGAGCCTACGGCTCAGGCCTCGGCGCCCTCGGTGGCCTCGGCCTCGGCGGCCGGCTCCTCGGCCTGCGCGGCCAGGACCTGCAGGACGACGGCGTCGGCGTCGGTCACCAGGGTCGCGCCCTTCGGGAGGGCGATGTCCTTGGCGAGGACGGAGGCACCGGCCTCCAGGCCCTCCACGGAGACCGTGACGGCCTCGGGGAGGTGGGTGGCCTCGGCCTCGACGGACAGGGTGCCGAGCACGTGCTCCAGCAGGTTGCCGCCGGCGGCCAGCTCGCCCTCGGCCTGGACCGGGATCTCGACCGTGACCTTCTCGCCGCGCTTGACCAGGAGCAGGTCGACGTGGATCAGGAAGCCCTTGATGGCGTCACGCTGGACGGCCTTCGGGATCGCCAGCTCGTTCTTGCCGTCGATGTCCAGGGAGAGCAGGACGTTCGGCGTACGCAGCGCGAGACCGAGGTCGTGGGCCGGAAGGGTGATGTGGGCCGGCTCCGAGCCGTGGCCGTAGACGACGGCGGGAACCTGGGCGGCGCGGCGGATGGCACGGGCGGCGCCCTTGCCGAACTCGGTACGGACGGCAGCGGCGAGCTTGACCTCGGACATGGTGCACTCCTCGTAGAAAGGTGACGAAAAAGCGTGGTCACCCGGCCACGACTGGCGATGGCCTGCTACGAAGAGCGCGTCGATAACGGACCGCCGGGACCCTCACGGGTCCGGCCTCCCTCGCCGAGCAACTCCGGCAGTCTACCCGCCGCCCCCGGACCGCCCAAATGGATCAGACCCCGGACAGCCGGAAGGGCCCTCCCCGGCGGGGAGGGCCCTCCTCGGTCACCGCCTACGGGCTCAGTGCTCCTCGAAGAGGCTCGTCACCGAACCGTCCTCGAAGACCTCGCGCACCGCGCGCGCGATCGTCGGCGCGATCGACAGCACCGTGATCTTGTCCAGCTCCAGGGCGCCCGGCACCGGCAGCGTGTCCGTGAACACGAACTCGCTGACCTTGGAGTTCTTCAGCCGGTCCGCGGCCGGACCCGACAGGATGCCGTGCGTGGCCGTCACGATGACGTCCTCCGCACCGTGCGCGAACAGCGCGTCCGCGGCGGCGCAGATCGTGCCGCCCGTGTCGACCATGTCGTCGACCAGGACACAGACGCGGCCCTTCACGTCACCGACGACCTCGTGCACGGTGACCTGGTTGGCGACGTCCTTGTCACGGCGCTTGTGCACGATCGCCAGCGGCGCGTCCAGACGGTCGCACCAGCGGTCGGCGACCCGCACGCGGCCCGCGTCCGGAGACACGATCGTCAGCTTCGCGCGGTCGACCTTCGCACCCACGTAGTCCGCGAGGACCGGGAGGGCGGACAGGTGGTCCACCGGGCCGTCGAAGAAGCCCTGGATCTGGTCCGTGTGCAGGTCCACGGTCAGGATGCGGTCCGCACCCGCCGTCTTCAGCAGGTCCGCCACCAGACGCGCCGAGATCGGCTCACGGCCGCGGTGCTTCTTGTCCTGACGGGCGTAGCCGTACGACGGGATGATCACGGTGATGCTCCGGGCCGAGGCCCGCTTCAGAGCATCGATCATGATCAGCTGTTCCATGATCCACTTGTTGATCGGAGCCGTGTGGCTCTGGATCAGGAAGCAGTCCGCGCCGCGCGCCGACTCCTGGAAGCGGACGTAGATCTCACCGTTGGCGAAGTCGAACGCCTTGGTCGGAACGAGACCGACGCCCAGCTGGTGCGCGACCTCCTCGGCCAGCTCGGGGTGGGCGCGGCCGGAGAAGAGCATCAGCTTCTTCTCGCCGGTCGTCTTGATCCCGGTCACAGCACTGTCTCCTCAGACGTGTTCTCTGGCCGCGATCCCGCGCCTGTCGAGCGCATGTGCGTGCCAGCCGAATTTGTGTGCACGTATCACGGTACGCCGAGTTCGACGTACCTGTTTCCGGTCAGCTTTCGCCGGCGGACTCCTCAGAGGCGGCCGAAGCGGCCTGCGCGGCGGCGCTGCCGGGGCGCTTCCTGGCCACCCAACCCTCGATATTCCGCTGCTGGCCCCGGGCCACGGCGAGCGAACCGGCCGGCACGTCCTTCGTGATCACGGACCCCGCGGCGGTGTAGGCCCCGTCCCCGATGGTGATGGGAGCCACAAACATGTTGTCCGAACCCGTGCGGCAGTGAGAGCCGATCGTGGTGTGGTGCTTCGCCTCCCCGTCGTAGTTCACGAAGACGCTCGCGGCGCCGATGTTCGTGTACTCGCCGATCGTCGCGTCGCCCACGTACGACAGGTGCGGCACCTTCGTGCCCTCGCCGATCGTCGCGTTCTTCATCTCGACGTACGTGCCGGCCTTGGACTTCCTGCCGAGGTTCGTCCCGGGGCGGAGGTACGCGAACGGCCCCACGGAGGCGCTCTCCCCCACGACGGCGGAGACGGCGACCGTGTTGTCCACGCGGGCGCCCTTGCCCACGGTCACGTCCGTCAGGCGCGTGTTCGGGCCCACCACGGCGTCCTCGCCGATGTGCGTGGCACCGTACAGCTGCGTACCCGGCAGGATCACCGCGTCCGCCTCGAAGGTCACGGTCACGTCCACGAACACGGACGCCGGGTCCACGACGGTGACACCGGCCATCATGGCCCGCTCCAGGAGCCGCCGGTTCAGCAGGCCACGGGCCTCGGCGAGCTGCACCCGGTTGTTGATCCCGAGGATCTCCCGGTGGTCACCCGCCAGCGAGGCCCCGACCCGGTGCCCCGCCTCGCGCAGGATCGACAGCACGTCGGTGAGGTACTCCTCGCCCTGGCTGTTGTCCGTGCGCACCTGCTTCAGCGCCTCGGCGAGCAGCTTCCCGTCGAACGCGAACACACCCGAGTTGATCTCCCGGATGGCGAGCTGGGCGGCCGCGGCGTCCTTGTGCTCGACGATCTCGGTCACGGCACCGTCCGCGTCCCGCACGATCCGCCCGTAGCCGGTGGAGTCCGGCACCTCGGCGGTCAGCACGGTCACGGCGTTGCCGTCGGCGGCGTGCGTGCCGGCCAGCGCCCGGAGCGTCTCCCCGGACAGCAGGGGGGTGTCGCCGCAGACGACGACGACGGTCCCCTCGGGGGCCTCGCCGAGCTCCTCCAGGGCGATGCGCACGGCGTGCCCGGTGCCGTTCTGCTGCTCCTGGACGGCGGTCCGCGTGCCGGCGTAGTGCTCGGCCAGATGCCCCTTGACCTGCTCGCGGGCGTGCCCGACGACCACGACGAGGTGCTCGGGCTCCAACTCCCGGGCGGCGGACACGACATGCCCGACGAGCGAACGCCCGGCGATCTCGTGCAGGACCTTGGGGGTCTTCGACTTCATGCGGGTGCCCTCACCCGCTGCGAGGACGACGACGGCTGCCGGGCGGTTGGCGCTCACGGGAATGCCCTTCGGCTTTGGGTGGTGGACCCACGAAGGATACCGGGGGGCAAGCGGACGGACATGAGTGCGGGGGGGGGGGGGGGGGGGGGGGGGCCCCCGCCCCCGGGGGGCCGGCGCCTCTTCTAAAACACAGACAAAAATAACAAAACACAAATGACTTAGCTAACA
>NZ_JBHWFF010000018.1:0-17704 GCF_042733785.1 Streptomyces sp. NPDC059695 | reverse complement strand
GCCGCGAGCACCCACACTCCCCCCCAGCGTCGCGAGCTGCGCCCCCCCCCCCCGCCGCTCCGCGCCCCCACCCCCCGCGCCCCCCCCCCCCCCCCCCCACACCCCCCCGCCCCCCCCCCCCACGGTGGGCTCCCGGAGAAGGATTCGAACCCTCATTCAATGGACCAAAACCATTTGTCCTGCCCTTAGACGATCCGGGATGGTTCGCCCTCTATGTCCGATCTTTCGTCGGCGAGACCGGGACGGCCCCTACTATGCCGCACCAGGCGCCTTCGATGCGACGGTACAGATCGGCGCTGCCGAGGATTCGGATCGAGAGGCAGCCGTGATGGCCGGTGCCCCTGTTCTTGCGGTTGGTTCGGGGGTCGTGACGCCTGACGGTCGTCTTGCGGAAGGCCGAGGGGTCGACCCCGACGAGGTCGCCCCAGAACCGCTCGGCGGCGGCCGCGTCCGCCGTCTCGTGGATCATCACGTCCAGCCCCGGAGGCGGAGCTCCCGTGCGCGGGAGTGGAGGTCGTGCTTCGTCATACGCCCACCCCCGTCCGGAGTCCGGACGTCCGGATCGAATGTGCGGTCGATTCAACAGTTCGAGGGACGTGTTTGTCCGGGGTTGACGCGGGGGCCCACCCGTAGGGTGGTGGGTATGACCACGACGGGGGCAGACCGGGACGCCGAGGGCGTCGGGAGCGGGTGGTGGTGGGGGAGACGGCGGAGCGCCGTCCTGGACATCGGGCTCGCGCTCGTGTCCGCGCTGGAGTGCGCCGTCGAGGGGATCGGCTTCGCCGACAAGGCCTCGCTGCCCGTCCCCGTCGGCGTGCTGTTCGGGCTGGTCGTGGGGTCGACGCTGGTCGTCCGGCGCCGCTGGCCCATCGCCGTCGTCCTCGTGTCGATCGCGATCGCGCCCGCCGAGATGGGCTTCCTCATGGGGATCGTCGGCCTGTACTCGCTCGCCGCCTCCGACGTGCCCCGGCGGATCACCGCCGTCCTCGCCGGCATGTCGACGCTCGCCGTGTTCGTCGTGACCTACGTCCGGATGCGTCAGGACGTCGCCCAGGTCGACGCGGGCCCGCCGGACATCGACCCGAGCGGCTGGTACGTCCCGAGCGTCGCGCTCTTCATGACGCTCGGGCTCAACGCGCCCCCGGTCCTCTTCGGCCTCTACATCGGCGCACGCCGCCGCCTCATGGAGAGCCTCCGGGAGCGCGCGGACTCCCTGGAGCAGGAGCTGTCGCTGCTCGCCGACCGGGCCGAGCAGCGGGCGCAGTGGGCGCGGCAGGAGGAGCGGACGCGGATCGCCCGTGAGATGCACGACGTCGTCGCCCACCGGGTGTCGCTGATGGTGGTGCACGCGGCGGCGCTCCAGGCGGTCGCGTTGAAGGATCCGCAGAAGGCCGTGCGGAACGCGGCCCTGGTGGGCGACATGGGGCGGCAGGCCCTGACCGAGCTGCGGGAGATGCTGGGGGTGCTCCGGGAGGGGGCCGCTCCCGCGGCTCCCGCCGTGGTGCCGCTGGCCGCCGTGGGGCGCGCCGCGGCCGCGGCCGCGGAGGCGGCCGCCGAGGACGGGCCGTGTCTGGACGCCGTGGAGGCGCTGTGCGAGCAGTCGCGGCTCGCGGGGGCGGTGGTGGAGCTGGTGGTGATCGGGGAGGCGCGTCCGTACGCGCCCGAGGTGGAGCGGACGGCGTACCGGGTGGTGCAGGAGGCCCTGACGAACGTCCACAAGCACGCGGGGGGCGCGAAGGTCGTGGTGCGGCTCGCGCACCGGGGTGCCGAGGTCGCGATGCAGGTGGAGAACGGTCCGTCGGACGTGGCGGTGGCCGATGTGGGGCTGCCGAGCGGTGGGAACGGTCTGGTCGGCATGCGGGAGCGGGTGCTGCGGCTGGGGGGTGTGTTCGTGTCGGGGCCGACCGACGCGGGCGGTTTCAAGGTGTCGGCGGTGCTGCCGACGGGCGGGTAGCGGGTGCTCAGCCCGCCGTGAGGCGGGTGGGCTGGGCTCCGGTGATCAGGGTGGACAGCGCCGCGTCGATGTCCTTGCCGAGGTACCAGTCGCCCGCGTGGTCGAGGCTGTAGACCCGGCCTTCGACGTCCATGGCGAGGACGGCCTGGTGTTCGCCCTCTTCGCCGAGGGGGGCGAGCTCGGTGTCGAGGGCGCGGCCGAGGTCGGCGAGGGTGCGGGAGAGGTGGAGTCCGGCGAGGGGGTCGAAGCGGACGGCGGCGGGCGCTATCTGCCGGCCGTGGCCGGGTGCGGTGATCCGCAGTCCGCCGAATTCGGCCCAGGCTTCGACGGCGGCGGGGAAGACGCTGTGCCGGTGTCCGGCGGGGGAGACGTGGGCGCGCAGGGTGTCGGCCCATTCTTCGGCGAGTTTGATGTCCCAGCGTCCGGGCTGCCAGCCGGCCTCGCGGAGGGCGGCGTCGACGTTGACGGGGAAGCGTGTGGTGCTGAGGTGGTCGGGCATGGGGGCGCGGTCAGCCGTTCTCGACAGGCGTGGTGGGGTCGACGGCGCGGACGCCGAAGTGGGCGAGCATCGCGGTGCAGGAGCGGCAGGGTGCCGCGTATCCGCCGTGGAGCGGGTCGCCGTCCTCGCGGATGCGCCGGGCGGTGAGCTTGGCGTGTTTGAGGGAGCGGCGGGCCTCGCTGTGGGTGAGCGGCTTGCGCTGGGCGCGCTTGGAGCGGCCGTTCTCGGTGGCGGTGAGGTGCCGGGAGAGCAGGATCGCCTCGGGGCAGCGGCCGGTGAAGCGTTCCCGCTGGCTGCTGGTGAGGGTGTCGAGGAAGTCCTGGACGAGGGCGTGCAGGACGGGGGGCCGGTCGCCGCGGCCCGCGGTGCACGTGAGGGTTTCGCCGCGGACGGAGAGGGCGGCTCCGACGGTGGGGAGGATTCCGTCGCGGCGGTGACGCAGTAAGGGTGCGCGCGTCGCCTCGGCGCTGCTGCTCCAGTTGAGGCGTGGGTCACCCTGTGTGGGCGTCGTTGCTGTGTGCATGGTGCTCGTCTTCCCCTCCTGCAATCCCCCGAGTTGCGTGGACAGCCTGCCAAATAGGGAGCCATATGGGGAAGCTGGGGCGGCGAAACACGTCCTCGGTGTGTCGGAATCATGGTGCACCTGTCATGGCGTCGTGACAGTTGGTCACGGTCGGTGGTCGGCGGTTCGGGTCCGGTTCGGCCTCTTGTGGCAGCGCATAGGCTGTGCGGGATCAGGCTGGGGAATCAGCCGGTAGCAGCAGTCAGCGACGCCATGCAGGGGGCAACCGCCATGACGACAGGTCGGCTCGGGCAGGACACCGCGCCACCGAACGCGGCCTACGCCGGGCAGGTCGTGCATTTCCCGGATCCGGTGCGTGCCTCTCGTCACCCCAGAGGGGTGCGGGTGGACGAGCACGGTCACCCGGACTTCTCGCCGTACGCGCGTGCGGCGGCGGAGATCGCGGATCCGCCGGAGGGTTTCGGTGTCGACGAGCTGCGTCTCACGGACTACGTGTCGGCGAACGCGGCGATGGCGGCGACCGGCCATGAGCTGTGGGACACGATTCCGTCGGTGGCGACGCCGCACGGCTGGACCTGGCACCACGTGGCGCGGTCGCGGCGGATGGAGCTGGTTCCGGTCGAGGTGAAGGCGTTGCTGCGTCATCACGGCGGGGTGGCGACGGCCGCGGTCGACCAGTCGAAGCGGGGCACGCGTCCGCTGCAGGAGACGCGGCCGGTGCACTTCGGGCTGCCGAAGGGTCTGGTGTCGGTGTCGGAGCAGCAGCTCCTGGGCGTCGAGGAGGATCTGGGCTACCGGCTGCCGGGGGCGTACCGCTCCTTCCTGAAGGCGGCGGGCGGGTGCGCTCCGGTGGGGGCGGCGCTGGACGCGGAGCTGGGGCTCCTGGTCGACCAGCCGTTCTTCACGGTGCGGGAGGAGGCGGGGGTCAATGACCTCGTCTATGTCAACAAGTGTCTGCGTGACCATCTGACGAAGGACTATCTGGGCGTGGCGTTCGTCCAGGGCGGTCTGATCGCGCTGAAGGTGCGGGGTGCGGCGGTCGGTTCGGTGTGGTTCTGCGCGTACGACGACGCGCGGGACTCCGGCGAGGTGGCGGCCGGCTGGTCGGTGGGTGAGCGGGTGGAGCGGTTGCTGCTGCCCTGTGGCGCGGATTTCGACGCGTTTCTCGGGCGTCTCGCGGGTAATCCGCCGGAGCTGGAGACGGTGGCGAACCTGATGGTGGACGGCGGCTTCGCGCGTGCCGTGCCCGTGGTCCCGGTGGGGGAGTGAGCTGGCTGTGGTGACGTTCGCGCAGGCGCAGGAGCGCGCCGAGGAATGGATCAACGGTGACCTGCCGGCGTACCAGCACCGTGAGGTGCGGGTGCGGGAGTTCGGACTGGGTTTCGTGGTGTGGGCGGAGGACCGCGAGGGTGGTCCGACGTCGGACGGCGGGCGCCAGCGTCTGGTGATCGCGCGGGACAGCGGTGAGGCGACGCTCTGGCCGGGGCTGCCGGTGGGTGAGGTGATCCGGCGGTACGAGGAGGAGTACGGGGCGACGGACGAGGTTCCGGCGCAGGCGGCGGTGCCGGCGGCGCGGATCGATCTGAATCAGACGTCGTTCCTGTTGAGTCCGCCGGAGTGGCTGCAGGACGCGGCGGACAAGATCGGGCTGCCGCGGGAGGAGTCGCACGTCTCGCAGGAGAGCGTGAGCGCGTCGGCGCCGGTGGACGACGTGTCGGACGCGGTGGGGGCGGGGGTGTCGGGGCCTTCGGCGTCCGTGGCGTCGTCGGCGGCCTCCTCTTCCTCGTCCTCTTCTTCCTCGTCCTCTTCCGCCGTCTCTCCCTCTTCTTCTTCCTCCTCGGAGGCGGCGACGGCTCCGGTTCCGGCCGCGCCCGCCGTTCCCGCCGCCGTGGCGGGAGCCGACGACGCGTACGTGCCGACGGCGATGGACGGGGTCCCGGCCTCCACGCCGGCGCCCGTGGCCGCGCCGCCGGTGCCCGCGCCGAGCAGTCCGTGGGTGGACGCGAACGCGAGTTCCGGGGGTGCGGACGGGGCGGTGCCGCTGCCCGCGACCGTCTTCGCGCCCGCGCTGTCGGGTACGGACGACGAGGACACCCCGCCGCCGCTGGTGGGTGCGGACGCGCCGACCGCGCTGATGCAGGGGGGCAGTGCGCTGCCCCCGACCGCGATCGCGCCGCGCCTCGACCCGGCGGCCCCGGCCCCGGGTCCGGCGCAGAGTCCCGCTCCGGCCCCGGTTCCGGCGCAGGGTCCGGCTCCGGTTCCGCAGGCCGCCCCGGTTCCGCAGGCTCCGCCGACGCCGCCCGCTCCGCCCGCGCCCGTGGTGCCGGCGGCCGGGGACATCGCGGACGCCGCGACCAGCAAGGCCTCGGTGCCGCCGAAGGCCGGGCGGGGTCCGACGCCGCCCCCGCCGCCCGGTGTCCCGGGTGTGCCGGGTGGGTCGCAGGGCTCGAACGCGTACATCCCCACGCAGCTGGTGTCGCAGCTCGGCCCCGAGGGGCTCCAGCCGCCCGCGCAGCCGGGTCCGCCCGGTCCGCCGCCTCCGCCGGCCGCGCCGGGTCCGGTGACGCCTCCGCAGCCGGTGCACCACGCGGCGACGATGCTGGCGCACCCGAACCAGGGCGGGCCCGGCGCGCCTCCGCCGCCCCCGCCGCCGCCGGGTGTGCCCGGTACGCCTCCGGGCGGCGTCGCGCACGCGGCGACGATGCTGGCGCACCCGGGTCCGGGTGGTGTGGGTGCTCCGCCGCCCCCGCCCGCTCCGGCGCCGCCGGTCGGCGGGCACACGCCGCCGCCCGGACCCGGTCCGGTGCCTCCGGGTCCCGTGCCCCCGGCGTACGGCTATCCGCAGCCGACGGGTCAGCCGACGGTCGGTCCCGGCTACCAGGCGGTGCTGCGCTACCGGGCGCCCGACGGTTCCGAGGCGCAGCTCATCCGGCGTTCCGCGCCGGGCACTCCGCACCCGGAGTGGCAGATCCTGCACGAGCTGCGCGCGATGAACGTGCCGCCGCAGCAGGTGCTGGAGCTCCACACGGAGTTGGAGTCCTGTGAGCTGCCGGGCGGTTACTGCGCGCGGATGATCCGGGAGACGTGGCCGCAGGCGCGGATCACCAGCATCGCCCCGTACGGCCGTGATCACGCGGGCCGGCAGCAGGGCATGCGGCAGCTCCTCACCCATCAGGGGGAGTTGCACCAGGTCGCGGACGGTCCGGCGCGTCCGGCTCCGGTGCGGGCGCCGCTGCCGCAGGTGCAGCCGGCGCCGCCGATCCCCCCGGAGGGGATCGCGCAGGAGCTGGCCGGGGCGTTCGGTCCGGGTGTGCTCCGGTTCGACCAGCGGGCGGTGGCGCGGCAGGGAGTGCCGGAGATCGTGGCGCGCACGCTGGTGTGGGCGGGGCTTCCGGCGGACTTCGGTCCGTTCTTCTGGGCGCAGCCGGCGGTCCCGGTGGTGCCGACGCTGGCGGAGCTGGCGGCGCAGCGGCAGGTCGCGGCGGCGCCGGACGCGAGCTCGTACCTGGTGCTCGGTTCGGACTTCGGGCGGGCGATCTGTGTCCAGTACGGGACCGCGCACATCGTGGCGGTGCCGGTGGAGGCCGGTCCGGGCGGGCAGTCGGTGCCGCCGCAGTTCGTGAACACGGGGCTGCCGGAGTTCACGCGGTCGATGGCGCTGCTGGGCCGGATGTGGCGGCTGCGGTTCGGGTTGAACCCGGAGCAGGCGGGCCGCTGGACGGTCGACTTCCAGGCGCAGCTGGCGATGCTGGACCCGGCGGCGCTGTCGTCGCCGGAGAACTGGTGGTCGGTGCTGCTGGAGCAGATGTGGGACGGCCTCCTGTAGGCGCGGCCCGATCGGATGTGATGAAAGGCGCTCGACGTGCGTGCACGTGGGGCGTCTTTTGTCCGTTCTGATGCCGCATCCTGGTTGTTCGAGACCAGAGGGAAGGGGCGTCAGGGATGGCTTTCACCGTCGGACGGGGGCGCGCGTACCGCCCCGAGCAGGTCGACCGGTTCCTCGCCGAGCTCTCGGCGGAGCGGGACGGTGCCTGGGAGCGGGCGGCGCGGCTCACCGTGCTCGCCAAGGAGATGGAGAAGGAGGCCGCCGGGCTCCGTCTGGCCGTCACGCAGCTCGCCCCGCAGCGGTACGAGTCGCTGGGCGAGGCGTCTCAGCAGATCCTGCGCCTGGCCGAGCAGGAGGACGAGCGGCTGGTGCGGGCCGCCGAGGCCGACGCGCAGGGCCTCGCGGAGTCGGCGGACGCGGCGGCCCGGGAGGCGGAGGAGTCGGCGCGGGCGTACGCGGAGGGCGTCCGCGCGGCGGCCGACGCGGCGGCCCGGGCGGCCCTGGAGTCGGCGAGCGAGCGCGCCGACGCGATGTCCACGATCGCGCGCCGGGACGCGGAGGGGGCCCGCGCGGCGGCCGCCGAGGCCTTCGCGGAGACCGAGCGCCGCGCGGTGCGGCTCCTGGCGGACCAGCGCGCCGAGCAGGCCGCCGCGCGGGACGAGGCGGAGCGCACGGCGGAGGGCCTCGCGTCCGCGCTGGACGCCCGGCACGGCGAACTGGTCGCGGCGGCGGAGGCGGGGCTCGCGGAGACGCGGCGGGCCCTGGCCGAGACCGAGGAGCAGGCCCGGCACGGCCAGGAGGACGCCGAGGCCCGCGCGGAGGAACTGCTCGCCGAGGCCAGGATGAAGGCGGAGCGGGTCGAGCGCGAGACGGAGCGGGTGCTGCGGGAGCACGAGGAGGCCCGGGAGGAGATCCACTCCCACATGGAGCACATCCGCCACTCGCTCGCGGCGCTGACGGGCCGGCCGACGGAGCCGGAGCCGTCGCCGGAGCCGTCATCGAAGCCGTCATCGGAACCTTCGCCGGAGCCGTCGCCGGAACAGGAGCGCGAGCAGGGGGACTTGGGGGACGGCGGGGGCGTCACGAGCCCCGCGTAGGCTCCGGGGTCATGCTGATGAAACTGACGGCGGTCACGCTCGACTGCGCCGATCCCATGGCCCTGGCCGAGTTCTACCGGCGGGCGACCGGGATCCCGCTCGCGGAGAGGTCCGACGACGAGTTCGCGGGACTGCGCGGTGCGGACGGCCTGTTCATCGGCTTCCAGCGCGTCGAGGGCTACCGGCCGCCGACCTGGCCCGGCCAGGACGTCCCGCAGCAGCTGCACCTCGACTTCGACGTCGAGGACCTGGAGGCGGCGGCGGCCCAGCTGGTGGAGTGGGGCGCGACCGTCCCCGCCGAGCAGCCGCGCCCCGACCTGTGGCGGGTGGTCCTGGACCCGGCGGGCCACCCCTTCTGCCTGACGATCCCGCGCGGGGCGGTCTAGACCAGGGGTGGTGGCGGGGTGACCTGGGGTGACGGTTAACGTCGTCCCCTCAGGGAGGGAACCCGTACATGATCCACGCGCGCGTGCGGGGCCGCAGACTCGCGGCCGCCGCCGTCACCATCGTCCTCGCCGCCACGGGCGGCACGCTCACAGTACTTCCGGCCTCGGCCGCCCCGGCCGCGCCGCGGGAGGCACAGCAGACCACTGTGCCCTTCCCGCGCAACGCGGACGTCGTCGGCGCCGGCCCCGCCGGCTTCCTGTCGAAGACCCGGCGCACCACGCCGGAGTTCCGCTGGACCTGGTACGCGGACGGCTCGTCCGTCGTGCTGCCGGGAGCCACCGAGGCCGCCGCCGGCGGCGCGGACCTCGTCGTCACCGTCGACCGGTCCGCCCCGGTCGCCGGCCGGGTGGTCCGGGTCTACGACCTGGCGAAGCCCACCGCCGCCCCGGTGCCCCGGGAGGTGAGCCTCGACGCCCTCGGCGACGGCTTCTCCTTCGAGGGCGTCGCCGGCGCCACCATGCTCCTCGGCCAGTACGTGGCCGGCGACCCGCAGAAGCAGTACGCCGTCACCCTCGACGGCAACCCGCCGAAGGCCCGCGCGGTGGCCGGTGGGGCCGGAATCGACTGCGCCGACGGCCGCGAGGGCTGGACCGACACCGCCTCCGCGCTCTACGAGTGCAGCCTCGACGCGACCGGGGCGGCCGTCAAGGTCCTCGTCGACCTCGCCTCGGGCACCTCGAAGTGGTACCCCCAGTTCGAGGACGAGTGGGCCCGCGACGGCGCCGTCTCCGCCACGCACGTGGCCTGGCGCGAGGCCCGGATGTCGGGCGGCCGGTCCGTCCACGGGATCGTCGCCTTCGCGCGCGACAGCACCACCGAGCGGTGGATCCCGTCGGACGACGACCTCAGCGACCCGCTGTACCTGGTCGGCGGCTGGGTGGCGTCCGGCAGCAAGGCTCACATCGAATCGTCCACCTCCGCGCCCGGCCTGCCGCGCCCGACGGTGCGGCCGTTCACGGCCCAGTCGGTCGCGACCGGAGAGAAGGTCCAGCTCCTCACCGCCTTCTCGTCCGCCGTCGCGGGCCCCGACGGCAGCCTCCTCGTGCGCGGCGGCACCCCCGAGCACGGCGAGGGCCTCTACCGGATCTCGCCGCGCTCCGACGGCGGCCGTCCGGACGTCGCACTCGTCGCCTCCACCGGGCAGTCGACCGTCCTGGCCGTCACCCGTTCCGTCGTACCGAAGACCCTGTCCGGCGAACAGCTCGAGCGGGGGGTCGACTTCGCCTGGGACCTGTCCCGGGCGGACAGCGACGTGTGGCTGACCCTGACCCATGTGGGCAGCCGCGAGACGCTGACCACCCAGCTGCATCTCAAAGATCCCGTCGGTCCGGGCCTGCCGGGCCGGTTCGCCTGGCACTGGAACACCTGGGACCTTGAGGGCTCCGGGTGGCAGACCCCGGCCCGCAACGGCGTGTACGAGTGGCGGCTCACCGCCCGCCCCGACGAGGGCATCGGCCCCGACGTCGTCTCCACCGGCCGGTTCACCGTGACCCGGCCCCCCGCCCCGCACGACTTCGACGACGACGGTACGGCCGACCTCCTCGTCCGTGACCTCGACGGCGTGCTGTGGCGCTTCGGCACCCGGCCCGGCGCCCCGGGCGACGTCCCGACGGAGGCCGGCGAGCATCGGGTGGGCGGCGGCTGGCAGA
Organism: Streptomyces sp. NPDC059695; assembly: GCF_042733785.1. Lineage (NCBI taxonomy): Bacteria > Bacillati > Actinomycetota > Actinomycetes > Kitasatosporales > Streptomycetaceae > Streptomyces > Streptomyces sp. NPDC059695. Next base: position 7,709 of record NZ_JBHWFF010000018.1, on the reverse strand, counting down.
TCTACGACCGGCTGGAGACCGTCGGGAACGTCGCGGGCTCGACCGCGCCCGACGTGATCGCCCGGGACAAGAGCGGCGTCCTCTGGCTCTACCAGGGCACGGGAGACCGGAACAAGCCGCTCGCGGCCCGCACGAGGATCGGGTCCGGCTGGCAGACGTACACCGAGCTCGCGGGCGGCGGCGACCTGACCGGCGACGGCCGCGCGGACCTCGTCGCCACGGACAGGGCGGGCGCCCTGTGGCTCTACAAGGGCACGGGCTCGGCCACCGCCCCCTTCGCCGCACGGAAGCAGATCGGCCACGGCTGGGGCGTCTACAACCAGCTGGCGGCCACCGGCAACCTCGCCGGCGGCCCGGCCGGGGACCTCGTCGCCCGCGACAAGGACGGCGTCCTCTGGCTGTACCTCGGCAAGGGCGACGGCACCTTCGCCGCCCGCACCAGGGTGGGCGGCGGGTGGGGCGGGTTCACCGGACTCACCGGCGTCGGCGACGCCAACGGCGACGGACGGGCCGACCTGGTCGCCCCGGACGACGCCGGCGTCGAGACCTTCTACTCCGGTACGGGCGGCTGGGCGGCGCCCTTCAAGAGCGGCGCCGCCGTGTCCCTCACCCAGGGGACGGCCTACAACGCCTTCTTCTAGAAGGGCCGTTCAGGGGAGGGCGCACTCCGCCCACACCGTCTTCCCCGGACCGCCGACCCTGGGGTACCAGCCCCAGCGGTCCGCGAGCCGCTCCACGAGCAGCAGCCCCCGGCCCCCTTCCCCGAGTTCACCCTCCGGAAGGGGGCCGGGGCGCACCGGCAGCCGCTCGCCCCGGGTGTCGCCGACCTCGATCCGCGCGACGGCCGTGACCCCGTGCAGCAGGCGCAGGAGCAACTCGAAGTCCCGCCCCGGCACGTGCCCGTGCCGCACCGCGTTCGCCGTCAGCTCGGCGGCGACGAGGACCACGGTGTCGTGCGCGGGGGTGCCGAACGGCACGCCCCACTCGTCCAGCCGCACGGCGACCAGCCGCCGGGCGAGCCTGGCCCCCCGTGCGGTCGACGTGAAGCGGAGGGTGAAGACCCCACGGCCCAAGTAAGGCGAGACACCTGTGGGTTGGGTGGTACCGCTGGGGTTGTCGATGTTGCTCGTCATGCCCTCCACGCTCCTCCCGGTCGCGTAGCGTGACCAGAGGTGACGCACCGACGCCACGGCCTTGTACGTCGTGTGCCGGTGCCGGTACGAGGGGCAGGGCGCGATGACGGAAGAGCAGCCGGGGACGGCTCCGGAACCCGCCGCGGCGGACAGGGCCGGGCAGGGCGTGGTGGCGGCGTTCGGGCAGAGCCTGAAGACGCTGCGGGTGCGGGCGAAGATGGAACGCGAGGAGCTGGGCAGGCGCCTGGGCTACTCGGCGTCCACGATCGCCTCCTTCGAACAGGGCCGGAGGATCCCGCCACCGAGGGCGATCGACCGCTCGGACGAGGTGCTGGACGCGGGCGGACTGCTGACGGTCTGGAAGGACCAGCTGGAGAGGGCGCAGTATCCGGCGTTCTTCCAGGGGATGGCGCAGCTGGAGAAGCAGGCCATAGAGCTGTTGATGTACGACACGATGGTGGTCAACGGTCTCCTTCAGACGGAGGAGTACCTGCGGGCTCTGCTGGCCATGAGGCGCCCACCGTTGGATCCGGAGACGATCGAGCAGCGGGTGACGGCCCGACTGGCTCGCCAGGACATCTTCGACCGGCGCCCGGCTCCTCTGCTGAGCTTCGTCATGGACGAGTCGGTGATTCGGCACAGGTACGGCGGCGCGCAGATTCTTCGTGGCCAGCTGGAGCACCTTCTCCTGATCGGCCAGCGGCGGAACGTCGAGCTCCAGATCATGCCCACCGACTGCGAGGACAACGCGGGCGTGAACGGCCCGTTCACGGTTGTCACACGCAAGGACGGCAAGAAATTCCTCTACGTCGAGGCGCAGAACACCAGCTCCATGGCAACGGACCCTGAGCAGACCGTTCTTGCCGCAGCGCGCTATGGGATCATCCGGTCGCAGGCTCTCACCCCGCGAGAGTCGCTGGCGTTCATCGAGAAGTTGCTGGGAGAGCTATGAACAACACAGAAGCCCTCGTCTGGTTCAAGAGCAGCTACAGCGGAACCGAGGGTGGCCAGTGCATCGAGGTCGCGGCGAGCTGGGTCAAGAGCAGCTACAGCGGTGCTGAGGGCGGCCAGTGCGTCGAGGTCGCCGCCCGTGCGGGAGCCGTGCACGTGCGGGACTCCAAGGACGTCGCCCGGCCGGGCCTGAGCGTCTCGCGCGAGGCCTGGGCCGGGTTCGTCGGGCTCGCGTCGGCGGAGTAGTACAACCCCCGCCTGTACGCGCTCAGCGGTCCGCCGCGCCCCCCGTCGCCTCCTCCAGTACCGGGAAGCGGCGGGGGGCCAGCGTGAGGAGGGCCAGCAGGGCGAGCGCCGCCGCTGCCGCCGCGCCGAGGTAGACCCAGTCCACGGCCGCGCCGACCGCCCGCCGGATGCCGTCGGTGCTGCCGAGGGAGCCGGCCAGGGAGTCGAGGTCCGTGCCGGCGCCGAGCCGGGCCGCGAGGACGCCGTTGGCGATCGCGCCGAAGAGCGCGGCGCCGACGCTCTGGCCGACCTGGCGGCAGAAGAGGACCGACGCGGTGGTCGTGCCGCGTTCCCCGTACGGGACGGTCGACTGCACCCCGACGATCAGCGGCAGCTGGAAGAGGCCGAGGGCCCCGCCGAGCAGCAGCATCAGGAGGGCGGGCTGCCAGGGTTCGCCGGGGAACGGCAGGAACGGGAACGCGAGCAGCAGGAGCAGGGCGAGCGAGATCCCGATGACGGCGGTGAGGCGGAAGCCGATGCGCGTGTAGACCCGGTTGGACAGCGCGGCCGTGATGGGCCAGCTCAGGGTCCAGGAGGACAGGACGAAGCCGGCGGCGATCGGGCCGAGGCCGAGGACGGACTGCGCGTACGTGGGCAGGAAGACCGTCGGGGCGACCATGAGCAGGCCGAGCGCGCCCAGGGAGAGGTTCACGGCGGCGATCGTGCGGCGGCGCCACACCCAGCCGGGGATGATCGGTTCGGCCGCGCGCCGCTCGATGACGACGGTCAGCGCGGCGAGGGCGGCGGCCCCGCCGAGCAGGCCGAGGGACGGCGCGGACAGCCAGGGCCAGGCGACGCCGCCCTGGACGAGCGCGGTGATGAGGACGGCCCCGGTGGCGAAGATGGCGAGGGCGCCGGCCCAGTCGACGCGGACGCGCGCGCGGGGTGCGGTGCGGGCGGGTTCGCGCAGGTGGCGGGCGACGAGCCAGAGGGCGAGCAGGCCGACGGGCAGGTTGATGAGGAAGATCCAGCGCCAGTCGGCGTAGCCGGCGAGGAGGCCGCCGAGGGCCGGTCCCGCGATCGAGGACGTGGCCCACACGGACGACAGCTTCGCCTGGATCCTGGGGCGTTCCTTCAGCGGGTAGAGGTCGGCGGCGATCGTCTGGACCGTGCCCTGGAGGGCGCCGCCGCCGAGGCCCTGGACGACGCGGAACGCGATCAGCGAGGGCATGTTCCAGGCGGCGGCGCAGAGCAGGGAGCCGACGAGGAAGAGGACGGTCCCGGCGACGAGGACGGGCTTGCGGCCGAAGGTGTCGCTGAGCTTGCCGTACACGGGCAGGGTGACGGTGACGGCGAGCAGATAGCCGGCGAACAGCCAGGAGAAGACGGAGAGCCCGCCGAGGTCGCCGACGATCTGGGGCACGGCGGTGGACACGATGGTCCCGTCGAGCGCGGCGAGGCCCATGGCGAGCATGAGCGCGGCGACGACGGGCCCTCGGCGGGCGGTGGCGGGGGCGGGAGAGGCGGGGGGCGCCGGGTCGGCTCCGGCCCGGGGCGTCGACGGCTCGGTCACCGCACACCTTTCCTTTCTTCGTACACCTAAATGTGCGGGAGTCAGGGTCTCACTAGACCTTGGGGTGGGGAACCCCTAGGGGGCCCTCCCCCATGCGGCCCAGGGGCCGGTCGTACCGACGGAGGACGTGAACGGGGTTTCCCCGTCCTTAACTTGAACCTACAAACCCACCGACGCTCCTAGGAGAGAAACGTGACTTCGGCTGTGACCATCCCCAGGCACGGGGGTACTGGAGGGCTTACGGCCGTGGCCGCGCGGGCGCGTCAGGTCGTCAAGGCGTACGGGGCGGGGGAGACGCGCGTCGTCGCGCTGGACTCCGTCGACGTGGACATCGCCCGCGGACAGTTCACCGCGATCATGGGGCCCTCGGGCTCCGGCAAGTCGACCCTGATGCACTGCCTCGCCGGGCTCGACACCGTCACCAGCGGTCAGATCTTCCTCGACGAGACCGAGATCACCGGCCTCAAGGACAAGAAGCTCACCCAGCTGCGCCGGGACCGGATCGGCTTCATCTTCCAGGCGTTCAACCTGCTGCCCACCCTGAACGCCCTGGAGAACATCACCCTGCCCATGGACATCGCCGGGCGCAGGCCCGACGCGGAGTGGCTGCGCAGGGTCGTCGACACCGTCGGCCTCTCCGAGCGGCTCAAGCACCGGCCGAACCAGCTCTCCGGCGGTCAGCAGCAGCGCGTCGCCGTGGCCCGCGCGCTCGCCGCCCGGCCCGAGATCATCTTCGGCGACGAGCCGACCGGAAACCTCGACTCGCGGGCCGGCGCCGAGGTCCTCGGCTTCCTCCGCTCGTCCGTCGACGAGCTCGGTCAGACCATCGTCATGGTCACCCACGACCCCGTCGCCGCGTCCTACGCGGACCGGGTCCTCTACCTCGCCGACGGGCGGATCGTGGACGAGATGGAGCGGCCCACCGCCGACGCCGTCCTCGACCGCATGAAGGACTTCGACGCGCGCGGGCGGACGTCGTGACCGTCCTCAAGACCTCGCTGCGCAACTTCCTCGCGCACAAGGGACGCATGGCGCTCTCCGCCGTCGCCGTCCTGCTCTCCGTCGCCTTCGTCAGTGGGACGCTCGTCTTCACCGACACGATGAACACGACGTTCGACAAGCTCTTCGCCTCCACCGCCTCCGACGTCACCGTCAGCCCGAAGGCCGCCGCGGCCGACGACGAGATCCCGCAGAACGGCCGCCCCGAGTCCCTTCCCGCCTCGCTCGTCGAGCAGGTCAGGAAGGTCCAGGGCGTCAAGGACGCGCAGGGCTCGGTCGCCTCGACGAGCGTCACCGTCGTCGACGCGAAGAACAAGAACGTCGGCCCGACCGGCGGCGCCCCGACGATCGCCCTCAACTGGACGCCCAACGAGCTGCGTTCCGTGGAGCTCGTCTCCGGCCACGAGCCGCGCGGCCCCACCGAGGTCGTCGTCGACGGCGCCACCGCCGACAAGCACGGCCTGAAGCTCGGCGACGAGCTGCGGACCATCGCCGTCACCGGCGACTTCACCGCGAAGATCGCCGGCATCGTCGACTTCAAGGTCACCAACCCGGGCGCCACCCTCGTCTACTTCGACACGGCCACCGCCCAGCGCGAACTCCTCGGCAAGGAGGGGATGTTCACGCAGGTCACCGTCGACGCGAAGCCCGGTGTCTCCGACGACGCCCTGAAGAAGGACGTCGCCGCCGCCCTCGGAGGGGGCTACAAGCTCCAGACCGCCGCCGAGGCCGCCGACGCGGGCCGCGAGGACGTCGCCGGCTTCCTCGACGTCATGAAGTACGCGATGCTCGGCTTCGCCGGGATCGCCTTCCTCGTCGGCATCTTCCTCATCGTCAACACCTTCTCCATGCTGGTCGCCCAGCGGACCCGCGAGATCGGCCTCATGCGGGCCATCGGATCGAGCCGCAAGCAGGTCAACCGCTCCGTCCTCGTCGAGGCGCTGCTCCTCGGCCTCGTCGGCTCCGTCGCCGGTGTCGCCGCGGGAGTCGGCCTCGCCGTCGGCCTCATGAAGCTCATGTCCTCCATGGGCATGGAGCTCTCCACCCGCGACCTCACAGTCGCCTGGACGACGCCCGCCGTCGGTCTCGCCCTCGGCATCGTCGTCACCGTCCTCGCCGCGTACATCCCCGCCCGCCGGGCCGGCAAGGTCTCCCCGATGGCGGCGCTCCGCGACGCGGGCACCCCCGCCGACGGCAGGGCCGGACGGGTCCGGGGCGTGCTCGGGATCGTCCTCACCGGCGCCGGAGCGGCCGCCCTGGTCGCCGCGGCCCGCGCCGCGGAGGCCGGACCCGGCTCCCTCTGGCTCGGACTCGGCGTCGTCCTCACCCTCCTCGGCTTCGTCGTCGTCGGCCCGCTCCTCGCGGGCGGCGTCGTCCGCGCCCTCGGCGTCGTCGTCCTGCGGATCTTCGGCCCCGTCGGCCGGATGGCCGAGCGGAACGCGCTCCGCAACCCGCGCCGCACCGGCGCCACCGCCGCCGCGCTCATGATCGGCCTCGCGCTCGTCGCCGGCCTCTCGGTGGTCGGCTCCTCCATGGTCGCCTCGGCCACCGAGGAACTGGACCGCTCCGTCGGCGCCGACTTCATCGTGCAGTCCGGCACGGGCCAGCCGATCGTGCCGCAGGCCCAGGCCGCCGTTGCGAAGGCGCCCGGCCTGGACCACGTCACCGCGTACAAGCGGGTCGACGCGAAGGTCACCGACCCGCACGGCAAGGTCACCACGGCGGAACTGGCCGCCACCGACCCGACCTACGTCAAGGACCTGCGCCGCGAGACCACCGCCGGCACGCTCACCGAGGCGTACGGCGAGGGCGCGATGTCCGTCGGCAGCGACTACGCCACCGAGCACCGCGTGAAGGTCGGCGACGTCCTGACCCTCGCCTTCAAGGGCGGCGACACCGCGAAGCTGAAGGTCGCGGCGATCACCGCGGACACCGGCCAGGTCGACAAGGGCGCGATGTACACGAGCATCGCCACCGTCGCCCGCCACCTGCCCGCCGACCGGATGCCGAACAGCCTGCTCGTCCTCGCCAGCGCGAAGGACGGCCAGGAGACGCAGTCCTACCAGGCCCTCAAGGACGCGCTCGCGCCGTACCCGCAGTACAAGGTGAGCAACCAGGCCGACTACAAGGAGGAGCTGCAGAACCAGGTCGGGCAGCTGCTCAACATCGTGTACGGGCTCCTCGCCCTGGCGATCGTCGTCGCGGTCCTCGGCGTCGTGAACACCCTCGCCCTGTCGGTCGTCGAGCGGACCCGCGAGATCGGCCTCATGCGGGCGATCGGCCTCTCCCGCCGCCAGCTGCGCCGCATGATCCGCCTGGAGTCGGTGGTCATCGCCCTCTTCGGCGCGCTCCTGGGCCTGGGCCTGGGCATGGGCTGGGGCACCGCCGCCCAGAAGCTCCTCGCCCTGGAGGGCCTCGGGGTCCTGGAGATCCCCTGGCCGACGATCCTGACGGTCTTCGTCGGCTCGGCCTTCGTGGGTCTGTTCGCGGCGCTGGTCCCGGCGTTCCGGGCGGGCCGGATGAACGTCCTGAACGCGATCGCGAGCGAGTAGCGGCGGCGCGGGACGGAACGGGGGAGCGCGGCCCCGGAGGACCCTGCCAGGTCCTCCGGGGCCGCGCCGCGTCTTCGGGGGCCCGCACCCGGCGCCGTGTGGGCCGTCGCCCACGCCCGTGCGACCCGTCGCCCCCGCCCGTGTGGCGCCTCGGGCCGCTGCCCGTGTGGGCAATCGTCCCGCTGGGGCGGGACGGGTGGGCACACGGGACGGCGCCTTCTCGCGGCGCCTCCGCGTTCCGCGCCTGGACCCGCACCACGAGTGACGGGCACGGAA
>NZ_JBHWFF010000017.1:181338-184216 GCF_042733785.1 Streptomyces sp. NPDC059695 | reverse complement strand
TGCGGGTTCAGGCGCTACAGCCTCTGGCGTCGGCAAGGGCGCCGTCCGTTGTGCCCACCCGTTCCGCCCCAGCGGAACGATTGCCCACAACGGCGGGGGCGAAGGCCCACAACGGCGGGGGCTAGCCCTCTGCGTTCAGGGGCATCGGGCCGTAGATCTTCGTCCCGTCCTCCGACAGCGTCACCTGGTCCGCGCCGCCGCCGAGGAGGTCACGCCAGTTCTCCCCGATCCAGCTCTCCGCGTCGCCCTGGGTGGTGAACTCCTCGGGGGTCACCACCGGCTCGACCTCCGTGCCGTCGGACTTCTCGAACCGCCACGTCCATGCCATGAAAGCCTCCTGGCGCTTGCCGGATGATCGGTTTCCTGCCCGCAGCGTAGCCGGGCGCGCACGCCTCGCGGTGGCGCGGGAGGATCTGGATGTGGAACTGACTCTGCTCGGCACCGGCGCGCCCCTCGGACTCCCCCGCCCCGACTGCCCCTGCGCCGTGTGCGCGCTGTCCCGTGGGGAGCGGGCGAGGGCCGCGACCTCGCTGCTCGTGGACGGGGCCCTGCTGCTCGATCTGACTCCCGGGGCCGCGCTCGCCGCCGCGCGGTCGGGGCATTCGCTGGTGGGGGTGCGCCAGGTGCTGCTGACGCATCCGCACGACGGGCCGGCCGTGGAGGTGCCCGCGGGGCTTCCGACGGCCGGGCGGGTGCCGGACGGACGCGAGTTGACGCTGATCAGCGGGCACCGGGTGCGGGCGGTGCCGATGGACTCCCCCGGGACCGGGTACGAGGTGACCTCGGCCGACGGCGAGCGGCTGCTCTACCTGCCGCCGGGCGGCGCGCCCGCCGGGATCGCGGACGAGCACCTGGCGCCGTACGACATGGTCGTCGCGGATGTCACGGGACGGCCGGACGGGCTCGCCCGGCTGCGCGCGACGGGTGCGGTCGGCCTGACGACCGAGGTGATCGCGGTGCACCTGGACCACGACGCGCCGACCGGCGCGGAGCTGCGCCGGCGGCTCGCGGCGGCGGGTGCGCGGGCGGTGCCGGACGGGACGACGCTGTACGTCGGCGACTACCACGAGGTGCCGGACGTGCCGCGGCGGACGCTGGTGACGGGCGGGGCCCGGTCGGGGAAGTCGGTGGAGGCGGAGCGGCGCCTGGAGACCTTCCCCGAGGTGCTGTACGTGGCGACGGGCGGGACGCGGGAGGGCGATCCGGAGTGGGCCGAGCGGGTGGGGCTGCACCGGGAGCGGCGGCCGGCGTCATGGCGTACGGCGGAGACCTGCGAGCTCGTACCGCTGCTCGCGGAGGACGGTCCCGCGCTGCTCGTCGACTGTCTGTCGCTGTGGCTGACGGACGCCATGGACCGGGTGGGTGCCTGGGACGACGAGCGGTGGCGGGACGGCGGGCAGGCGGCGCTGCGGGAGCGGACCGGGGAGCTGGTGGCCGCGGTGCGGGCGACGCGCCGGACGGTCGTGGCGGTGACGAACGAGGTCGGGTCGGGGGTGGTGCCGGCCACGGCGGCGGGGCGGCGCTTCCGGGACGAGCTGGGCCGGCTGAACGCGGCCTTCGCGGACGAGTGCGAGGAGGTCGTCCTGGTGGTCGCGGGACAGGCGCTGGTGCTGCGCGGGTAGGGTTCCGATCGCTGATGGACCTCGCTGACTTGTCACTAGGCGGTACCCGTGAACCTGGACGACTTCTCCGATCTGATCGAGCGCCCCGACGGCGGGATACGGCGTGACGCCGAGGAGCGCCGGGAGCGGCTGACCGTGCCGCCGGGCGCGCTGGGCCGGCTGGACGAGCTGGGCGAGTGGCTGTCCGCGGCGCAGGCCTCGGTGAAGGTGCGGGCGATCGAGCAGCCGAAGGTGGTGCTGTTCGCCGGCGACCACGGGGTGGCCTCGCTCGACGTGTCGGGCCGGGCGGCGGGCACGGCGCACGAACTGGTGCGGGCGGTGCTCGACGGTGCGAGCCCGGTGGCCGTGCTCGCCCGGTCGATGGCGGTGCCGGTACGGGTCGTGGACGCCGGTCTGGACTGCGATCCGGAGCTGCTGCCGGCCGATGTGGTGCGGCACCGGGTGCGGCGCGGCAGCGGCCGGATCGACGTGGCGGACGCGCTGACGGTCGAGGAGGCCGAGGCGGCGGTCCGGCTCGGGATCGCGATCGCCGACGAGGAGGCGGACTCGGGCACCGATCTGGTGGTGCTCGGGGATCTGAGTGTCGGCGGCACGACCCCGGCGTCCACGCTGATCGCGGCGCTGTGCGGGACGGACGCCTCGGTGGTGACCGGCCGGGGCGGTGCCGGGATCGACGATCTGGCGTGGATGCGCAAGTGCGCGGCGATCCGGGACGCGCTGCGGCGGGCCCGGCCGGTGCTCGGGGACCAGCTGGAGCTGCTCGCGGCGGTCGGCGGGGCGGACCTGGCGGCGATGACCGGGTTCCTGCTCCAGGCCTCGGTGCGGCGGATGCCGGTGATCCTGGACGGTGTGGTGGGTGCGGCCTGTGCGCTGGTGGCGCAGCGGGCGGCCTTCCGGGCGCCGGACTGGTGGCTGGCGGGTCAGGTGAGCGGGGAGCCGGCGCAGGCGAAGGCGCTGGACCGGATGGCGCTCAACCCTCTGCTCGACCACGGCGTCCATGTGGGTGAGGGAACCGGGGCATTGCTGGCGCTTCCCCTCGTCCAGGCCGCGGCGGCGTTCGCCGCCGAGCTGCCCGAGCGTCCGGATCCGACCACTCCGGAGGCGGACGGCGGCGCGGAGGTCTGAGCGGGCGGAGGCGGACGGACGACTCCGGGGCGGGGCCCCCCGCCGCCCCCGGGGGGGGCCCCCCGGGCGGCCGGCGGCCAGCCGCGCCGCACCATTTGGCTTTTTTTTGTGTCTTGACAGCTGTGTTGCGC
>NZ_JBHWFF010000017.1:165142-181328 GCF_042733785.1 Streptomyces sp. NPDC059695 | reverse complement strand
CCCCTCTCGGGGGGCGGCGGGGGGCGGGGAGGTTGGCGCGGGGGGTGGGGCACGGACCACGGGGGGGCGGCCCCGCGCCCGGGGGGGGGGCCCGTCTCCGGCGTCTCCGTACGGCAAGCGCTGCCCCATATGATCGCTTTTCATGGGAGAAGTCCGCTTGTCTGCCGAAGCAGCACCCCGGAGCACCGCCCCCCGGGGCAGCACCGCCCGTTCACGGCGCAGCGCCGCGTTCGCCGTCTGGTACCTGCGCGTCGTCACGTTCATCAACTTCCTGAGCGCCGTCTGGGTCTCGTTCGGGCAGGACCTGCGCCGCCACAACGAGGACAACTACTTCACCCCGTACATGCTCACCGCGGGCTTCGCCTCGGGGGTCTTCACCCTCTTCCTGGCCATCACCATGCGGCGCCGCAAGCGGGCCGCGTGGATCCTCAACATGGTGCTCGGCGGGCTCTTCCTGCTGCTCTTCGCCCTCGTGATGCTCTTCCCCGAGATCCGGCAGCACGCCCAGAACTGGATCTCGCTGATCCTCACCGCCGCGTTCGTGCTCGCGCTGCTGCTCGGACGCAGGGAGTTCTACGCGAAGGGCGACCGCTCCAACCCGAAGCTCGCGGCGGGGGTGGCCGTCGGCGGGCTGCTCGTCACCTCGCTGCTCGCCGCGGTCCTGGTGACCGTCACCAACGAGTCCACCGGCCACTCCACCTTCCTGGAGCGCTGGAAGTACGGTCTGATGCGGCTGGTCACGCTGGCCTCCGACGACTCGGGCTTCACCGGCATCCACACCCCCGGCTGGGTCGACGTCACCATCAACGTCCTGTCCACGCTGCTGCTCTTCGCGGTGCTCTTCGCCGCCTTCCGCTCCCGGCGGGCCGTCGACCCGCTGACCGAGGAGGACGAGGAGCGGCTGCGGGTCCTCCTCGACAAGCAGGGCGACCGCGACTCGCTGGGCTACTTCGCGCTGCGGCGCGAGAAGAGCGTGGTGTGGTCGCCGAGCGAGAAGGCGGCCATCGCCTACCGGGTGGTCGGCGGCGTCTCGCTCGCCTCGGGCGACCCGATCGGGGACCCCGAGGCGTGGCCCGGAGCGATCGAGCCCTGGCTCGCCGAGGCGCGCGAGCATGGCTGGATCCCCGCGGTGATGGGCGCGAGCGAGGAGGCCGGGGTCATCTACGCCCGGCACGGTCTGGACGCCCTGGAGCTGGGCGACGAGGCGATCGTGGAGACCGACGAGTTCACCCTGGACGGGCGGGCCATGCGGACGGTCCGGCAGGCCTTCAACCGGGTCAAGCGGGCCGGGTACGAGGTCCGGATCAGGCGCCACGAGGACATCCCCGCGGACGAGATGGCGGAGCTGCTCCGCAAGGCGGACGACTGGCGCGACGGAGCCACCGAGCGCGGTTTCTCGATGGCGCTGGGCCGGCTCGGCGACCCCCGGGACGGCCGCTGCGTGATGCTGGAGTGCACGGACGAGCGGGGTGAGCTGCGCGCCGTGCTGTCGTTCGTGCCCTGGGGGCCGAAGGGGCTCTCGCTGGACCTGATGCGCCGCGACCGGGACTCGGAGAACGGCCTGATGGAGTTCATGGTCATCGAACTCCTGCAGCGCGCCAAGGAGATCGGGATCACTCAGGTCTCGCTCAACTTCGCGATGTTCCGCTCCGTCTTCGAACGTGGCTCGAAGCTCGGGGCGGGACCCGTGCTGCGCATGTGGCGTTCGCTGCTCAGCTTCTTCTCCCGCTGGTGGCAGATCGAGTCGCTGTACCGCGCCAACGCCAAGTACCGACCGATCTGGGAGCCCCGATTCATGCTCTTCGAGAAGAGTGCGGACCTGCTGCGCATCGGCCTCGCCGCCGGGCGGGCCGAGGGCTTCCTGGAGGCCCCGGGACTGCCGAAGTGGCTGCACCGCAGGCACCTGGAGAGCAGCCGTTGAGACACGCCGTCAGGGAGTTCGCCCGCCGGGAGTGGGGGCCGCTGTTCACCGCGGTGCGGACGGCCCTCGTCACCAGGAGGTGGAGGGCGGTCCCGATGACACTGGCCGCCGTCTGCCTCACCGCCCTGTTCCAGCTCGTGCAGAACCGGGACTGGGGCTATCAGCCGGTCCAGGACATCGGTTCGGTACGGGCCGAGGACCCGCTGTGGCTCGCGCTGCTGCGGACCCCGCTCTCGCTGTTCGTGCCCGCGCTCGACCTGCCCGTGTGGGGCGCCCTCGCGCAGGTCCTGCTGGTGTTCGGGATCGCCGAGATCTGCCTCGGCCGGTGGCGGACGCTGGGCGTCGCCTTTCTGGCCACCCTGGCCGGCACGCTCTACGCGCGCGTGGGCATCGCGCTCGGCCCCGACAGCCCCTTCGGGCTGCCGGCCTCCGACGCGCGGGTCGTCGACACGGGCCCTTCGGCCGCGGTGGTGGGCCTCGCGGTCTACGTCTGCTGGCGCTACCGGGCGTACTGGACGGGCGGGCTCGTGGTCGTGGCGATGGTCGTCGAGGTGATGATCAAGGCGAACCTGGCGGGCAAGGAGCACCTCGCGGCGATCGCCGCCGTCCTCGTCCTGATCGCGGTCGAGTCGGTGCGCGGGCGCCGTCAGGACGGCGGCGTCGAGCCGCGCCCGGGCACCCGCTCCTGGAAGCCGCCGATCAGGTCCTGAAAGCGGCGCCGCACCTTGGTCCAGCGCCGGTCGTGGCGGTAGGTACGGATCCGGGAGCGGGCCCTGGCGCGGTGGCGGCGCCGGTAGAACTTCCGGGACCACCAGGAGCCGGGGCGGGCCAGGCGGACGGCGCCGACGACCGCCACGAAGGGGACGAAGGCGCCGAACACGGCCATCCGGAACTTCCCCTTCACCAGCGTGACCAGGATGAGGCCGAAGTTCAGCACGAGGGTCAGGATGAAGTTGACCCGGTCCTGCTGTTCCTCGGAGGTCATGTCGTTGACGCCCAGCGGCGAGAAGCCGCTGAGCGTCAGCCCGACGAGGGCCGTGGTGAGCACGACCACCTCGACGCTCTTGCGGCCGTCCTCCGACCAGTACACGTCGTCGAGATGGAGGATGAGCGCGAACTCGTCCAGGACGAGCCCCGCGCCGATCCCGAAGACGACCGCGAAGACCGCCGCCCCGAGACCGTGCCGGTCGCTGGCCACCGCGCCGAAGCCGCCGAGGACCGTGAGGACCACGCCGGGCACGACGTGATGGATGTGGACTCCCCCCGAGGAGACGTTCTTGAAGGGGCCCTTCCCCGCCCGGATGAGCCGGGTGATGGTGCGGGTGACCAGGAATGTCAGGACGAAGGAGGTCAGAGCGAGCAGCGTCGGGAGCTTGCCCGGCTCGACGATGTTCCGGGAGAACCAGTGACCCATGCCACCCCGATCCGATATGCGCGGTATGCGCAATCTACCGTCCGGAGGCGCCGATTACCCTGCCCGGATGGACGGCCTGCGTTTCGCCTTCGGGACCCTCACCGTGTTCCCCGCCCGCATCACCCGCTGGGACCGGGACGCGGCGCGCGCCGGCATGCTCTCGGCCCCGCTCGCGGGCCTGGTCGTCGGCGTCTGCTCCGCCGCGGCCGGCGGCGCGCTCCTGCTGCTCGGCTCGGGCCCGCTGCTCGCGGCCGTCGCCACCACCGCCGTCCCCGCGCTGCTCACCCGGGGCCTCCACCTCGACGGCCTCGCGGACACCGCCGACGGCCTCGGCAGCGCCAAGCCGGCCGAGGACGCGCTGCGGATCATGAAGCAGTCGGACATCGGGCCGTTCGGCGTCATCGCCCTCGTCCTCGTCCTGTTCGCCCAGGTCGCCGCGTTGTACCGGCTGTACGGGGAGGGCTGGGCGCACGGCGTGATCGCCGCCGTCCTGGCCGCCACCGTGGCCCGTCTCGCCCTCACCCACGCGTCCCGCCAGGGAGTCCCGGCGGCCCGCCCCGAGGGGCTCGGGGCGATCGTCGCGGAGACGGTCCCGACCCGGTCCGCGACCCTGACGACCGCCCTGTTCCTGTTCTTCTGCGCCGCCCTGGGCCTTCTCCTCTCCTCGTACGACGCCGTCCGCAACGTCCTGGCGGCCGGTGCGGGGCTCGGTGCGGCGGCGCTGCTGCTGCGCCGGTGCGTGCGGCGGTTCGGCGGGGTGACGGGCGACGTGTTCGGCGCGGTCGAGGAGACGGCCGCGACGGTGGCGCTGGTCGCGCTGACCCTGGGCTGACGGGGTCAGCAGGGCTGCCGCCACGCGTCCAGCTCGTAGCGCTTCCGCAGGGAGCTGAGGCGCAGCTTCTTCGCCTGCGGGCAGAACTCCGCCGTCGGCAGCTCGTACTCGACGTGGAAGACGGCCTTGCCCGCCGCCGTGAACGGCGCGAGGCGGCCGCACTCGTCGTACTGGGCGCACTGCTCGTTGACCGCGAAGTCGAAGTCCGGGAGCAGCTGCGGGATCTGGTCCAGGTCGTTCTTGAGGCCGACCGCGAGGCCCCGGTCGTGGGCCATGGACGCGATGAGCCGGTTGTAGCGGAGCTGGTCGGCGGCGGTGAGGGGGAACCCGGTGCGGTTCCGGTAGCCGTCCATGTTGTCGGGTTCGACGGCGTCGAAGCCCTTGTCCCGGCACATGTCGAGGCGCTCCGCCATGAGCGGGCCGAGGACGTCGGTGCGGCGGATGTCGAGCCACTTCTCGCCCTTCCAGCCGTTGCCCTCGCCGAGGAGCGCCTTCGGGAAGCCTCCGGCGTCGGGGCGGAAGTCCTCCCAGGCGCCGGTGGACAGGTAGCAGATGACCTTGCGGCCGCGGCGGTGGAGGTCGGCGACGGCCGACGCCGGGTGGTCGAAGCCGTCGATGTCGTACACCGGGACGTCGACGGCGGGATCCAGCCGGCCGCTGAGCTGCCACTGCCAGCCGAGGCCGGGCGCCGGGCGCCAGCGGTCCCCGCTGCGCTTCGGGTCCGGGCCGGGGGCCGCCGTGCAGGCCGTGGCGAGCAGGAGCAGCACCACGAGGAGCGGCAGCGGTCGTCTCATCGGGCGGGCTCCAGGAGGTGCGGAAGGGTGCCCCAGGGATGGGCGCCCGTGCCGGGGACGGCGCAGTGCACCGGGGTGGCCGGGCGGACGCCGGGCGGGGCGGCGTAGACGAGGTGGCAGTAGTGGGCGGCGACCGGCAGGTCGAGCGTCCGGTACGTGTCCCAGGGGCCCTCGAAGGTGACGAGGAGGTCGGCCTGGGCCTCGTAGCCGGGGTCCGGGTGGGCGCCGTGGTTGAAGACGAGGGTGGCGGCCCCTGCGGCTCGGGCGGCCACCGCGATGCGGCGGTAGTGGGCGAGGGCGGCGGGCTCGGTCGCCACCTGGTCCAGGAAGGCGCCGTCCGCGCCGTACCAGTCGCGGTGCCGGACCAGTTCGGCGACGACCTCGGCGTGCGGGCGGCGGCCGTAGGCGGTGTCCACGTAGCCGAGGACGCGCACCCCGGCCGCCCGCAGGCGCCCGGCGGCCCCGGCGAACGCCGGGTCGGGCGCCGGGCCGGCGCCGCTCGCCGGGTTGAGGACGACGCCGTACAGCGCGGGCGCCGCGTCGACGAGCGCCGACCAGGCCTCGGGCTGTTCGGCCGGGTGCTCGTAGTACGGCACCAGGAGGGAAGGGGCGGTCATGACACCTCTAGGCACGGTGGGCGGTCGGTCGTACCAGTAGGACACAGGTCAGGGCGGCGAGCACCACCGCCGCTCCCCCGGCGGCCACCGGGCCCGCCACAGGTTCCACGGACTGGGCCGCCGCCGCGAGGAGGCAGACGGTGGCGGCGCTGAGCACCGCGCCGAAGGCCTGCAGCAGCAGCCCGAGCCAGAGCACGGTCCCGGTAAGGAGCAGGGTGACCAGGCGCGGGAGCGTCGGCCACGGCGCGTCCGGCCAGGCCAGGGTCGCGGCGAGGGCGAGGGCGAGGAGCACGGTGAGGTAGCCGCCGAGGCAGAGGACGAGGGTTCCGGTGACCGCCCGGCGGAACTCGCGGGCGGTGGTGAGGGTCCGCAGCCGGGTCAGGCTGCCGTCCCGGAAGCGGTGGAGCAGCCATTCGGCGGGCCCCATGGAGAGGGTGAGCGCGACGACCGCCCCCGCCCCGCTCACCGTCGTGTCGCCCACGCCGGCCCGGAGGACGAGCAGGCCGCTGCCGAGGCCGAAGAGGCCGTACGGGAGGGAGGCGGCGCGCGGGGGTCCGCCGCGGCCTGCCGCTTCCCGGCGGGCGCCCGGGCGCAGGACGAGCGCGGCGAGGCCGACGGACGCGGCGAGGGAGGCGAGGAGCAGGGCGGCTCGCAGGGCGTCCGGCAGGTCCCAGCGGAAGGCGGGGACGGCGCCGGTGAGCGGCAGCAGGGCGCAGAGCAGGGCCCGTTCGCGGCCGAGGACCAGGAGCACGGTCGCGGCGGCGAGGTAGAGCGACTGTCCGGCGGCGAAGACGGCGGCCGGGGTCTCGCCGGGCCCGGCGGTCGCGAGGGCGACGGCCGTCCCGGCGAGGGCGCCGGCCGGGGCGCCGGTGAGCAGGGCGCGGGCGGCGGCGGGCCGGTCGCCGAGCCCGAGCCAGGTGTGGGCCCGGTGGGAGAGGGCCTGGTTCCACACCCAGCCGGTGACGGCACCGGCGAGCAGCGGGACGGTTCCGGCGGGGAGCCCGAACCGGCCGTGCGCGCCGGCGAGCAGGGGTGCGGCGAGGACGTACGCGAGGCCGGGCAGGGCGAAGACGAGTCCGCGCAGCAGACAGCCGGCGAGCTCGCCGTACCAGGCGCCGGCGGGCGGGGCGGCCGGTTCGGGGTGGCGCCGCTCCACGCGCGCGTAGAGGTCCTCGGCGAGGGAGAAGGAGTCGGCGCGGCCGTAGGTGAGCCGGATGTGCTCGTCGTTCATGCCGTCGGACTCGAGGATCGCGGCGATCTCGTCGGGGTGCACGGCGACGGCGACGAACCCGTCGAGCCGCCGGGCGAGTTCGTCGACGGGATCGGCGGCGAGGCCGTCGTCGGGGGGCGGGGGTGCGGGGCGTTCCGCGGGGCCGGTCCGGCGCGGGCGCGGGATCGCCGGGAGCGGGGTCCCCGCCTTCGGGGGTTTCAGCCAGAGGGAGCCGCTCATGCCGGGGTGCCTCCCGTGACGAGGGCCGGGGAGGTGCGGCGGGGGGACGGGATCCTGAGGCGGAGGGGTTCCTGGGGCGGCGCGACCGGGTCCGCCGGGCGGGCGCCGGCCAGTTCGCGGTAGATCCGCCGGAAGCCGTCGACCGAGCGGTGCAGGGTGAACTCGTCGATGACCCGTTGCCGGGCGCGGCGGCCGAGTTCGGCGCGGCGGGCCCCGTCGTGGAGGAGGGCGGAGACCGCGGCGGCCATGACGGCCGGTTCGCGGGGCGGGACGACGATCCCGGTGTCGCCGACGGCCTCCCGTACGCCTCCGACGTCGGTGGAGACGGTGGCGCGGCCGCAGGACATGGCCTCGATGAGGGAGAAGGGGAAGCCCTCGCTGATGGAGGAGAGCATGACGACGCTGCCGGCCGCGTAGGCCGCGGGGACGTCGCTGATCCGGCCCTCGAAGGAGACGCCGTCGGTCACGCCGAGTTCGGCGGCGAGCTTCTCCAGGCGGGTCAGGTAGTCCTCGTTGCCGGCCGGGACCGGTCCGAACAACCGGAGTCTGAGCGCGGGGAGTTCGGCCCGGCAGATCGCGTACGCCCGGATCAGGGTCTCCAGGTCCTTGATGGGGTCGACGCGGCCGCACCAGCTGAGGGTGGGGGTCTCGGGTTCGGGCCCGGCCTCGGGGAAGAGGGCCGGGTCGACGCCGTTGTAGACGGTGCGGATGCGGTCGGCGGGTGCGCCGCCGCGCTCCTCCCAGCGCCGGTTGTACTGGTTGCAGGGGGTGATGAGGTCGGCCTTGCGGTAGCCGAGGGTGTTGAGCTCGCGGTAGAAGCCGAGCATGAGGGCCTTGACGGGCCAGCGTTGGGCTTCGGTGCGGTAGCCGAGGTAGCGCTCGCGGAGGTAGATGCCGTGTTCGGTGAGCAGGAAGGGCACCCCTTCGAAGTGCTGCGCGGCGAGCGCGGGCAGCGTGGCGAGGCCGCTGGAGACGGCGTGCGCCACACCGCCGGTGGATATGCGGGCGGCGAGCGGACGCAGCGCGTGTTCCAGCAGGTCGGTGGCGGTGAGCGCGTCGTGGACGGTGGGCCGGGCCGCGAGCGTCGGCAGGTGCGGCATGGTCCAGATCCACATCAGGGAGCGCAGGGCCGGCTCGGAGCGGAGCGCGGCGGTCAGCCGTCCCTGCCGGGCGAGTCCGGCGAGTTCGTAGAGGCCGGTCCCGAAGTCGCAGCCCGCGTCGGGGTCGAGGAGGGCGAGCAGGACGCGTTCGTACGCGTCGAGGAAGCGGCGGCGTTCACGCCCCCGCAGGGGCCGGCGGACGGCCGGGCCCTGCGGGGGTCCCCAGAGGGGGTACGCCGTGTGCCGGGTGACGTTGGACGGCAGCTCCCAGGTGACGGGCTCGCGGCCGCTGCCGGTGAGCGCGAGGATCTCGAAGTCGACCTCGGGCATGCCGCGGACGAGCTGGTCGCACCAGGTGCTGACGCCGCCGTGGACATGCGGATAGGTGCCTTCGGTGAGCATGGTGACGTGACGGCCACTGCTCGGCATGAGTGTGTTCCCCCCAGAACGTGCAGGTCAGGCGGTCGGGAGCGTGAGGGTGACGGTGGTCTGCAGCAGTTCGGGCGTGGTCCAGGCGGAGCGGCTGCCGGCGTAGGCGGTGCCGAAGGCGGTGGTGCCGAGCAGGAGGTTCTTGCGGGTGCCCTCGGGGGCCGTGACGGGCACGGTGACGCCCGAGGGCGCCTTGACGGTGACCGTGGTGCCGATGCGGTAGGCGGTGACCTTTCCGGTGGTGACGGCCTGGTCCCAGGCGGCGCGGCGGTCGAGTTCGGTGCCGACGTCCCGCTGGGCCGGGTTCACCAGGGGCGCGTTCGCCGCGAACAGGGCCCGGTAGTCGGCGAGTACGCGGTTGAGGACGGGGTAGAGCAGCCGCTCCTCGGCCAGGTTGGACTGGTGCACGTAGTGCGGCCGGGGATCGTTGCCCAGGACGTGGGAGAGGGCGGTGCGGGCCTCCTGCGGCACGATGTGGTCGGCGTAGCCCGTGGCCGTGGGGAGCGGGGCGGGCAGGCAGGTGGAGGCCGGGTTGGACTCGCAGATCCCGCTGCCGCCGTCGGCGCGGGAGGTGTAGATCCAGTTGTACTCGTCGGCCATCTCGGCGGCGGTGCCCACGTTGTAGTAGACGTTCATCGGGTGGCGGGGCACCGTCTTCGCGGCGCCGGTGCCGACGGCGCGCTGCTGCGGTTCGCGGGAGTTGTCGCTCGCGGTCCACTGCACTCCGTTGTCGGCGAGGGCTCCGGCGAGGTGGGGATTGTCGGCGGGCTGCTGGGGCAGGGTCCTCAGGCCGGAGTGCTCGCCGGTGACGAGTTCGGAGCGGTCGACGGAGATGCCCTTGCGGACGGCCCAGTTGTGGTTGTCGCGGATCTGGCCGGAGAGCTCGGAGCGGCCGACCCACAGGGTCTTGCCGGCGGTGTCCGTGGCGCACCGCCAGGGGACGACGCTGTTGTCCTGGACGCAGCCGAGGAAGGGGTGGGTGTAGGTGTGGTTGATCCACCGGTACTGGGCGCGGTCGGCGACGAGCCGGTCGGTGAGCGGGTCGGTGCCGCCGTGTTCGGTCTTCCACTGCTCGCCCTGGCCGCCGTTGTAGACCATGTCGAGGGTGAAGCCGGAGGACTTCTGCCAGGCGGCGGCGTACTGGGCGTCGGCGGCCGTCATGCGGATCGGGGCGACGCCCTCGCCGTCGTCGCCGACGCAGTCGAAGTCGCCGGGGGTGCAGTCGAGCGCGGGGTCCCAGCGGGCGTCGGGGGCGAAGACGTCGTCGACGTGGACGGAGAGGTAGTTGCGGCTCTGACCGAGGTGGACGCCCTGGGTGAGCCAGTCGACGATGCCGCGGGCGAGCGCCCGGAACTGCCGCTGGTACGCGTTGTAGGCGAAGGTGACGACGAGTTCGCGGCGCCCGTCGGCGGCGTACTCGCCGACGAGGCTGGCCCGGCCGCCGCCGGCGGCGGGCACGTCGAGGTAGCTGGTGTAGCCGGCGCGGGGGCGGCCCGCGTAGCCGTAACTCTCGGCGATCGAGGGGTCGTTGTCCTCGAAGGTGAGCGCCCCGGCGAGGTACCGGAAGGGGCCCGTGCGCCCGGCGGCGGTGACGCCCGCCGTGACGCCGTCGAGGACGCCGGACCAGCCGCCCTGGTCGGTGTAGTCGAGGCCGACGCCGGGGTGCGACCACGTGTAGGCGTCGACCTGCGGGATCCCGAAGGTCCGCTCGTACGTGTGGAGGGCAGCGGCTTCGGCGGAGTCGGGGCCGAAGGCGCTCTCGTGGGGCAGGACGACGCCCTGGTACCTGGCGCGGGGCCGCCCGTCGACGGTGTCGCTGAGGAAGGCCGTGTCGAGGACCGGCCGGTTCGGGTCGTTCAGGTCGATCCTGCGGTACGGGACGCCGGAGCCCTTGAGCTCGGCGGCGATCGCCCCGACCGCGCTGCCGCCGTCGTCGACGACCAGGACGGTGAGGTCCACGCGGGGTGCCGTCGCGGCGACCGCCTGCGCGGACGGGACGACGGTGGCGAGCAGCGCGGCGGCGGCGAGGGCGGCGATCCTGCCCGTACGGGACGCGGTGCGGCCGCCGGCGGCGGTGCGGGGCGTGCTTCTGGGCGTACGGATTCGGCCGGAGTCCATGGCTGGTGTCCCCCCTCGACGGGCGCCGCCCGAACCGGCGGGACCCGTGGAGATGTCGCAGATGAGGCGAAGGACGGTGTGTCGTCCTTGCGTGAATGAGGCGAGTGTGGCCGGGCGACGGAGGCCGGAAGGGTAAACATGAAAGAGACACCACGGATGAGTGAATCAGCGCCGCCGTGAGCGAACCGGGTGAGCGAGCGTAGGCTCGTTCTCGGCGCTCTCCGGGCCGAAATACGATGCGGCGGGCACGGTCGGCCCATCCCTCGACCGCCACAGAACTCAATGGAAGCGAGATTTCACCACCGTGACTGCTCTCACTCTCAGCACTGCCGGCGCGGCGACGCTGCGCGCCGACGCCCTCGTCGTCGGCGTCGCGAAGTCCGGGAAGACGCTCGTCGTCGCCCCGGGCGCCGAGGCCGTCGACAAGGCCTTCGACGGCCGGCTCGCCGCCGTCCTGGAGACGCTGGGCGCCTCGGGTGCCGAAGGTGAGGCGACGAAGCTGCCCTCCCCCGCCGGTCTCAAGGCCCCCGTCGTCCTGGCCGTCGGCCTCGGCGCGGCCCCCGAGGACGGCGAGTCCTTCGACGCGGAGACCCTGCGCCGCGCCGCCGGCACCGCCGCCCGCACCCTGACCGGCTCGAAGAAGGCCGCCTTCGCGCTGCCGATCCTCGCCGCCGAGGATGCCGCCGCCATCGCGGAGGGCGCCCTGCTCGGCGCGTACGCGTACACCGCGTACCAGGAGAACGCCGACGCGAAGAAGCCCCTCGCCGAGGTGGCCCTGCTCGGCGCCAAGCCGCGCGACAAGGCCTACAAGGCCGCCGCCGAGCGCGCCCAGGCCGTCGCGGAGGAGATCAACCGCGCCCGCGACCTGATCAACCAGCCGCCGAACGACCTGACCCCGGCCGCGTTCGCCGCCGCCGCCCAGGCCGCCGGCAAGGAGCACGGCCTCAAGGTCCAGGTCCTCGACGAGAAGGCGCTCACCAAGGGCGGCTACGGCGGCATCCTCGGCGTCGGCGTCGGCTCCGTGAACCCGCCGCGCCTGGTCCGGATCGCCTACACCCACCCGAAGGCGGAGAAGACCCTCGCCCTGGTCGGCAAGGGCATCACCTACGACTCGGGCGGCATCTCCCTGAAGCCGGCCGGCCACAACGAGACGATGAAGTGCGACATGAGCGGCGCCGCCGCCGTGTTCTCCTCCGTCGTCGCCGCGGCCCGCCTCGGCCTCGAGGTCAACGTCACGGGCTGGCTCGCCCTCGCGGAGAACATGCCGTCCGGCTCCGCCACCCGCCCGGGTGACGTCCTGCGCATGTACAGCGGCAAGACCGTCGAGGTCCTGAACACCGACGCCGAGGGCCGGCTCGTCCTCGCCGACGCGCTGACCAGGGCCTCCGAGGAGCACCCCGACGCGATCGTCGACGTGGCGACCCTGACCGGCGCCATGGTCCTGGCGCTGGGCAACCGCACCTTCGGCATCATGGCCAACGACGACGACTACCGGACCGCGATCCACGAGATCGCGGGCGAGGTCGGCGAGCAGTCGTGGCCGATGCCGCTCCCCGCGGACCTGCGCAAGGGCATGGACTCCCCCACCGCCGACATCGCCAACATGGGCGAGCGGATGGGCGGCGGCCTGGTCGCCGGTCTCTTCCTGCAGGAGTTCGTGGGCGAGGGCATCACCTGGGCCCACCTGGACATCGCGGGCCCGGCCTTCCACGAGGGCGGCCCGTACGGCTACACCCCGAAGGGCGGCACCGGCTCCTCGGTCCGCACCCTGGTGAAGCTGGCCGAGCGCACGGCGGCCGGCGAGCTCTGAGCACGGCGGGCGTGACGGAAGGCCCCGGAGCTCCGGCTCCGGGGCCTTCCCCCGTTCCGCCCGGCCCGGTGCGCCCGCCGCTGTTCGCTCGCGACGAAATCCGCAGGTTCGTACGCTCTCGTGACCCCGCCGGACGGACGATCGGCCGTCTCAGAGCACGGCCCCGCGTCCCGTCGTCCGTCAACAAGTGCGAAGATGGGTTCTCGGCAGGACAGGGCCCCCACCACAGGGCCGAAATAAAGCGGCCGGACACCAGCCGCCGCCAGGTCGTCGACGACCGGCGACGAGCGCACATGCATGGAGGACGTGACGTGGCGAACGACGCCAGCACCGTTTTCGACCTAGTGATTCTCGGCGGCGGTAGCGGCGGTTACGCCGCGGCGCTGCGCGGAGCGCAGCTGGGCCTGGACGTCGCACTGATCGAGAAGAACAAGCTCGGCGGCACCTGCCTGCACAACGGCTGCATCCCGACGAAGGCCCTGCTCCACGCCGGCGAGGTCGCCGACCAGGCGCGCGAGGCGGAGCAGTTCGGTGTCAAGGCCTCTTTCGAGGGCATCGACATCAAGGCCGTGCACAAGTACAAGGACGACGTGATCTCCGGCCTGTACAAGGGCCTGCAGGGTCTCGTCGCCTCCCGCAAGGTGACGTACATCGAGGGCACCGGCCACCTGTCCTCCCCGACCTCCGTCGACGTGGACGGCCGTCGCGTCGAGGGTCGTCACGTCCTTCTGGCCACCGGTTCCGTGCCGAAGTCCCTGCCCGGCCTGGAGATCGACGGCAACCGGATCATCTCCTCGGACCACGCGCTGACCCTGGACCGCGTCCCGGAGTCCGCGATCATCCTGGGCGGCGGCGTCATCGGCGTCGAGTTCGCCTCGGCGTGGAAGTCCTTCGGCACCGACGTCACGGTCATCGAGGGCCTGAAGCACCTGGTCCCGGTCGAGGACGAGAACAGCTCGAAGCTTCTTGAGCGCGCGTTCCGCAAGCGCGGCATCAAGTTCAACCTCGGCACCTTCTTCCAGTCCGCCGAGTACACCGACAGCGGCGTCAAGGTCACGCTGGCCGACGGCAAGACCTTCGAGGCCGAGGTCCTCCTGGTCGCCATCGGCCGCGGCCCGGTCTCCGCCGGTCTCGGTTACGAGGAGCAGGGCGTCGCCATGGACCGCGGCTACGTCCTGGTCGACGAGTACATGCGCACCAACGTGCCGACGATCTCGGCCGTGGGCGACCTCGTCCCGACGCTCCAGCTCGCGCACGTCGGCTTCGCCGAGGGCATCCTCGTCGCGGAGCGCCTGGCCGGTCTGAAGACCGTCCCGATCGACTACGACGGTGTGCCCCGGGTGACGTACTGCCACCCCGAGGTCGCCTCCGTCGGCATCACCGAGGCGAAGGCCAAGGAGATCTACGGCGCGGACAAGGTCGTCGCCCTGAAGTACAACCTCGCGGGCAACGGCAAGAGCAAGATCCTCAAGACCGCGGGCGAGATCAAGCTCGTCCAGGTCAAGGACGGTGCCGTGGTCGGCGTCCACATGGTCGGTGACCGCATGGGCGAGCAGGTCGGCGAAGCTCAGCTGATCTACAACTGGGAGGCGCTGCCGGCCGAGGTCGCGCAGCTCATCCACGCCCACCCGACGCAGAACGAGGCCCTCGGCGAGGCCCACCTGGCCCTCGCCGGCAAGCCTCTGCACTCCCACGACTGACGCTCACGTCATCACAGGGCGCGACGACCACTTTCCGCAATTCGTTAGGAGCAACTGAAACCATGTCGGTTTCCGTAACCCTGCCGGCGCTCGGCGAGAGCGTCACCGAGGGCACCGTCACCCGCTGGCTCAAGGCCGAGGGTGAGCGTGTCGAGGCCGACGAGCCGCTGCTCGAGGTCTCGACCGACAAGGTCGACACCGAGATCCCCGCCCCCGCCTCGGGCATCCTGGCCTCCATCAAGGTCGCCGAGGACGAGACGGTCGAGGTGGGCGCCGAGCTCGCCATCATCGACGACGGCACCGGCGCCCCCGCCGCTGCCCCGGCCCCGGCCGCCGAGCCGGCCGCCGCCCCCGCCGAGGCTCCCGCCGCCCCGGCCCCGGCCCCCGTGGCCGAGGCCCCGGCCGCTCCGGCCCCGGCCGCCGAGGCTCCCGCCGCGGCTCCGGCCGCCGGTGCCGCCCAGGGCACCGACGTCGTCCTGCCGGCGCTCGGCGAGTCCGTCACCGAGGGCACCGTGACCCGCTGGCTGAAGTCGGTCGGCGAGACCGTCGAGGCCGACGAGCCGCTGCTCGAGGTCTCCACGGACAAGGTCGACACCGAGATCCCCGCCCCCGCCTCCGGCGTTCTCCTGGAGATCGTCGTCGCCGAGGACGAGACCGCCGAGGTCGGCGCCAAGCTGGCCGTCATCGGTGCCGCGGGTGCCGCTCCGGCCGCCGCCCCGGCCGCCCCGGCTCCGGCTCCGGCCGCCGCCGCTCCGGCCCCGGTGGCCCCGGCCGCTCCGGCTCCGGCTCCGGCCCCCGCGCCGGCCGCCCCGGCTCCGGCCGCCGCCCCGGCTCCGGCCGCCGCTCCGGCTCCGGCCGCCGCGGCCCCGTCCATCGCCCCGGCCGTGGTCACCCCGGTCCCGTCCACCCCCGCGGCCGCCCCGGCGGCCCCGGCGGAGGACGGCGCCTACGTGACCCCGCTGGTCCGCAAGCTCGCCACCGAGAACGGTGTCGACCTGGCGTCCGTCAAGGGCTCCGGCGTCGGCGGCCGCATCCGCAAGCAGGACGTCCTCGCGGCCGCCGAGGCCAAGAAGGCCGCCGCTGCCGCTCCCGTCGCCGCCCCGGCCGCCGCCGCGCCGAAGGCCCCCTCCCTGGAGGCCTCCCCGCTGCGTGGCCAGACGGTCAAGATGACCCGCATGCGCAAGGTCATCGGCGACAACATGATGAAGGCGCTGCACGGCCAGGCCCAGCTGTCCTCGGTCGTCGAGGTCGACATCACCAAGCTGATGAAGCTGCGCGGCCGTGCCAAGGACGCGTTCGCCGCCCGTGAGGGCGTCAAGCTCTCCCCGATGCCGTTCTTCGTGAAGGCGGCGGCCCAGGCGCTGAAGGCCCACCCGGTCATCAACGCCCGGATCAACGAGGACGAGGGCACCATCACGTACTTCGACTCGGAGAACATCGGCATCGCCGTGGACTCCGAGAAGGGTCTGATGACGCCGGTCATCAAGGGTGCGGGCGACCTGAACATCGCCGGCATCTCCAAGGCCACGGCCGAGCTGGCCGGCAAGGTCCGCGCCAGCAAGATCACGCCGGACGAGCTGTCCGGTGCGACCTTCACCATCAGCAACACCGGCTCGCGCGGTGCGCTGTTCGACACGATCATCGTGCCGCCGAACCAGGTCGCCATCCTGGGCATCGGTGCCACGGTCAAGCGTCCGGCCGTCATCGAGACCGCCGAGGGCACCGTCATCGGCGTCCGCGACATGACCTACCTGACGCTGTCGTACGACCACCGCCTGGTGGACGGCGCCGACGCCGCCCGCTACCTGACCGCCGTCAAGGCGATCCTGGAGGCCGGCGAGTTCGAGGTCGACCTCGGTCTGTAAGGCACGGTCGCCGGAAGGCAACGTAACGAGCCTCACCAGCGGGGGGGGGGGGGGGGCGGGGGGGGGGGGGGTGGGGGGGGGGGGGCGGGGGGGTGGGTGTGGTGGGGTGTGTCTGGGTCTGGCGGGCGGTGTCTGT
>NZ_JBHWFF010000017.1:161285-165132 GCF_042733785.1 Streptomyces sp. NPDC059695 | reverse complement strand
TGGCGCTGTTCGCCGCGTGGTCGCTCTGTACCTTACACCCCCAGCCGCCGCGCGCCGGGTCCGTTGGTGGGTGGCGGGCGCGGGCCCCCGCCGCCGTATTGTCTAAGGGTCAACACTCCCCGAGGAGCCGCTTCATGACCGTCCCCGTCGTCCACTCGCTGCGCGAGCAGATCCGCGAGCACATCGTGGAGGGGATCGTCAGCGGCCGCTGGAAGCCGGGCGAGCGCATCGTGGAGCGCCGGATCGCGACCGAGCTGGAGGTCTCCCAGACCCCGGTCCGCGAGGCGCTGCGCGAGCTGGAGTCACTGCGTCTGATCGAGTCGGCGCCGAACAAGGGCGTCCGGGTCCGCAACCTCACCGCGGCCGACCTGGAGGAGAGCTACCCCGTACGCGCCGGTCTGGAGCAGATCGCGGCCGAGCTGGCGGCCGGGCGGCTCGCGGCGGACTGCTCGGCCCTGGAGCCGCACGTGGCGGCCCTGTACGAGGCGGACGCCGCCTCGGACGGGACGGCGCAGGTGCGGCACACGGTGGCCTTCCACCGGGAGCTGGTGAAGGCGGCCGGGAACGGCGTCCTGCTGCACACCTGGGAGACGCTCGGCATCGAGGTCTTCACGGCCCTGTCGATCCGCTGGCTGGGCACGGTCCAGAAGTCGTACGCGGAGGAGCACCAGGAGCTGGTGGAGGCCTTCCGTCGGGGCGACCCGAACATCGGTGCGCTGGTGAAGGCACACGTTCTGGGCTGCGCGCCGCGCGCCTGAGGCATGACTTTACGCACAGTGAGCGGGCCCGTCCGTCGACGGGCCCGCTCATTCGTGCGCGCACGCCCCTCGGACAACCCTCCGACAGCCGTTCCGACCTGCGAAAACACGCCACGGGGCGAGGCACCGGGTGCCCTTTCCGCTGGCACCCTGTGCCGACTTTCTCGATCTGAAGAGGTTTTCCCCTTCAACCCTTTGATCGATCATCGATCGCCGGTTTAGAGTCTTCGGCGGGCCACACCCGGCCCTTCGCCCTGTCCTGCCAGACAAGGCCACCATCTCCACCCCCACCTGTCCGGAAGGCGGCGATCATGACCGATCCCGTAGGCAAGATTCCGAGCGAGCTCGACCAGCTCCCGGACCGTGACACCGAGGAGACCGCCGAATGGGCGGCCTCCCTGGACGCCGTCACCAAGGCCGCCGGCCCCCACCGGGCCGCCTACCTGATGCGCCGCACGCTCCAGCACGCCGAGGGCGCGGGCCTGGCCCTGCCCAAGCTCCTGGAGACCGATTACGTCAACACCATCCCCACCTCCGCCGAGCCCTCGGTCTCCGAGTTCGGCGGCGACGAGGAGATGGAGCGGAAGATCACCGCGTGGAACCGCTGGAACGCGGCCGCGATGGTCACCCGCGGCTCCAAGCACGGCGTCGGCGGCCACATCGCCACCTTCGCCTCCGCGGCCTGGCTCTACGAGACCGGCTTCAACCACTTCTTCAAGGGCAAGGAAGCCGACGGTTCCGGCGACCAGCTCTACATCCAGGGCCACGCCTCCCCCGGCATCTACGCCCGCGCGTTCCTCGACGGACGCCTGGACGAGGCCCACCTCGACAACTTCCGGCAGGAGTCCGGCGGCAACGGCCTGCCCTCCTACCCGCACCCGCGCCGCCTCCCCTGGCTGTGGGAGTTCCCCACCGTCTCCATGGGTCTGGGCCCGCTCTCCGCGATCTACCAGGCGCGCTTCAACCGCTACCTGACCAACCGCTCCATCAAGGACGTCTCCGCCTCGCACGTGTGGGCGTTCCTCGGTGACGGCGAGATGGACGAGCCCGAGTCGACCGCGGCCCTCGCCCTGGCGGCCCGCGAGGGTCTGGACAACCTGACCTTCGTCATCAACTGCAACCTGCAGCGCCTCGACGGCCCGGTCCGCGCCAACTTCAAGATCGTGCAGGAGCTGGAGGCCCAGTTCCGCGGCGCCGGCTGGAACGTCGTGAAGTCGCTGTGGGGCAACGCCTGGGACGAGCTGTTCGCGCTCGACACCACCGGCGCCCTCGTCCGCCGCCTCCGCGAGGTGCCGGACGCGCAGGTCCAGACGTACCAGACCCGCGACGCCGCCTACATCCGCCAGGACTTCTTCGGCAAGGACCCGGCGCTCGTCGCGATGGCGCAGCTGCTGTCCGACGACAAGATCCTCGAGTGTTTCCACCTCTCCCGCGGTG
The DNA here is from genome assembly GCF_042733785.1 of Streptomyces sp. NPDC059695. Lineage (NCBI taxonomy): Bacteria > Bacillati > Actinomycetota > Actinomycetes > Kitasatosporales > Streptomycetaceae > Streptomyces > Streptomyces sp. NPDC059695. The sequence continues at coordinate 162,937 of NZ_JBHWFF010000017.1, read as the reverse complement.
GCCACGAGCCGCGCAAGGTGTACGCCGCCTACAAGGCCGCCCTGGAGTTCAAGGGCGCGCCGACGGTGATCCTCGCGCAGACCGTCAAGGGCTTCACCCTGGGTGAGGGCTTCGCGTCGAAGAACGCAAACCACCAGATGAAGAAGCTCACGACGGACGAGTTCAAGAACATGCGTGACCTTCTTGAACTGCCCATCTCGGACGCGCAGTTCGTCGACGGCCAGGTGCCCTACGGCCACCCCGGCGCCGACTCCCCCGAGGTCCGCTACCTCCAGGAGCGCCGCGCGGCCCTCGGCGGCCCGGCCCCGGCCCGCCGCACGCACCCGCTCGCCCCGCTGCCGGCCCCGGCCGACAAGGCGTTCGCCGCGTTCGACAAGGGCTCCGGCTCGCAGTCGATGGCCACCACGATGGCGTTCGTGCGACTCATCAAGGACCTGATCCGCGACAAGGAGACCGGCAAGCGCTGGGTCCCGATCGTCCCGGACGAGGCCCGTACCTTCGGTATGGAGTCGCTGTTCCCGTCGCTCGGCATCTACTCGCCGAAGGGCCAGACGTACGAGCCGGTCGACCGCGACCAGCTGATGTACTACAAGGAGGCCGTCAACGGCCAGATCCTGAACGAGGGCATCACCGAGGCCGGCTCGATGGCCGACTTCATCGCCGCGTCCACCGCGTACTCCACGCACGGTGAGGCGATGATCCCGTTCTACATCTTCTACTCGATGTTCGGCTGGCAGCGGACCGCCGACCAGATGTGGCAGCTCGGCGACCAGCTCGGCCGCGGCTTCCTCGTCGGCGCGACCGCCGGCCGCACGACCCTGACGGGCGAGGGCCTCCAGCACGCCGACGGCCACTCCCCGGTGATCGCGGCCACCAACCCGGCCGCCCTGACCTACGACCCGGCGTTCGCCTACGAGGTCGCGGTCATCGTCAAGGAGGGTCTGCGCCGGATGTACGGCAAGGCCGCCGAGGGCGAGGACCAGAACGTCTTCTACTACCTGACGGTCTACAACGAGCCGATGCCGCAGCCGGCCAAGCCGTCCGGCATCGACGAGGGCATCGTCAAGGGCCTCTACCGCTTCAACACGGCGGAGTCGGCCGGTCTCGACCTGCCCGCGAACGCCTCGCGGATCCAGCTGCTCTCCTCCGGCACGGCCATCCACTGGGCCCTGGAGGCGCAGAAGCTGCTCGCCGCCGAGTGGGGCGTGGGCGCCGACGTGTGGTCCGCGACCTCCTGGACCGAGCTGCGCCGCGACGCGCTGGAGGCCGACGCGGCCCTCCTGCGCGGCGAGGAGCAGGTGCCGTACGTCCGCAAGGCCCTGGAGGGCGTCGACTCCCCGGTCCTCGCGGTCTCCGACTACATGCGCCAGGTCCCGGACCAGATCGCGCAGTGGATCGAGCAGGACTACACCTCGCTGGGCGCCGACGGCTTCGGTCTCTCGGACACCCGCGACGCGGCCCGCCGCCACTTCGGCGTCGACGCGCAGTCGATCGTCGTCGCGGCCCTGGCCCAGCTGGCCCGCCGCGGCGAGGTCCCGGCGTCGGCCGTGAAGGAGGCGCGCGAGCGCTACGGCCTGTAAGGGCCCCTGCTCCGCCGAGGCGGGGGGGGGGGGGGCGGGTTGGGGGTTGAGGGTGCGGCCCCCACGCCACGG
>NZ_JBHWFF010000017.1:147644-161275 GCF_042733785.1 Streptomyces sp. NPDC059695 | reverse complement strand
GGCTGCCGCGCCCCCTCGGCCGCGGGGGGGGGGGACTCCCATTGAGATGCTCCCCCCCCCCCCCCCGCCTCATCAAGTTGGTCCTGCTCCTCCAGTCGCGTCCCTCCATGACGGCGGCCGAACTGGCCGCGGAGCTGGAGGTGTCGGAGCGGACGATCACCCGGGACGCGCTCGCCCTCTCCGAGGCCGGGGTGCCGGTGTACGCGGACCGGGGCAGGACCGGCGGCTACCGGCTCGTCGGCGGCTACCGCACACGGCTCACGGGGCTCGCCCGCGGTGAGGCGGAGGCGCTGTTCCTGTCGGGCCTGCCGGGCGCGCTGCGGGACATGGGCCTGGAGGACGCGGCCTCGGCGGCCCGGCTGAAGGTGTCGGCGGCGCTGCTGCCCTCCCTGCGGGACGCGCACGAGTCGGCGGCCCGGCGCTTCCACCTGGACGCGCCCGGCTGGTACCAGGAGCCCGAGACCCCGGAGCTGCTCGCCCCGGTGGCGGAGGCCGTGTGGGACGACCGGCGGATGTCGGCCCGGTACCGGCGCGGGGACGGCGCGGAGGTGGAGCGGGAGCTCGAACCGTACGGCCTCGTCCTGAAGGCGGGCGTCTGGTACGTGTGCGCGCGCTCGGGCTCCTCGGTCCGCACGTACCGGGTGGACCGGTTCACGGCGGTGGCCGTGGGCGAGGAGCGCTTCGACCGGGATCCGGACTTCGACCTGCCCGTCTTCTGGGGGGAGCGGTCGGCCGAGTTCGCACGCTCCCTGCTCCGTACGGAGGTGACCGTACGGCTCTCCGAGGCGGGCGCCCGCCGGCTGCCGCACGTCACGGACCGCGCCGCGGCCGAGGAGGCGCTCGCGGCGGGAACCGCCGAGGGCGGCCGGCTGCGGGTCGTCCTCCGGGTGGAGAGCGAGGAGGTCGCCTTCGGTCAGCTGCTCGGGCTCGGCCCGGAGGTGGAGCTGCTGGCCCCGGACGGGCTCCGGGAGAGGTTCGCGGAGGCCGCCCGGGGCATGGCTGCCCTCTACCGGTAGGGCCGTACCGGTAGAGCCGTACCGAGAGCCCTACCGGTAGTCGGCCACGTCCGGCTTCCCGGTCTCGCCCGCGATGATGAAGCCCCAGGCGTCCGGCCGGGAGCCGTCGGCGTCCGTGAACCCGTACTCCTTCGCGAGGCCGCCGCTGGAGAGCGACCGCCCGGTCCAGCGGTGCCGGTCGGGGTCGGCGGCGAGGGCGGCGACGGCCCGGCCGACGTACACCGGCGACTCGGAGACGGCGAAGTCGGGGATCTTCGCGGTGGCGTCGCGCCAGTTCTCCTCGGTGACGCCGAAGCCGGCGAGCATCTGCTCCGACCTGAGCCAGCCGGGCGTGACGGCGACGGCGGTGCCGCCGAACTCCTCCAGTTCCTTCGCGAGGCCGAAGGCCATGCGGAGGGGCGCGTTCTTGGTGAGGTCGTAGTACAGGTTCTCCCGGTACCGGGAGCCGTTGTACTCGGCCGTGCCGTCGGTGACCTCGACGACGAGCCCGCCGGGGTTGCGGATCAGCAGCGGGAGCGCGAGGTGCGAGGTGATGGCGTGGGTCTTCACGCCGAGTTCGAGCATCCTGAGACCGCCGGAGAGGTCGCTCTCCCAGGTCTTCTGCCCGAAGGTGAGCAGGTGCTCGCCGCCCCACACGTCGTTGACGAGGACGTCGAGCCGGCCCTGCTCCCGGTCGATCCGGTCGACGAGGGCGCGGACCTGATCGGGCTCCAGGTGGTCGGTGGGGACGGCGACGCCCTCGCCGCCGGCGGCCGTCACCAGTTCGGCGGTCTCCTCGATGGTCTCGGTGGCGCGGCCGACCTCGCTGAGCTTGTCGCGGGTGGTGCGGCCGGTGACGTAGACGGTGGCTCCGGCGGCACCGAGCTGGACGGCGATGGCCCGTCCCGCGCCCCGGGTGGCACCGGCGACCAGGCAGATCCGTCCGCGCAGGGGTGTGTTCTCCGTAGTCATGATCACCACACTGTCAGAAAAACACGACACCTTCTGTCCGGATTCATTTCGGGCTTTCCGGGTGCGTCGGACTCCGCGAGCCGTGATGCTGGTCCCGTGATGGACGAGACCGAGTTCTGGGAGCTGATCGACGCCACCCGCGAGGAAGCCGAGGGCGACCCCGAGGAGCAGGCCGATCTGCTCGTGGAGCGGCTGACCCGGCTGGACCCCGACTCGGTGCTCGACTACGCGCGCCACTTCGAGGCCCGTTTCAACCGCGCGTACCTCTGGGAGCTGTGGGGTGCGGCGGCGGTGCTCTTCGACGGGGCCGGCGAGGAGACCTTCGACTCGTTCCGCTGCTGGCTGATCGGCCAGGGCCGGGAGGTGTACGAGGGCGGTGTGCACGATCCGGACGCGCTGGCGGAACTGCTCGGCGACTTCGACGTGGAGATCGACGGGGACGGCGAGGAGATCGGCTTCGCGGCGGACGAGGCCTACGAGGCGCTGACCGGCGCGGAGACCCCCGACCTGGGCATCCCGATGCCGGGCGGGGAGCCGCTGGGCGCGCCCTTCGACCTGGAGGACGACGACGTGCTCGCGGCCCGTTTCCCCCGGCTGTGGGAGCGCTTCGGGACGGTGTGAGACCCCGGGAGCGCTTCGGGCTCCGTGGGACCTGGGAGGCGCTGGGGCCCGGGGGGGGGGGGGGGGGGGGGGCGCGCCCCCCCCCCCCGGGACCGTTCAGCCCAGGTGGAGCCGGGGGTTCTCCCGCGCGAGGATCATGTCGGTGCGCGGCTGAAGCGCCGGGAAGAGCTGTTCGGGCTGGGGGATCGCCCCGTACCTGCCCTCCGCGACCATCTCGAAGACGCTCCCCCAGCCTCCGGCCGGGGGTACCCCCACGGCGTGCTCCTCGGGCGTGAGCCCGTGCTCGTCGGCCCTCGCCTGCAGCTGCTCGCCGAAGGCGGTGACCTCCGGCGGGGCGGTCTCGCCGGGGCGGGCCGCCCTGAAGATCTCGCTCTTGACCGAGCCGGGGGTCACGACGGACACCTGGATCGGGGCGCCCTTCATCAGCATCTCGTGGTGCAGCGACTCGGTGAGGGCGAGCGTGCCGAACGTGGTGACGCCGTACGGGGCCGTCAGCGGGCTCAACAGCATGCCGCCGACCGAGGAGACGTTGACGACCCAGGCCTTCTCGCCGCGCTCCAGCATGCGCGGGACGAAGGCCCGGATGCCGTTGACGTAGCCGCCGATGTCGATCCGCAGCACGGCGTCTGGGGGCACCTCCCGGACGGAGTCCGGGGGAGCTCCGCCGGGATCTCCCAGGACCAGCCCATGGCCATGATCCCGGCGTTGTCGACGAGGAGGTCGACGACGCCGAACCGGGTGTACGCGGTGTCGGCGAGGGCCTCGACGGAGGCGGGGTCGGCGACGTCGGTCACCACCGACTCCACCTCGGCGCCGGTGGCCCGCAGCTCCTCGGCGAAGGCCGCGAGGCGGTCGGCCGCGATGTCGGCGAGGACCAGGTTCATGCCGAGCCCGGCGGCGTGCCGGGCGAGGCCGGCGCCGATGCCGGAGGAGGCACCGGTGATGACGGCCGTACGGCCGTGGAAGACCTCGCGGCGGACATCAGAAGTGGGTTCCGCCGTCGATGCGGACCTCGGTGCCGGTGATGAACTTCCCGTCCTCGGAGGCGAGCATCGCGACGACGCCGGCGACGGTCTCGGGGCCGGCGAAGCCCTGGCCGAGGGCGGGGGCGAGCTTCATGAAGAGCGAGAGGTCGGCGTCCTCGGGGAGGCCGGGGCCGATGCTCTGGCGGCTGGCGCCGGTGCCGTCGGTCATGCCGGAGGAGATGGAGCCGGGCTGGACGGCGGTGAAGCGGACGCCCTGCTTGGCGTACTCGGCGGCGAGCGCGTGGGTCATGGACTGGATGCCGCCCTTGCTGGCCGCGTAGGCGGACATGTAGGGGTGGGCGAAGAGCGCGGAGGTGGAGGAGAAGTTCACGACGGCGGAGCCGTTGCCCTCCAGGAGGGCGGGGATCGCCTCGCGGATCATCAGGAAGGTGCCGGTGAGGTTGATCCGGATCACCTGCTCGAAGGAGTCGAGGCTCGTCTCGTGCGTGTGCGAGGAGCGCAGGATGCCGGCCGCGTTGACCAGGACGTCCAGGCCGCCGAGGGCCTCGACGGCGGCGGCGACGCCGGCCCGTACGGAGGCCTCGTCGCCGACGTTCACGACGACGGTGGTGAGGCGGTCGGCGGCGTCGCCGGCCTTGGCGGCGGTGTCCTTGAGGCCGTCCTCGCTGATGTCGGCGGCGACGACACGTCCGCCCTCGGCGAGCATGCGCAGGACGGTGGCCTGGCCGATGCCGGAGCCGCCGCCGGTGATGAGGGCGCGGCGTCCTTCGTAACGGGTCAGCTGGTTCATGTCGACAACCTCTCGATGTCAAGCTTTCCGGGGATTGCTGCCACCGTACGCCTGCATGGCACGTTTTGCCACACCTGCACATCATGCAAGTGAGGCAGTCGCGGGCGTACGCTTCACGGGTGAGCACGAAGCCCGAGGGGGCCACTCCCCCCTCCCCCTCGCTGACGGAACGCCGCAAGGCCGCCACCCAGCTGGACATCGCCCGCGCCGCCGCCGAGCTCTTCACCGAGCGCGGCCCCGACGGCACCACGGCCGAGGAGATCGCCCAGCGGGCCGGCGTCGCCCTGCGCACCTTCTACCGCTACTTCCGGTCCAAGCAGGACGCCGTCGCCCCGCTCCTCGCGGGCGGCGCCGACCGCTGGCGGCAGCAGCTCGCCGCGGCGGGACCGGGCGCGGGCGTGCCCGAGGCCCTGGAGCGCTCGATCGCCGCGTCGCTCACCCCGGAGTCCGCGGCGGAGGAGGAGGGCCTGCGCTGGACGCGCGGGCTGCTCCGGGCCGCCGCCGAGGACCCCGCCCTCCGGGCCGTCTGGTACCGGGTCAACCAGGAGTCCGAGGAGCGGCTGCGGGAGGTCGTCGCCGGGCTCGCCGGACCGGACGCCGACCCGCTGGAGGTGCGGCTCGCGGCGGCGGCGGCCACCGACGCCATCCGGATCGCCCTGGAGAGCTGGGCCGAGACGGACGCCCCGGAGCGCGGCGAGGGCGCCCCGGCCGCGCTCGCGGTCCGCTGCCTGCGCGAACTGATGGGCGGCATGCGGCTGCTGCGGGACGGGGCCCCGGTCACGTAGCGGGCGGGCGGGGCCCCGTCCCGCAGCAGGCGGGGACCGCGCCTCAGTCGCGCAGCGAGCGGCCCATGAGGACGTCGTCCACGTACGCCCCGTCGAGGAACATCTCCCCCGGCAGCACGCCCTCCACGGCGAAGCCCTCCGAGGCGTAGAGCGCGCGGGCCGGGGCGTTGTGCCCGAGGACCCGCAGCGTCATCCGGACGGCCCCCTCCGCCCGGGCCCGGACCATCGCGGCCCGCAGCAGCGCCCGGGCGACTCCCCCGCCCCGGGCCGATCCCGCCACGGCGAGGCCCTGGATCTGGCGGACGTGGGCGGTGGCGGCGAGCGGGGTCGGCGGCACGACCCGCACGTAGCCGACGACCACCCCGCCGCGCACCGCCACCAGGTAGTCCCCGGGCAGATGGCGCGCGTCGAAGAAGGGCTCGCCCGGCTCCGGGGCGGGCAGCACCGCGTGGAGCGTCGACCAGGTGGTGCGGTCCAGCTCCGCGAGAGCGGCGTCGTCGTCCTGCACGGCGGTACGTATCAGCGTCTCCGGCACGATCATGACGGCCACTGTGCCACGCGGGGCCCGTCTCCCGGGCCGGGGAGGGCAGGATAGGGACCATGCAGCGTTCCGCGATCCGCAAGCGTGTCGCCGTCACCGGCGCCTCCGGGCTCATCGGCTCGGCCCTGGTCCGCTCCCTGCGCGCCGACGGCCACGAGGTCCTCCGCCTCGTCCGCCGCCCCGCCCGCACCGCCGACGAGGTCCAATGGGACCCGAAGCGGCTGTACGTCGACGCCGCCGGACTCGTCGGCGTCGACGCCGTCGTGCACCTGGCGGGCGCCGGCGTCGGCGAGCGCCGCTGGAGCGAGGCGTACAAGAAGGAGATCCGCGACAGCCGGGTCCTCGGCACCACGGCCGTCGCCCAGGCGCTCGCCTCCCTCGCCGACCCGCCGGAGGCGCTCGTCTGCGGCACGGCGCTCGGCTTCTACGGGGACACCGGCACCCGGGCGGTGGACGAGAGCGCCCCCGCCGGGACGGGCTTCCTGCCCTCGGTCTGCGTCGAGTGGGAAGCCGCCGCCGCCCCCGCCGAGGAGGCCGGCATCCGGGTCACGTACGCCCGAACGGGCCTGGTGGTGGCCCGCGAGGGCGGTGCCTGGGGCCGCCTCTTCCCCGTCTTCCGCGCCGGGATCGGCGGGCGGATGGGCGACGGCCGCCAGTACTGGTCGTACATCTCCCTCCACGACGAGGTGGCCGCCCTGCGCCATCTCGTCGACACGCCCGGCCTCTCCGGTCCGGTGAACCTGACGGCCCCGGAACCGGTCACCAACCGCGAGGTCACCGCGGCGATGGGCCGGGTGCTGCACCGCCCGACCCTCCTCACCGTCCCCGCGCCGGTCCTGAAGGCCGTCCTCGGCGACTTCGCCCAGGACGTGCTGGGCAGTCAGCGGGTGCTGCCGGGAAGGCTGTTGGAGACCGGCTTCGACTTCGCCTTCCCGACCATCGACGACTCGATCCGGGCGGCCCTGCGCTGACCGCCCCTCCCCGGCCGTGCGCGTCTGCGCTCCCCCGTGCTGCGTGCACCCCGCCGCGCGCGGCCGACTTCCCCGGGGGCGCTGCCTAGGCTCGATGCCCACCGTCCGATGCCCACCGTTCGATACGAACGCGAACTCGGGCATTCCGGAGGCCCGTTGGGGGCACAATGCCTCCCACCGGCGGCGCCGACCTGGGGAGGGGCACGTGCTCAGTACCGCAACCAGCGCACAGCACAGGGACGTCGTGGAGGCCGTCGACGTCGTCATCGTGGGAGCCGGTACGGCGGGGCTCTCGGCCGCGCACCGGCTGACCCGCGCCGGGCTCGCCGTCGCCGTCCTGGAGGCCGAGCCGCGGGTCGGCGGCCGGCTCGCCACCGACCTCGTCGACGGCTTCCTGCTCGACCGGGTGGGCCCGCTGCTCACCCTCTCCCCCGAGGAGCTGCGGACCACGCCGGGCCTCGACGGCCTGGAGCTCCGGCCCTTCACCCCCGGGGTGCTCGTGCACAGCGACGGGCGGTACGCGCGGTGGGGCGTCCCGCACCCGCGCAGGACGGCCGGCGTGCGGAGCGGCGGGGTCCACCGGGGCGTGGGGGGAGCGTTCAGTGTCGCGCGCGCCCTCGCGAGCGCCCCCCGCAATCCGGCCGCCTCGCTCGACCAGGCGCGGCTCGGCGCCTCCCTCGTACGGCTCGCCGCGACGCCGGCGCAGCGGCTGCTCGCCCGCCCCGACCGGACCGCCCGGGAGGCCCTGACCGCGCGGCTCCCCGCCCGGACCGTGCAGGGCGTGCTGCGGCCCCTGCTCGCCGCGCTCCTCGCCGACCCGGACCTCGGCATGTCGAGCCGTCAGGCGGACCTGGCGCTCCGGGCCTTCGCCCGGGGACGTCCGGCCGTTCCCGAGGGCGGCTCGGCGGCGCTCCCCGAGCGGCTCGCCGCCGCGCTGCCGCCGGGCACCGTCCGCACCGGCGTCCGGGTCACGGACGTGTCGGTGTCCCGGGTCGCGACGGCGGGGCACGGCGTGTTCGGCTGCCGCTCGGTGCTCCTGGCCACCGGCGCGCGCACGGCGGCGGAACTGCTGCCGGGGCTGCGCGTCCCCGCCTTCCACCCGGTGACGGTCCTCCATCACACGGCGCCCGTGGCACCCGCCTCGGACCCGACCCTGCTCCTGGAGTCCGACCCCGGCGGTCCGGTCGCCCACACGACGGTGATGAGCGCCGTCGACCCGACCCGGGCGCCGGCCGGGCGGGCCCTCATCACCTCCACGGTCCTCGGCACGCCCCCGGACGACACGGAGCGGCGGGTCCGCAAGCACCTGGCCACGCTGTACGGCACGTCCACGGACGACTGGGAGCTCCTGGCCCTCCACCACACCCGGGACGCGGTCCCGGCGATGCCGCCGCCGCACGACGCGCACCGCCCGGTCCGGCTCCTGGCGGGCCTGTACGCGTGCGGCGACCACCGGGACACGTCCACGGTGGCGGGCGCGCTGGTGTCGGCCGCCCGCGCCACGAGGGCGCTCCTGGCGGACCTGGGCGTCCGCACCCCGACGTCAGAACCGAACGCGGCGGCGTGACGCGACGCGGCACCGCTGCGGACCACCGCTCCGCCGGGGCGGCGCCCACCCCCGTTGTGGGCCCGCGCCCCGCCGTTGTGGGCCCGCGCCCCGCCGTTGTGGGCAATCGTTCCGCAGGGCGGAACGGGTGGGCACAACGGAACGGCGCCCCGTGCCGGGCCCAGGCTCCTGCGCCCTGCACCTGCACCCGTGGTGACGGCGCACTGGTGGTGCGGGTCCAGGCACAGAACGCGGAGGCGCCGCTGAAGGGCGCCGTCCCGTGTGCCCACCCGTCCCGCCCCAGCGGGACGATTGCCCACACGGGGCGGGGCGAAGGCCCACACGGGCGCCGGCGCGTGCCCGCCTGGGGCGGCACCGCAAGGCGCGGGCCCACACGGGCGTGGGGCGCCGAACCGCCGGGTGCGGGGCCGCGTGGGTGGGGGCGGCGGCCCGCGCGGGGGGTCAGCCGATCGCTGCGACTCGGTCGCGGTACGTGCGGGCCGCCGCCGCGTCGCGGTACGGCTCCAGGCGGCGCTCGAAGTCCCGGACGTACTCGACGGCCCGCGCGGACCGCATCTCCGAGGCCTGCTGCGCCGCCTCCGCGCCCAGCGCGCACGCCTGGTCCAGTTCGCCGAGGGCCAGCCGGGAGGTGGCGAGGACCACCCGGCAGAAGAGCCGGCTGCGGGCGAAGCCGGGCGCCCTGAGCTGGAGGGCGCGCTCCGCGTGCTGCGCGGCCGCCCGGTACTGCTGGAGGTCCCGGTGGCAGTGCCCGAGCTCGTCGGCGAGCTGGGCCTCGTCGAAGTGGCGGGCCCAGTAGGGGACGTCGTCACCGGGCCGGGCCGCCTCCTGGGCCCGCTCGGCCCGGACCAGCGCGGCGCTGCACGCGCGCGCCTCGCCGAGCACCGCGTGCCCCCGCGCCTCGACGGCGTGCAGCATCGCCTGGACGACGGGGGGCGCGGCGGGCCCGACGCCCTGCTGGGCGACCCGGGCGAGCTGCACGGCTTCCCGCCCGTGGCCGAGGTAGACGGCCTGGCAGCTCATCGTGAGGAGCACGTACGAGCCGTAGGCCCGGTCCCCGGCCGCCTGTGCGAGGCGCAGGGCCTGGACGAAGTAGCGCTGGGCGAGGCCGTGCGCGGCGATGTCGTACGAGGTCCAGCCCGCGAGCCGGGTGAGGTCGGCGGCGGCGGCGAAGAGGCGGCGCCCGGTGCTCTCCCCGTACGTGCCGCGCAGCATGGGCTCGGCCTCGTGCTCCAGGTACCGGACGAGGGCCTGCCGGGCGTGGCCGCCGCCGTAGGCGTGGTCGAGGGTGCGGAAGAGTTCGCCGACGGAGCGCAGGGCGGCGATGTCGCCGCTGGAGACCTTCTGCCCGGGGCCCCTGTCCGTACCGCGCTGGCGGGGGACGGAGAAGCGGCTCTGGGGCGGGACGCGGGGGTCGTGCGGGGACGCTCCGGCGGCGGTACGGGTCGCGGCGGCCGGCTCGCCGCGGGCGACCCGGTCGTCGGCGCGGCCGATCAGCCAGTCGCGGCTGGGGACGACGAGCCCGGCGGGGGTGAAGGCGATCTTGCGGAGTTCGGCGTGGCTGCCGGAGTCCTTGCGCCACAGGCCGCTGACGATGTCGACGGCCTCCTCGGGGGTCGCGGCGAACTCCAGGCCCGCGTAGACGGGCGCGCAGGCGTCGAGGCCGAGGTCCTGGGCGGAGAGGCGGCGGCCGAGGCGGCGGGTGAAGACCTCGGCGATGAGGGCGGGGGTGGTGCCGCGCGGCTGCTGACCGCGGAGCCAGCGGGTCACGGAGGTCTTGTCGTACCGCAGGTCGAGCCCGTGTTCCAGACCGAGCTGGTCGACCCGTCTGGCGAGCCCCGCGTTGGAGAACCCTGCCTCGGCGATCAGCGCGGCGAGCTGGCGGTTCGGGATGCGCTGCGGTGGTCGTTCCGTCATCAGCTGTGCGGTCTCCTGCCTTCCGGGTCCGGGCGGCAGCCCCGTCGGACCCTCATGGAACGGCGTGAATTTAGCGGTCCTCACGGCCCGTACCGCCACCTTCGCCCCAGATTCATCCGATCGTGTGAGGATTGGGGGCGTGGCTGACGCAGGCGCCCCCGTCCACCTGCCGGAGGGGTGTCCCCCGCGCCGCCGTACAGTGGCATGGGCGCGAATGACGCATGGTGCCGCGCCGGCCCGGGATGATCCCCGGTCCCCGGCTCCCGGCACCCAGGAGGAGGCATGGCCGTGAGTGAGCTGCGATTCGTCCGCCTTGGGTTCGGCGAGGAAGCCGTCGACTACCAGGTGGCGTGGGACAAGCAGCGCGAAGTGCACGCCGCGCGGTTCGCCGACGAGATCGACGACACCTGTCTGCTCCTCGAGCACCCGCCGGTCTACACGGCCGGACGGCGTACTCAGGAGAGCGAGCGGCCGCTCGACGGGACGCCCGTGGTGGACGTCGACCGCGGCGGCAAGATCACCTGGCACGGTCCGGGCCAGCTGGTCGGGTACCCGATCATGAAGCTGCCCCGCCCGGTGGACGTCGTCGCGCACGTGCGCCGGCTGGAGGAGGCCCTGATCCTCACCGCCGCCGAGTTCGGCGTGGCGACGACGCGGGTCGAGGGCCGCAGCGGGGTGTGGGTCCTCGGCGACCCGGTCGAGCGGCGCCCGGCGATCGGAGGGCTCTCCCTCGACTTCGACCCGCGGCTGACCGACGAGGAGTTCGACCCGCGGCTGAACGGCCCCGAGTACGCCCCGTCCAACGCCGGCCAGCGCCGGGAGGACCGGAAGCTCGCGGCTATCGGCATCCGGGTCGCCAAGGGCGTCACGATGCACGGCTTCTCGTTCAACGTGAACCCGGACAACGCCTGGTTCGACCGGATCATCCCGTGCGGCATCCGCGACGCCGGCGTGACCTCGCTCGCCAACGAGCTGGGCCGGGACCTCACCGTCGAGGAGGTGCTCCCGGTGGCGGAGAAGCACCTGCGGGACGTCCTGGAGAACGCGGAGCCGAAGCCGCGGGAGATCGAGCGCGTGGAGGAGCGGGCCCCGGAGCCCGCCTCGGCCTGAGGAATGCCGGGCTCTGGCCACGGGTTGGCCAAGCGTAGGCAAGGCATGGAAGCAACGGGCGTACCCTGGTGTGCGCCGAAGAATCGAAGCTACAGGAGCCGATGTGTCCGCAGTCGCACCCGACGGACGCAAGATGCTGCGCCTGGAGGTCCGGAACGCCCAGACCCCCATCGAGCGCAAGCCCGAGTGGATCAAGACCCGCGCGAAGATGGGGCCCGAGTACACGAAGATGCAGGGCCTCGTGAAGAGCGAGGGGCTGCACACGGTCTGCCAGGAGGCGGGCTGTCCCAACATCTTCGAATGCTGGGAGGACCGCGAGGCGACCTTCCTCATCGGCGGTGACCAGTGCACCCGGCGCTGCGACTTCTGCCAGATCGACACGGGCAAGCCCGAGGCGCTGGACCGGGACGAGCCGCGCCGCGTGGGCGAGTCGGTCGTCACGATGGACCTGAACTACGCCACCATCACGGGCGTCGCGCGCGACGACCTGGAGGACGGCGGCGCCTGGCTGTACGCGGAGACCGTGCGCCAGATCCACCAGCAGACGGCGGAGCGCGCCGACGGCCGCACCAAGGTCGAGCTGCTCGCCCCCGACTTCAACGCGGTGCCGGAGCTCCTCAAGGAGGTCTTCGACTCGCGCCCCGAGGTCTTCGCGCACAACGTCGAGACCGTCCCGCGGATCTTCAAGCGGATCCGTCCGGGCTTCCGTTACGAGCGGTCCCTGGACGTCATCACCCAGGCCCGCGACTACGGTCTGGTCACGAAGTCGAACCTGATCCTCGGCATGGGCGAGACCCGCGAGGAGATCAGCGAGGCGCTCCAGCAGCTGCACGACGCCGGCTGCGAGCTCATCACGATCACGCAGTACCTGCGCCCCTCCGTCCGGCACCACCCCGTGGAGCGCTGGGTGAAGCCGCAGGAGTTCGTGGAGCTCAAGGAGGAGGCCGACGAGATCGGCTTCTCCGGCGTGATGTCGGGCCCGCTGGTCCGCTCCTCGTACCGCGCGGGCCGGCTGTACCAGCAGGCGATCGAGAAGCGCGGCGCGGTGGACAACGCCACCCAGGCGGTCTGATCCTCGTCACGCGCCCGCCGTGTGAATCCGAGCACAAGTAGTTACTGGTCAGTAGTGGCCGGATCCGGTGCGGTCCGTGCGACCCCGCAGCTCAGCGGGGAGGTGCGGACCGCATCGTCGTTCCCCGCTCGCCCGACCGGCCGCATCAACGTTTCATCAGTGTTTGACCACCGGGTCACGCCCTGGTAACACCGATCTGTGAGCCTGGTTTCACTCACCGCCACCACCCGCTCGCACCCCCACCTCGTCTCACCCGCAATCGAGGGAGGACCCCGTATGCCGGCCGCATCGACGCACGTCCGCGTCACCGCGATCCCGTCCGTCACCGACGCCCTGAAGGCCGTGGAGGCCCTGCTCCTGGGCGCCGGCCAGCGCACCGCACGGCGCAACGCCTGGAACTCCGTCCTGGAGGACCGCCGCCGCGCCAAGGACCGGGTCGAGGCCCAGCACGTGATGGAGGTCGCGTCCGGCCGGGCTTCCCGGGCCACGTAAACTTCAGGACATGGCGAGGAAGGCAAACACGGGCAGCGCTGACGCTGCGAATCCAGGGCGGCTCAAGCAGATCGCCCTCACGTACCAGATGACCCGGAAGGCGGACCCGAAGGTCGGTCTGGTCGTCGCGGGCGTGGGCATCGTCGTACTCGGTGTCCTCCTCGGGATCGGCTTCCTCATCGGTCATCCGGTCTACCTGGGCATCCTGGGCCTGGTCCTGGGGCTCCTGGCGGCGGCCATCATCTTCGGACGGCGTGCCGAGCGCGCGGCCTTCGGGCAGATGGAGGGCCAGCCGGGCGCGGCGGCGGCGGTGCTGCAGAACGTCGGGCGCGGCTGGACGACGACCCCCGCGGTCGCGATGAACCGCAGTCAGGACGTCGTGCACCGCGCGGTCGGCCGGGCCGGCATCGTGCTCGTGGCGGAGGGCAACCCGAACCGGGTCAAGACCCTGCTCGCGGCCGAGAAGAAGCGGATGAACCGCGTCGTGGTGGACGTGCCGGTGCACGACCTCATCGTCGGTGACGGCGAGGGCCAGGTGCCGCTCAAGAAGATCCGCACGACCATGCTCAAGATGCCCCGCGTGCTCACCGGCCCGCAGGTCACCTCGGCCAACGACCGGCTGCGGGCGATGGGCGACCTGATGAGCAACATGCCGCTGCCGAAGGGACCCATGCCGAAGGGCATGCGGATGCCGCGCGGCGGAAAGACGCGCTGACGACCACGCCCCACCCCTGCGTACGAGGAAGGGGCCCGGCCCGGGGGGGGCGGGGGCGGGACCGGAGCGGGGGGGGGCGGGGGGGGGTATGCCCCCGGGG
>NZ_JBHWFF010000017.1:138812-147634 GCF_042733785.1 Streptomyces sp. NPDC059695 | reverse complement strand
CCGCTCCCCGTTTTTTTTGGTTTTCTGGTGTGTTGGTTTTTGTTTATACGGTACTGGGCCCCGGACGGTGCGGTCCGGGGCCTTCCTCGTACGGGTGGGGGCGTGGGCTCAGATCCGCACCTGGACGGCGCCGGAGAGGCGGTCGTGGAGGCCGCGGCCGTCGCGGTCCCAGATGAGGGCCGGGATCGCCAGGCAGACCAGCAGGGAGCGCAGCGCCACCCGGAACGGGCCGAGGCGCCCGCCCCGCGCGGAGACGACCCGCAGGCCGAAGAGCCGCTTGCCGGGCGTGAAGCCGACGGTGCCGACCGTCAGGGCGCTCAGGACGAACAGGATGAGCAGGGCCCAGTTGCCCGTCGCCTGGTTGTAGCCGTCGGTGATCAAGCCGTATGCGATCAGGATGCAGAGGGCCCAGTCGACGGCGAGGGCGCCGAGGCGCCGCCCGGGGCGGGCGATCGAGCCGGGCCCCTCCTCGGGCAGCCCGAGCTGCTCACCGCGGTAGCCGAAGTCGACGCCGGCGTCCTCGGCCGCCGCGCGGGGGCCGGAGAGCCAGGATCCGAGTGCTTGCCTGTTGTCCACCCGACCACGGTACTGCGCCCGTTTTTGATCAGTTCGGCCCGGGTAGGCGTACGGCTCCGACACGGCAGAACGGCACCTGGCCCGGTTAACTTCGACGAAACAATAGGGTCATGCTTGAGAAATCCCGTCTGCCTATGGTCGGGTCCAGCGTGTGCCACCGCACTGGCCGCACGACCGAGCTGCAAGCCCGCCCCTCCCCGGGCCGGGAGTAGGAGGAGTTGGATGTCCGAGAAGCACGGGTTCCAGAACGCCGACGAGGTCAGCAAGTTCATCAAGGACAACGACGTCAAGATGGTCGACGTCCGGTTCTGCGACCTCCCCGGCGTGATGCAGCACTTCTCGATCCCGGCGACGGCCTTCGACCCGTCCGAGGAGCTCGCGTTCGACGGCTCCTCGATCCGTGGTTTCCAGGCCATCCACGAGTCCGACATGGCGCTCCGCGCCGACCTGTCGACGGCCCGCGTGGACCCCTTCCGCCGCGACAAGACGCTGAACATCAACTTCTTCATCCACGACCCGATCACGGGCGAGCAGTACAGCCGTGACCCGCGGAACATCGCGAAGAAGGCCGAGGCGTACCTCGCCTCCACCGGCATCGCCGACACCGCCTACTTCGGTCCCGAGGCCGAGTTCTACGTCTTCGACTCGGTCCGCTTCGAGACCTCGGCGAACCAGGGCTTCTACCACATCGACTCCGAGGCCGGCGCCTGGAACACCGGTTCGGAGGAGAACAACCGCGGCTACAAGGTCCGCTACAAGGGCGGCTACTTCCCGGCCCCGCCGGTCGACCACTTCGCCGACCTGCGCTCCGAGATCTCCCTGGAGCTGGAGAACGTCGGCCTCCAGGTCGAGCGCCAGCACCACGAGGTCGGCACCGCCGGCCAGGCCGAGATCAACTACAAGTTCAACACGCTGCTCGCCGCGGCCGACGACCTGATGCTCTTCAAGTACATCGTGAAGAACGTCGCCTGGCGCAACGGCAAGACCGCGACCTTCATGCCGAAGCCGATCTTCGGCGACAACGGCTCGGGCATGCACGTCCACCAGTCGCTGTGGGCGAACGGCGACCCGCTGTTCTACGACGAGACGGGCTACGCGGGCCTCTCGGACACCGCCCGCTACTACATCGGCGGCATCCTCAAGCACGCCCCGTCGCTGCTCGCCTTCACCAACCCGACGGTGAACTCGTACCACCGCCTGGTCCCGGGCTTCGAGGCCCCGGTCAACATGGTGTACTCGCAGCGCAACCGCTCCGCCGCCATGCGCATCCCGATCACGGGCTCGAACCCGAAGGCCAAGCGCGTCGAGTTCCGCGCGCCGGACCCGTCCTCGAACCCGTACCTCGCCTTCTCGGCGCTGCTCCTCGCGGGCCTCGACGGCATCAAGAACAAGATCGAGCCGGCCGAGCCGATCGACAAGGACCTGTACGAGCTGGCTCCCGAGGAGCACGCGAACGTCCAGCAGGTCCCGACCAACCTGGAGGCCGTGCTCCACGCCCTCGAGGACGACAACGAGTACCTCCAGGCCGGCGGCGTCTTCACCTCGGACCTCATCGAGACCTGGATCGACTACAAGCGCACCCACGAGATCGCCCCGATCCAGCTGCGCCCGCACCCGCACGAGTTCGAGCTCTACTTCGACCTCTAGGCCGTACCGCGCGAGCGAGGTTCTTCCGAGGCCCGCCGTCCCCTTCGAAGGGGCGGCGGGCCTCGCCGCTTTCCGGCACGTGGCCGGCTGCCCGTGGCCCGGGAGCGGGCGGGAGCCGACGGCGGCGCCGCCCGGTCGGGCCGGGCGGCGCCCCACCGCTGTCAGCGGCCGTAGCGGATCAGGGCCCGGACCATGCGGCAGGTGGTGTCCGAGGGCGGGTGGATGCCGACGCTCTCGGCCGTCGTGCGTATCGTCGCGTTCGTCGCCTTCGACGGGACGTAGACGCCGGCGTCCAGGAGGGCGATCGCGAGGCGCATCGCCTTCAGACGGCGGTTGTGCGAGACGTACCACTCGCGGGGGCGGCCCGCGGGCAGCGGCTTCCTCTGGAGCGGCTTCCAGGGTTCGAGGGACGGCGTCCGGATCACGGCGAGAGCCATGGGCTACCTCCTGGCGAACGGTGGGGTGCGGGCCCTCCCCGGGACCCTCACCTTCACCCCCTATTTTAGAGACCCCCACTGACAATCGCCCCTGGCCAGATGGGGTTTGGGGGGTGGTGGAGCAGGCCCTGGGGGGTACCGTGGGGGCCATGGAGATCTGGATCAATCCCGCCTGTTCCAAGTGCCGCAGCGCCCTCACCCTCCTCGACGCGGAGGGCGCCGACTACACCGTCCGGCGCTACCTGGAGGACGTGCCGGGCCCCGAGGAGATCCGCGCCGTGCTGAAGCGCCTCGGACTCGAACCCTGGGACATCACGCGGACCCAGGAGACCGCCGCCAAGGAGCTCGGTGTGAAGGACTGGCCCCGCGACGCGGCGAACCGGGAGCGCTGGATCGAGGCCCTCTCCGCCCACCCGAAGCTGATCCAGCGGCCCATCATCACGGCGGAGGACGGCACGGCCGTCGTCGCCCGCACCGAGGACGCCGTGCGGGACGCGCTGTCCCGCTGACGTCAGCCCGTCAGGAACGCCGCGATCCCGGACAGCGCGGCGGGCGGAGGACTCTCCAGGAGCGTGTGGTGGGTCGCGGCGGGGTGGGTCTCCCGCACGATGCCGGGGACGGCCGTCCGCGCCCGGGCGGCCACCCGGCGCACGTCGTGGACGCGGCTGCCCCCGGCGAGGAGCAGCAGCACGGGAGGCCGCAGCGCGCCCAGTTCGGCGGGCGTCGGACGCGGGCCCGTCACCGGACGCCGCCGGGGCCGTTCCGCCGCGAGGCAGTCGAGGCGCCGCGCGGCGGGGTCGTGTTCCGCTCCGCCGGTCTCCCAGGCGAGCAGGGCCTCGGCCCGTGCGGCGCTCGGGCGCAGCAGCACGGGCAGGGCGCGCAGGAGGTACGCCGGACGGAAGCCGGCGAAGCAGCCGGTGGGGTCGAGCAGGACCAGGCGGTCGGCGCGGTCGGGGGCCGCGAGGGCGTACCGGAGCGCGATCCACCCGCCGTACGAGTGGCCGAGGAAGGCCGCGGAGGCGAGTCCGAGGCCGTCGAGCACCGCGTCGAGCCAGGTCCTGAGGTCGGCGGCGGTGCGGATCGGGCTGCCGTCGGGCCGGCTGCGGCCCGGGCCGCCGACAAGATCGACGGCGTGGATCCGGTGGGTGGTGCCGAGCGCGGCGGCCGTCGCGCCCCAGGAGGCGGCGGTGCTCCCGCCGCCGGGCAGGAGGAGGACGGGCGGACCGTCCGCGGGGCCGTGGTGGAGGAGATGGGTGGTGCCGTGCGGTGTGCGGAGTTCCGAGGCGGTGGTGGGCCGGGGCCATCGGGCGAGGACCGCGTCGTACGCGGCGTCGAAGTCCGTCTCGCGGGGGTGGGACTGGGCGCGGGGCATGGCACGAGTCCTCTCGTTCAGCAATAATCTCGCTCGGCGAGATAATAGGGGGGCCCAGTGGCCGAGTCACCGGAGATGCGGATCTTCCACCTGCTGCGCGAGGTCACCGTCGAATACGGCCTGCGCCAGAGCGAGTTCGCCGCCCGCAACGGCATGCACCCGACGGACGTACGGGCCCTGATCTGCCTCCTCGACGCCGAGCGCGCCGGCACCGACGCCACCGCCGGGTGGCTCGGCGAGCACCTCGGCCTCAACTCGGCCGGCACCACCGCCGTCGTCGACCGCCTCGAACGGCTCGGCCACGTGGCCAGGACGCGGGACGCCCGGGACCGCCGCCGCGTCCTGCTGTGCGTGGAGGACCGCGCCAAGGACCTGGGCCGCGCGCACTTCGGACCGCTCGTCGACGGGACGGTCGCGCTGCTCGCGGGCTTCACCGAGGAGGAGACCCGGGCGGTACGGCGGTTCCTCGGCGGCGTACGGGACCTCATGAACGGCGGCGAGGGCCGGTGAACCACGCCGGAGCCCCCGGGAACGACCTGCATCTGGAGCTCGGTGCCGGCGGCAGCCGGCGGGCCGCGCTCGTCCTCGCCCTGCGCGAGGCCGTCCGCGAGGGGCGGCTCGCCCCCGGGACGCGGCTGCCGCCCTACCGCTCGCTCGCCGCCGACCTCGGGATCGCCCGCAACACCGTCGCCGACGCGTACGCCGAACTGGTCGCCGACGGCTGGCTGACGTCCCGCCAGGGTTCCGGCACCCGGGTCGCCGACCGCGTCGCCGCGCCCGCCCCCGGACCCGTACGGCCCGCCGCGCCGCCACCCCTCCCGTACGACCTCGTCCAGGGCAGGCCCGACCCCGGCGCCTTCCCGCGCGGCCCCTGGCTCGCCTCCGCCCGGCGGGCCCTCACCGAAGCGCCGCACGAGGCCTTCGGGACCCGCGACCCGCACGGCCGCGTCGAACTGCGCACGGCGCTCGCCGAGTACCTCGCGCGCGTGCGGGGCGTCCGCACCTCGCCCGACCGGATCGTGATCTGCTCCGGCGCCGCGCACGCCCTGCGGCTGCTCGCGCGGGTCCTCGGCACCGGGCGCCCCTGGGCCGTGGAGGCGTACGGACTGCCCTTCCACCGCAGCCTGCTCGCCGAGGCGGGGGTCCGCACCGTGCCGGTGGACGTCGACGAGGACGGGGCCCGGCCCGGGGAGCTCCCGCCGGAGGCCGGGGCCGTCCTGCTCACGCCCGCCCACCAGTTCCCCACCGGCGGCCCCCTGCACCCCGAGCGCCGGGCCGGCGTCCTGGAGTGGGCGCGCCGCTCCGGAGGACTCGTGGTCGAGGACGACTACGACGGGGAGTTCCGCTACGACCGGCGGCCCGTGGGCGCCGTCCAGGGCCTCGACCCCGAGCGGACCGTCCTCCTCGGCTCCGTCAGCAAGAGCCTCTCCCCCGCGCTGCGGCTCGGCTGGATGTGCCCGCCGGCCTCGCTCGTGGACCGGGTCGTCGCCGCGAAGGGCGCGCGCGAGCCGTACGCCTCGGCCACCGAGCAGCTCACCCTCGCCGACTTCCTCGGCTCCGGCGCGTACGACCGGCACGTCCGCGGCATGCGGCGCCGCCACCGTGAGCGGCGCGACCGGCTGGCGTCCGTACTCGCCGAACGGGTGCCGGAGGTACGGGTGACGGGGATCGCCGCCGGTCTGCACGCCGTCCTGGAGCTGCCCTCCGGCACGGAGAACGCGGTGCTCGCCGCGGCCTCCCGGCACGGGGTCGCCACCGAGGGCCTGGCCGCCTACCGCCACCCCGACGCCCGCGGCCCCGCCCGTCCGGACGGTTTGGTCGTCGGCTACGCCACCCCGCCGGAGCGGCTGTACGGAGCGGCCCTGGACGCCCTGTGCGAGGCGCTCGCGGAAGGCCTCAGCGGACGTCGCCGAGCCGCTTCGTCATGACCCGCTCGTCACCCGACCCTCCGTTCTCCATGACGTAGCCGAGGCGCTCGTACAGCGTGACGGCCGGGGCGTTGCCCGCCAGCACCGAGAGCCGGAGCGCGCCCGCTCCCGTGCCGCGCGCCCAGGTCTCCACGGACGCGATCAGACGGGCGGCGAGGCCGCGCCCCCGGGCCTCCGGCGCGACCCAGACCGACCGCAGCTCCGGAACGGCGTCCGGGGCGAGGAGTCCGGCCGCCATCCCGACGGGCCGGCCGCCGAGGACCGCCAGGACGCCGTACGCGGCCGGGTCGTCGAACCGGGCCCGCCACCGCTCCTCGCCGCCCCGGTCCCAGTCGGCGAGCCGCACCCCGAAGGCCTCGGGCGAGACGGTGAGGGAGGCGATCCTGGCCCGGCGCCACAGGACCCAGTCGGCGGGCGTGACGGCGCGGAGGACCGGCACCCCGCCCGCGCCGCCGCCCTCGTCAGGCGCGGGCCGCACGCCGCTCCGCCTCCGTCAGGATCTCCGTGATCCGGAGGCCGAACCGGGCGTCGCAGGCGTGCGGTTCGCCCGTGCGGGCGGCGGTGACCAGGGCGTCCACGGCGGCGCCGAACGCCCCCAGCGCGCCGTCCCAGCGGGGCATGGCGGCCCGGCCGGCGGTGCCGTACAGCGTGAGGGCCGCCTCCGCCGCCTCCGGGGGCGCGCTCAGGGTCAGGGTGGCCGTGCTGCTCGCCCCCGAGGCGTGACGCAGCACCAGGTGGTGGGTGTCGTCCGGGCCGGGGGCGGCGGTGATGCCGGTGACATCGCCGAGGACCGGCAGGTACACGGAGAGGACGTGCGGGCCGACGTCCCACAGGCCGCCCTTCTCCCGCCGCCAGGGCGAGGCCGCGTAGGCGCTGGCGGAGCCGGGGCCGTAGAGCGAGCCCAGCCAGTGGGCCTCGCCCAGGAACCAGCCGCCCGCGTCCGCCTGCTCGTCGATCCAGCGGGCGGTCGGCTCCGCGAACCGCAGCGTGCAGAAGACGACCGAGGCGACCCCGGCCGCCTCGACCGCCCCGGTCACCTCCCGGGCGAGCGCCACGGTCGTGGCGACCGGCTTGTCGAGCAGGACGTGGCAGCCGGCGGCGGCGGCCCGGACGGCGAGGGGGGCCTGGACGTCCGGCGGAAGGGCCAGGGCCACGG
Source organism: Streptomyces sp. NPDC059695 (assembly GCF_042733785.1). NCBI lineage: Bacteria > Bacillati > Actinomycetota > Actinomycetes > Kitasatosporales > Streptomycetaceae > Streptomyces > Streptomyces sp. NPDC059695. The sequence goes on along the minus strand of NZ_JBHWFF010000017.1, from coordinate 140,518 downwards.
CGTCGCTCGCGGCGAAGAGGGCGTCCACGTCCTCGTACGCGCGCGTGCCGGACGCGGCGGCGAGCGCGGCGGCCGCCTCGGGGCGTCTGCCCCACACCCCGCTGAACTCGACACCGGGATGCCCGGCGAGCGCGGGCGCGTGCGTGCGGGCGGCCCAGGGGCCGGTGCCGAGGAGTCCGATACGGGGCTTCGTGCCGAGGTTCTTCGCCATGCCCCCAGTCTGCCGGTCGCCACCGACAGCCACCGCGCCCCGGTCGGCGGGTGGGCGCCCGAACCCCGTATACGACGCGGGAGACCGGGCGGCCCCGGTGGAGGCCGGGCGGCTCGCGGAGGGAGGACCGGCTGTGGTTCGTGCCGCGGCACCGCGGTCGGGCGAAGATCGGAAAAGCTGAGTAACACGGGGTTCACAAACGGGCAACCGTCGGGAAATCCCGTGTTGCCAAGCTGCGGTCGAACACAAACCGCGCAGTCAGCGCAGAGACCGCAGCTTCTCGCAGTGCCGCGAGCCGCAGCGGAAACCCGCAGCAGCACGCCAAAGGATGAGACCCGTGACCTTCAAGGCTGAGTACATCTGGATCGACGGCACCGAGCCGACCGCGAAGCTTCGCTCCAAGACGAAGATCATCGCCGGTGAGGGCCTCGCCCTCGACGAGCTGCCGATCTGGGGCTTCGACGGCTCCAGCACGAACCAGGCCAAGGGTCACGCCTCGGACCGCGTCCTCAAGCCGGTCTTCGTCTGCCCCGACCCGATCCGCGGCGGCAACGACATCCTGGTGCTGTGCGAGGTCCTCAACACGGACATGACGCCGCACGAGTCCAACACGCGTGCCGCGCTGGCCGAGGTCGCCGGCCGTTACGCCGCGCAGGAGTCGATCTTCGGCATCGAGCAGGAGTACACCTTCTTCGAGGGCACCCGTCCGCTCGGCTTCCCGGTCAACGGCTTCCCGGCCGCCCAGGGTGGCTACTACTGCGGCGTCGGCGCGGACGAGATCTTCGGCCGCCCGGTCGTCGAGGCGCACCTGGAGAACTGCCTCAAGGCCGGTCTCGGCATCTCCGGCATCAACGCCGAGGTCATGCCCGGCCAGTGGGAGTTCCAGGTCGGCCCGCTGGCCCCGCTGGAGGTCTCGGACCAGCTGTGGATCGCCCGCTGGCTGCTCTACCGCACGGCCGAGGACTTCGACGTCTCGGCGACGCTCGACCCGAAGCCGGTGAAGGGCGACTGGAACGGCGCGGGCGCGCACACCAACTTCTCCACGAAGGCCATGCGCGAGGGCTACGACGCGATCATCACCGCGTGCGAGTCCCTCGGCCAGGGCTCGAAGCCGCTCGACCACGTCAAGAACTACGGCGCCGGCATCGACGAGCGCCTGACGGGTCTGCACGAGACCGCCCCGTGGGACGAGTACTCCTACGGCGTCTCGGACCGCGGCGCCTCGGTCCGCATCCCGTGGCAGGTCGAGCAGGACCAGAAGGGCTACATCGAGGACCGCCGCCCGAACGCGAACGTGGACCCGTACGTGGTGACCCGCCTGATCGTGGACACCTGCTGCGAGGCCCTGGAGAAGGCCGGCCAGGTCTGATCCGCACCGACGCCCGAGGGGGGGGGCGCCCGGGGGGCGAAACGGGGGCCCCCGCCCCCGCGGGACAGCCCCCCCACCCCGGCCGAGAGCGTCTGGAAAAAAAGCAAAACAGCGACACACACAAGG
>NZ_JBHWFF010000017.1:117752-138802 GCF_042733785.1 Streptomyces sp. NPDC059695 | reverse complement strand
GCTGGGCCCACCGGGGGCCCCGCCCCCGCCCCGCGGCGCCACGTGACCCCCCCCCCCCCCCCCCGGGGGCCCCCCCCCTCCCCCCCGGGGGCCCCCCCCCTCCGCCGTTGCGGAATGCCCCCACGCCGGAGCGAGTTTCGAACGTTCATCCCTCGCATCACGCGATCCGATGAGACGTGGCGGCCTCGCTCTCCACCCGGCCGCCCCGGCGGATAGCGTCACGCCCGTGAAGCTCGTGGTGCGCGTCAAGCTGCTCCCGACGCCTGAACAGGCGGCGGCACTCGAAGCGACACTTCGTTCCTGCAACGCGGCTGCCAACTGGCTCTCCGGCCTGGCGTTCGGCCATGGCCGGACTTCGCGGGCCGCGCTCCAGGCGCTGGCCTACACGCAGCTGAAGTCCCGGGGCCTGTCGGCACAGCCGGCCCTGCATGTCCTGCGGAAGGTCGCCGACGCCTACACGGCGGCGCGGGCGAACCGCACGGTCGAGAGGCCGATCAGCTTCCGGCCGGATGCGGCGCAGCCCTTCGACGATCGGTGCCTCTCCTGGCAGACGGAGGAGCGCACCGTGTCGATCTGGACGACGTCGGGACGGATGAAGGGCCTGACGTTCACCGGTCAGGATCGGCAGCTCGCGGCGCTGGCCCTGTACCGCAAGGGAGAATCGGACCTGCTGCACCAGGGCGGGCGGTGGTACCTGTTCGCGACCTGCGAGATCCCTGAGGCGCCGACGAACGCCGCCCCTCTCGGATTCGTGGGTGTGGATCTCGGGATCGTGAACATCGCGTCGACCTCCACCGGGCGTCGCCACAGCGGCCGTCGGCTCAACCAACTCCGCGAGGCCGGCCTCCGACTGCGCGCGAAACTGCAGAAGAAGGGTACGAAGTCCGCCAAGCGGCGGGCGAAGCGGCAGGCGGGCAGGGAAGCCCGCCGGAACCGGGACATCAACCACAAGATCAGCAAGTGCATCGTGGCGGAGGCCCAACGCACCGGTCACGGAATCGCCCTGGAGGACCTCACGGGCATCCGCGAGCGGGTACGGCTACGCAGGCCCCGACGCGTCACGCTGCACTCATGGCCCTTCCGGCAGCTCGGCACGTTCGTCGCCTACAAGGCACGGCGGGCCGGCGTGCCAGTGGTGTACGTCGATCCCGCGTACACCAGCCAGGAATGCTCCCGGTGTCATCACATCGACCGACGCAACCGGCCTTCCCAGGCCGTGTTCGCGTGCCGGGTCTGCGGCTTCGTCGAGCACGCCGACCTGAATGCGTCCCACAACATCGCCGCTCGCGGCTGGTGGACGTGGGTCCGCGGGGCCGAGTCACAGGTCCCTGCCCTCACTCTCACCATGTGAGGTCTGGACGCGGCCGGGCACCATCTGAGCCACAGATGACTTGAGCGGCAAACCTGGGGGTCCGATCCGATTCCCGAGTAGTAGACTAGGGATATGGCCATCATGCAGAACGACACCGCGACGGGTCGCCACGACCTCGAGCCGTTCTGGCCTTCCCGGCAGCACCACGACTTCGACCGGTGCTGTCGACGCGTGAGGAACGCGTCGGCCCTCTAACGCCCCGATCGGTTCGGTCCGATCCCGGCCTTCGGCCGCACGCGCACGACGTACGAGACCTCTCCGTCCGTTCCCCGCGTGAAAGAGCTGACCTGCCATGGCCCACACCCAGAGCGCCTCCCTCACGGCCGTCCGTCCCGGCCGGCACCGACTGCGTGCCGTCGATCCGAACGAGGTCGTCGACTTCTCCCAGGTGGCGGACTTCCTGCCGCCCGGCGCCACCCTGCTGCCCGCGCCGCAGCACGCGCTGCCGACGCTGCCGGGACGCCCGCCGATGGTCGGGTACCTCGTCCTCGTCCCTGCCGACCAGCAGCCGCACCTGCCCTCGGCCCCCGTCCCCGTCACGGCCCCGGTCGCGGCGGAGGAGCAGGGTCCGGTGGCGATCGACGGCGTCCAGCGGATCGCCCTCGTCGACGGCGAGGCGCTGGACCTGACATACCTCGAGTTCGAACTGCTCGCCCATCTGGTGGCACACCCCCACCGGGTGCACACCCGCGACCAGTTGGTCACGACGGTGTGGGGGTACGGGCACGTGGGCGACGGCCGGACGGTCGACGTGCACGTGGCCCGGCTGCGCCGCAAGCTGGGCGCCGAGCACCGCCACACGATCCAGACCGTGCGGCGGGTCGGCTACAAGTACACCCCCTGATCAGGCGGTGGTGCGGGACCTCGACCTCACCTTCGCCGTCAGCGCGAGGGTGAGGTCGACCGCCAGGAACAGCAGCAGGCTCAGGCCGAGCAGCGGGACGAACCAGCCGACGAGCGCCGTCGCCGCCGCGAGCGGCAGCAGCAGCGTCACCGGGACCTTCCGCCACGTGCCGCGCGCCACCGGCCGGCCCGGGCGGCGCAGCCACCACATGCGGTAGCCCCAGAGGACGAGCAGGACCAGGGCGAGCGCGAGCGCCGCGAGGGCCAGCTGGTTGAACAGGCCCAGGAACACGCCGGTGTGGGCGTCGATCCCTATGCGGGTGAGCTGCGCGAGCAGCGGATAGTCGTCGAAGCGCAGCCGGTCGAGGACGGTGCCGTCCGCCGGGTTCAGCGCCACCGAGTCCAGCTGCACCGGGAACTGGGTGTCGGTCTCCTTGACCACGTACCCCTTGCCCTCGGCGGGGAGCGCGACCGAGATCCGCGGGCTGTCGATGCCCGCGTCGCGGGCCGCCTCGACCGCCTTGTCGAGGCCGATGTCCGGACCCTGCGGGGTCGTCCCGCCGGGGTGCGCGCCGCCGTGGCCCTCGTGCTCGGAGCCGGGGTTCGCGCCGGCCGAGAGGGTGGGGGTGGCGCCGCCGAGACCGTCCTGGACGGTGCCGATGTTCTCGCCCGCGTAGCGCGACCAGGTCAGACCGGTCGCGGAGAGCAGGACCAGGCCGAGCGCCGCCCACAGGCCGACCGAGCCGTGCCAGGAGAGCGTGCGGCGGCGGGACTTCGGGCCGCGCTCGGGCAGGACGAGGGCGCGGCGGTTCTTCCGGCGGCGGCCCGCCCAGAGCAGGACACCGCCCAGCGCGATCACCCAGAGCCAGCTCGCGGCGAGTTCGCTGTAGTTGCGGCCGAGGTCGCCGAGGTGCAGGTCGCGGTGGAGGCCGTCGATCCAGGTGCGCAGCGGGAGGGCGCCGGAGCTGCCGTAGCTGGGCAGCTGTCCGCGTACGTCGCCGGTGTACGGGTCGACGAAGACGGCCAGCGAGGTGTCCTCGGGGACGTCGGGGTCGGCCATCAGGACGCGGGTGGTCGCGCCGGGTTCGGCGCCGGGCCAGACGGCGGTGACGGTGCCGTCCGGGTTGGCCTCGCGGGCGAGGTCCACCTGCCGGGAGAGCGGCAGAACGGTGTCGCCGACGGGGACTTCCAGCTCGTGCGCGTACACGGTCTTCTCCGCCTGGAAGGAGAGCGCGTAGAGCAGACCGCTGACGGCGGCCACGAGGAGGAAGGGGGCGACGAGGACGCCCGCGTAGAAGTGGAGGCGCAGGACGAGGGGGCGCAGGGCGCTCCAGGTGCCGGGCCGGGTGGGGGTCTTCGATGACGGTGGCGCTTCGGGACCGGGAGTTTCCGGGCGCGCGAGATCGTCGATGGTCATGACGGGCTGTCCTTGGAGTCGGTGTCTCGACAGGGGGAGGCGACCCCCGGGTCAGACGTGTGCTCCGAGGGCCGTGGCGCGGGGTACGGACAGCCGGGGCGGGCCGCGCCGGGAGAGGGCGTGCGCGAGGACGACGGTGTGCGGGCGCGGGGCGGTCCGCCGGGTGCGGCGGACCGGGCGGCGCGGGGCCTCGGGGACGGGGGCGAGGGCGAGGAGCAGGCGGAGCGGGGTGAAGGCGTGGGCGAGGGCGGCGCGGGCGAGCGTGAAGAACGCGGCTTCGCCGTGGGCGAGCCAGAGGCCGCAGAGGAGGGCGGCGAGGAGGTGGACGGCGACCATGCCGGCGCCGGAGGTCGTGCCCATGGGGTCGGCGGTGGCCATGACCATGCCGTCCATGGTGTCCGCCCCGTCCATGGCGTGCATGCCGTGCATCGCGTGCATGGCGTCCGCCCCGGGCATCGCGTGCATGGCGTCCGCCCCGGGCATCGCGTGCGTGCCGTCCGTCCCCGGCATGGGGTGACCCGCCGTCGCGAACAGCAGGTGCAGCGCGCCCTGGAGGGCCACCATGGCGCCCGCGATCGCGGGCGCGCCCCGGCGTCGTCCCGCCGCCGCCCAGGCCGCCGCCGCCGTCACGGCGAACGCGCCGGACAGGGTGGCCGCCGGGAGCTGATGGGCAGACATGGACGAATGCCCCACGGCGGCCAAAGTCACGCACACGACCGCGAAGAGTGCGGCTCGCAGGGCGCGCAGGGGCGACCGGGCATCCGTCATCGCCGCCATGGTGTCATCCCGGCCATGTGGCCGGACAGACCCCCTCCCGTCGCCGTTCCTCCCCTGGCGGAATCCTCCGGGAGCGGAACGCCCTGACACCGGCCGCCACCGGCGTGCAGGCTCGGGATCATGAAACTTCTGATGCTCGGAGGTACGGAGTTCGTCGGCCGCGCGGTCGTCGAGGACGCGCTCGCACGGGGCTGGGAGGTGACGGTCTTCCACCGGGGGCGGCACGCGGCTCCGGCGGGGGTCGCGTCGCTGACCGGGGACCGCACCGCGCCCGACGGACTCGCCGCCCTCGCCACCGGGTCCTGGGACGCCGTCGTGGACACCTGGTCGGCCGCCCCCTCGGCGGTCCGGGACGCGGCCCGGCTGCTCGCCGACCGGGTCGGTCGGTACGCGTACGTGTCGAGCCGCTCCGTGTACGCCTGGCCGCCGGCGGCGGGGCTCGCGGAGGACGGTCCGCTGGTGGAGGGCTCGCCGGACGACGGGGACGTGCCGTACGCGGAGGCCAAGCGGGGCGGCGAGCTCGCGGTCACCGGCGCGTTCGGCCCCGACCGGTCGCTGCTGGTGCGCGCGGGCCTCATCCTCGGTCCGTACGAGAACGTGGGCCGGCTTCCGTGGTGGCTGGGCCGGATCGCGCGCGGGGGCCCCGTCCTCGCCCCCGGGCCGCGCACGGCACCGGTCCAGTACGTCGACGTCCGGGACCTCGCCGCCTGGACGCTGGACGCGGTGGCGGCCGGTCTTTCGGGGCCGTACAACCTGGTCTCGCCGCCCGGCCACACCACGATGGGCGAGCTGCTCGACGCCTGCGTGCGGGCGACCGGGAGCGACGCCGAACTGCGCTGGACGGAACCGGAGGCGCTGCTCGCGGCGGGCGCGGCGCCCTGGACGGAGCTGCCGGTGTGGCTGCCGCCGGGCGAGATGTACGACGCGATGCACACGGCCGACGTCTCCCGCGCCGTCGCGGCCGGGCTGCGCTGCCGTCCGGCGGACGAGACGGCGGCGGACACGTGGGCGTGGCTGGAGTCCCTCGGCGGCGTCGCACCGCAGCGCCCGGACCGCGCGGGGGCGGGCCTCACCCCGGAGCGGGAGGCGGAGGTCCTGGCGGCGCTCGCGAAGGGGTAGGGGGTGTCCCGTCGATCGCGCCGCGAGCCCGGCCCGATCGACACGGCACCCCCAGGGGTGCCGTGATCCGTGCGACAGGCCCCCGGGTCCCTGTCGCACGGAACGGCCCGGACCGGGGCGATCCACTACCGTCGACACGAACCCGCACGAATCGGAGGAGTCGACGCCATGCCCGCCCTTTCCGCCACCTCCGTCGCCAACCTCCGCGATCTCGGCGGCCTGCCCCTCGGCGACGGGCGCTCGGTCCGTCCCGGCCTCGCCCTGCGCTCCGCGCAGCTCGACCGGCTCGACCCGGACGAACCCGTCGTGGCCGCGCTCGGTCTCCGTACCGTCGTCGACCTCCGTACGGAGACCGAGCGCCGCGACCGGCCGGACCGGGTCCCGCCCGGCGCCCGTCCGGTCGTCGCCGACGTCCTCGCCGACTACCTGGCGGGCAGCGGACTGCCTCCCGCCGCGCGCCTGAAGGCCCTGCTCACCGACCCCGCGCTCGCCGAGGAGCACCTCGGCGGGGGCAGGGTCCGGGAGGCGTTCGCCCGGACCTACCGGACCTTCGTCTCCGGCGACTCCGCCCGCGCCTCGTACGGCACGCTGCTGCGCGAGCTCGGCACGCCCGGCGCCGGCCCGCTGCTCTTCCACTGCTCGGCCGGCAAGGACCGCACGGGCTGGGCGGCGACCGTCGTCCTGTCGCTGCTCGGCGCGGACGAGGAGACCGTGCGGGCCGAGTACCTGTCGGTCAATCCGGCGGTGCGGCTGGCGTTCGCGCCGATGATCGAGGGCTTCACGGCCCAGGGCGGCGATCCCGAGCTCGCGCTCGACCTGATCGGGGTCGTGCCGGAGTACCTGGACGCGGCGCTCGACGAAGTGGCCGTGCGGCACGGGTCGATGGAGAAGTACGTACGGGAGGGGCTCGGCGTGCCGGACGCGGTGACGGCCCTGATCCGCGAGCGGCTGACGGTCTCGGCGGCCTGAGGGCGCGGGGGGGGCGGGAGCGCGGCGGCTTGAGGCCGCGGGGGGGGCGGGAGCGCAGGGTCCTGAGGGCGCGGGGGGCGGGGGTGCGGGGCCGTGGGGCCGTGGGCCCCCGGGGTGACCATCGGAAGAATCGCTCGTTCTGCTGAACGTGAGCACCCAGGATCTCGTTCCCTCGCCCGTGGGCCCCGTCGACGTCGAGCAGGCCGAGGCCGCGCTGGTCGAGCGGTACCCGCGGCTCGTCCGCATCGCCTATCTCGTCCTGCCGCCCGCGCTCGGGCGCAACCGCCGGGTGCTGACCGCGCACGCCCTCGTCCAGCGGTCGCTGCCGCGCCGCCGGGTCCCCGGGCCCGCCGTGCCCGGGCCGCGGCGGGCCGAGGACGCGGTGGATCCCGGCTACGCCTACGTGCGGGGCGAGGTGCTGCGGCAGGCGCTGCTCGCCGGACTCCCGCTCCGGCGGCTCGCGCTGCCGCGCCGGGCGCAGCTCCCTCCGCTCCTGCCGCACGTGTGGGGGCTCCGGCTCTTCCCCCGGGTGGGCGGCGCGGACGAACTCGCCCTGGACCAGCGGCTGTCCCGGCTCTCCGGCCCGGGCCGCGCCGCGTACGTGCTCCGCGGCCTGGAGCGGCAGGGCGACCCGGAGGTCCTGCGCGTCCTGGCGGCGGCGGGCGTCGAGGACCCGCGGGCGGCCCTGGCGGAGGCGGACGCGCTGGACGGGGCGGACGGCGGGGTGGACCCGGGGGCCGGGCCCGAGGGGGCCGCTCCCCCGGCCCCCGGCACGGCGGGCGGCGACGGCCCGCACCTCGGCGGTGCCGCCCTCCTGGAGTCGGACGAGTTCGATCCCTGTGCCCTGCAGGCGCGGCCCACGGATCTGATGCGGCGGCGCCAGCACGCCCGGGCCGCCCTCGTCGCCGTCGTGGCGCTCGTCGTGTGCGGGACCCTGCTCGGGCTTCCCGGCGACGGCTGGGGCAGAAACGGCGCCGCGGCCCCCTCGTACGCCCGTAACCCCGCCGCCGAGGCCGCCCTCGATCCCGGTGCGGTCAAGAGGGTGGATCCGGCGGTGTGGCCGGCGGCGACCCGGCGGGACTTCTCCGTGTGGCCCGCGCGCGGCGGACTGACCGGCGACAGCGCGCTGGTGCGACGGGCGCTCGCCGTGTGGGCCAGGCCCGGGGAGTCCGTGCGGTCCTCCGCGACGCCGGGGACGCCGGTCGGGCCGCCGATGGGGCCGCCGCAGCTGCTGTTCGCGGGCCGGGTCGACGCCATGCGCGTGGTGCTCTTCCACGACGGGCTCCGGGCCGTGCGGTACGCGGAGCCCGCCGAGGGGACCGCGGGCGCCGCGCTGGACTTCGCGCGGACGGACGCGGCCGACGCCGTCGGCGCCGCGGCGCTCGTCGTCTCCCGGGCGGCGGGCAACGTCCGCTATCTGACGGCCCCCTGGGTGCGCGAGACGGCCGTGCGGGACCTCCTCGCCCCCGCTAAGGAGCCCCGGGCGCTGGCCCGGGACGCCGACGGGGTGACCGATCCCGTACCGGCTCCGGCGCGGTCCGGCGGCTGCACCCGCTGGAACACGCTCCAGGTGCGGGACGGCGAAGGGGTGCGGCTCCTGACCGACCTCGGCGAGCTGGCGCCCGCCCGGCTGCTGTGGGGACCGCCCGCCTCGCCGGTGGACGCGACGGGCGCGGAGGCCCGGGGGGCCTGGGCGCGGACGGCGTGCCAGCTGGCGGTGGTGCGGGCGCACGGGGTGCGGTCCGTGAGTGCCTGGCCCTTCGCCCGGCAGCCGCTGCCGGAGGGTGCCGGGCGGGCCACCTGGGTGTGCACGCGCGCGGAGACCTGGCGGGGCACCGGCAGCAGGGTCCTCGCCCAGTTCCTGGTCCCGTCGCCCGGGGTCCCGGCCGCGCTCGCGGCCCGCTCCGAGGGCTCACCGGCCTGCGGGGCGCGTGATCCCCGGGTCCTGGCGGGCGTGCTGTGGCGGGCGCCGGGCGGCGGCTGGTTCGTCCTGGCCGCGGGCGGCGGGGACTTCACGTCCCTGGAGACCTCGGGCGGGGTGAGGGGCCGCTCCGACGGGCCGCTCCTGGCGGTGCGGGCGACGGCGGGCGCGCGGGCCGACCTGGACGGCACGCTGCGGGACGGGACCCGGATGGGTGCGCTGCGCTGATCCCGTGAGGACGCGCCGCGCCGATCCCGGAAAAAGACGTGTGCGGGGCCTGTTCTCACCCCTTACCCCTCAGTACATTGACGTCATGTCTAATACGCAGCCTGCACCGGTGGCGTCGGAGCACGTCGAGCTCAAGGCCCGCAAGGTCTCCTTCGACTGGGAGGAGACACCGCTCCACTGGGTCCCGGGCGATCCCTTCACCACGCACACCATCAACGTGCTGCACCTGTTGCTGCCGGCCGGCGAGCGCTGGTTCGTCCACGTCTACAAGCAGGCCCTGCCGTACATCACCGACGACCGGCTGCGCGAGGACGTCATCGGCTTCATCGGCCAGGAGGCCGTCCACTCCCAGGCCCATGACGACGTCCTCCCCCACCTGCGGAAGCTGGGCCTCGACCCCACCCCGTACACCGCGCAGGTCGACTGGTTCTTCGAGAAGCTCCTCGGGGACCGGACCCTCCCGCCCGGCCGGCCGCGCCGATGGTGGCTGATGGAGCGGGTCGCGCTGATCGCCGCCATCGAGCACTACACGGCCTTCCTCGGCGACTGGGTCCTCAACGCCGACGCGCTCGACCGGGCCGGCGCCGACCCGGTCATGCTGGACCTGCTGCGCTGGCACGGGGCCGAGGAGGTCGAGCACCGGGCCGTCGCCTTCGAGCTGTTCATGCACCTCGACGGCGGCTACCGGCGCCGCGCCCGCACCTGGGCGCTCGCCTTCTCCGCGCTCGTCTTCCTCTGGCAGCGGGGCATCCGGTTCTTCATGGAGAACGACCCCGGCCTGCTCGACCCGAAGTCCTCCTTCGCGGACTTCGTCCGCAAGGGCCGACAGGGCCTGCTGCCCTCCACCCCGGCCATGCTGCGCTCCATACCCCGCTACCTCAGCCGCGCCTACCACCCCTCGCAGGAGGGCGACACCGCGCAGGCCATGGCCTACCTCGCCTCCTCCCCCGGCGCCAACGGAGGCCGCTGATGCCCCGGTTCACCACCGTCGCCCTCGTCGCCGGCGCCGCGCTGCTCGTCCGCCGCGCCGTCCGCAGCCGCATGTCCACCGCCCCGCTGTGGCCGATGCCCGCCCTCGACACCCCCGTCTCCGGGTACGGGCGGGGCAGCACCGTCCCGCGCAGGGTGACCGTGACCCGCCGCACCACCCCCGCCGAGGGGGTCGTCGAACTGCGCCTGGAGGGCGACGGACTGCCCGGCTGGCAGCCGGGCGCCCACGTCGACCTCGTCCTGCCGTCCGGCCTCGTCCGGCAGTACTCGCTCTGCGGGGATCCGGCCGACCCGTCCGCGTACACCGTCGCCACCCGCATGATCGAGGACGGGCGCGGCGGCTCGCGCGAGGTCCACGAGCAGCTCCACGAGGGCGTGGAGATCGAGATCCGGGGGCCCCGCAACCGCTTCCCGCTCGTCGGCTCCCCGGCGTACGTCTTCGTCGCGGGCGGCATCGGCATCACCCCGGTGCTGCCCATGCTGCGCGCCGCCGAGGCGGCCGGGGCGGACTGGCGGCTCGTGTACTGCGGGCGGAGCCGGGCCACCATGCCCTATCTGGAGGAGATCGAGCGGCTCGGGGGCGGTGACCGGGTCACCGTCGTCGCGGAGGACGAATCCGGTCTGCCGGAGCTGGAGTTCCTCGGGCGACTGCCCGTCGGGACGACCGTCTACTGCTGCGGGCCCGACGGCCTGATGGACGCGGTGGCCGGGGCGATGCCGGACGGCCGGGCGCCGCGCCTGGAGCGCTTCGGCGCCGCCGCGCCGGCCGGCGGCACCGCCTTCGAGGTCGAACTGCGCCGGTCCGGGCGCACGGTGACCGTGGCGGCCGACCAGTCGGTCCTCGCGGCGGTCCGCGAGGAGGTGCCGGGACTCATGTACTCCTGCCGGCAGGGCTTCTGCGGCACCTGCCGACAGCGCGTCCTGGAGGGCGAGATCGACCACCGGGACGAGCTGCTCACCGACGAGGAGCGGGAGGGCTCGATGCTGATCTGCGTCTCGCGCTGCTCCGGCGGGCGGCTCGTCCTCGACCTGTAGGCACCCGCTAGGGAAGGACCAGCCAGTCCAGGGCCAGCGCCGCGAGGAGGCCTCCCACCAGGAGCCAGGTGCCGAGCCGCGTGCGGCCGTTGCGGGACAGCTCGATCACGATCCCGCAGAGGATCATCGCGAGGCCGTACACGCCGACGACCAGGACGGACGTACGGCTGGCGAGCCGGATGACCAGCACCACGGCCATGGCGACGAGGAGCACGGACGCGGCGGCGACGCGCAGCCGCCGCGCCTGCTTGGGGGTGAGCGCGCCGTCGGGCTCCTCCTCGGGCTCCTCCTCGGGCTCCTCGGGCTCCTCCTCCCCTTCCGGATCAGGGGAGTCGGGGGTCTCCTGGGCCTCTTCGGTCTCCCGGGGCTCTTCGGCCTCCGGGGCCTCGGCCGTCGGGGTGTCCTGGTCGGAAGCGCTCATGGGGCAGGAGCGTAACGGACGCGGTTAGGCTGTTCGTATGACGACCGGGGTACGCCGCAGGATGGGCGTCGAGGAGCGCAAGCAGCAGCTGATCGGGGTGGCCCTCGAACTCTTCAGCCACCGCTCTCCCGACGAGGTCTCCATCGACGAGATCGCCGCGGCCGCGGGCATCTCACGGCCGCTGGTCTACCACTACTTCCCCGGCAAGCAGAGCCTCTACGAGGCGGCGCTGCGGCGGGCGGCGGACGAGCTCGCGGCCCGGTTCGTGGAGCCGCCGCAGGGGCCGCTCGGGGCGCGGCTGCTGCGGGTGATGGGCCGGTTCTTCGACTTCGTGGACGAGCACGGGCCCGGCTTCGCGGCGCTGATGCGCGGCGGTCCGGCGGTCGGCTCGTCGACGACGAACGCGATGATCGACGAGGTCCGGCAGGCCGCGTACGAGCAGATCCTGGCGCATCTGGACGTCGAGGAGCCCTCCGCGCGGCTCGAACTGGTCGTCCGTTCCTGGGTGTCGCTCGCCGAGTCGACGGCGCTGCTCTGGCTGGACGGCCGCCGGGTCCCGCGCGCGGAGCTGGAGCTCCAGCTGGTGCACGACTTCGCGGCGCTGGCCGCGGTGAGCGCCGCGTACGACACGGACATGGCGGAGATCCTGGTCGGCATCCTCGCCGACGAGCCGGCCGACGGCCCCTTCGGGGAGCTGGTGGCCCGGCTCGCCGCGCTGGTCCCGCAGGCGTCGCCGGTGTTGCCCGATCAGCGCTTGCGGTAGGAGCCGTCGAGGTCGCGGACCTCGACGGAGAGCCTGACCCCCTCGGTGGCCTTGAGGTGGGCGGGGAGCAGGTCGAGGACGGCGTCCGCGAGGCGGGCCTTGGCCTCGTCCGTACGGCCCGCGAGGAGGGCGATCTCGACGTGCACGATGACGTCGTCGGTCGCCCCGTCGCCGACGACCAGCTCCTCGACCTCCCGGAACCGGGTCTTGCAGGCGCCGAGCGTCGCGTCGACCGTCTCCACGACGAGGGGGTGCAGGGCGCGCGCGAAGCCGCGCCGGTCCAGCGGCGCGGAGTAGTCGACGGTGATCTGCGGCATGGGGGTCACTCCTGGGGAAACGGATGTCTGGCCACACCATTACGGTGATCGCCATGACGGCACAAGTGACCTTCCGGCAGGCGGACGAACGCGATCTCGACCTTCTGGTGGAGTTGTTCGACGGGGTGGCGCGCTGGATGGTGCGCGGCGGGATCGACCAGTGGAAGCCGGGGGCCCGGGGCCCCGGGCACTTCCGCGCGCGGATCGCCGAGGGCGAGGTGTGGCTCGCCGCGGACGGGGGACGGACCGTGGGGGCGTACGAGCTGTGGTGGGAGGACCGGGAGGTCTGGGGGCCGCAGCCGCCGGTGGCCGGGTACGTGCACCGGCTGATGACCGACCGGGAGGCGGCGCCGGCCGGTGCGGGGCGGGTGCTGCTCGCGCACGCGGAGGAGCGGATCGCCGCCTCGGGGCGGACGCTGGCCCGGCTGGACTGCGAGGCGCGCAACCTCGTCCTGGGGACGTACTACGAGGGCGCGGGGTACGCGGACGCCGCCCCGCGCCTGGAGAAGGCGGGGGCGGACGGCCGCCGGTACGAGGTGCGGCTGATGGAGAAGGCCCTGGCGTGACGGGTGCCGCGCCAGGGCGGGTGGGTCAGTTCGCGGCCTCGAAGACCGCGACCGTGCGGGCGGGGACCGTGAAGGTGCCCGATGCCGGCTCGTACGCGGCCGTCTTCACGACCGGGTCGGAGCCGCCGGCCTGGAGCGGGTGGAGGCGGTAGCCCTTCCCGGCGAGCCCCGCGACCTTCTGCGCGGTGCCTCCCGGGGTCGCGTTGAGGACGACGACCAGGTCGCCGAGGCGCATGGTGATCACGCCGGGGGTCTCGTCGCGGCCGGAGAGCGGGAAGGTCAGGGCCTCCTGGACCCGGTCCGCCGTGGCCAGGGAGAAGACCGGCTCGGTGGTGCGGATCCTCTGGAGGTCCCGGTAGGCGGCGGAGGCGCCGTCGATCTGCGCGCAGCCGACGGTCAGGGCAGGGTTCGAGAGCAGCGGCCTGCCGTAGGACCACTTGGCCTTGTTGTCGGCGGCCGGCGGCAGGCCGCGGCCGAAGCCGTTGCCGTCGCGGCAGTCCCAGTGGATCGCGTTGAACCAGTCGCCGCTGTCGAAGGAGTTGCGGTCCAGGGACTTGGACCGGAGCAGGTCCGAGCCGGCCTGGGAGAGCGCCGGGCCCTGCGAGAGGGTGGCCGTCGCCAGGGCGATGACCTGCATGCGGGCCCGGTCGGCCGGGGACGTGTCCGCCGGGAGCTTGAAGGCGAGCGCGTCGTACAGGGACTCGTTGTCGTGGGCGTCGGCGTAGGCGAGGGCGTCACCGGGGGCGGTGGCGTACCCGGCGGGGGCGCCGTTGTAGTCGACCTCGGAGCCCTTGACCGTGCGCCCGGAGGTGTCGGTGAAGGAGTAGCCGGCGAGGTTGCCGGTGAGGCCGACCTTGATGAGGTCCTGGTAGTGCAGGAGGCGGGCCTTCTGCTGCTCGGGGGTGCCGTTGGCGGCCGAGGCGTTGGGGTCGGTGTAGAGGCCGGAGGCGAAGCCCTGGACGCCGGGGTCCTCGTCGAAGGGGCCGCCGCCGCGGACGGCGTCGCGGGCCCGGTCGGAGAAGGTCGCGACGCCGGTCCCGGCCATGTTCTTCTGGGTGGCCTGGACGAAGCGGGCGTCGTCGGCGATCTCGCCGAAGTTCCAGCCCTCGCCGTAGAGGACGACGGCCTTGCCGTCGACGCCGTCCTTCTCGACGGTCAGCGCGTCGAGGGCCTTGCGCACGGCCAGGATGTTCGCCTTGGGGTGGTGGCCCATGAGGTCGAAGCGGAAGCCGTCGACCTTGTAGTCCTTGGCCCAGGTGACGACCGAGTCGACGACGAGCCTGCCCATCATGGCGTTCTCGGGCGCGGTGTTGGCGCAGCAGGTGGAGGTGGCGACGGAGCCGTCGGCCTGGAGGCGCTGGTAGTAGCCGGGCACGATCTTGTCGAGGACGGACTTGTCGGACTGTCCGGCGGCGACGGTGTGGTTGTAGACGACGTCCATGACGGTGCGCAGTCCGTCGCCGTTGAGGGCCTGGACCATCTGCCGGAACTCGACCGTGCGGCGGGTGCCTTCGGGGTCGGTGGCGTAGGAGCCCTCGGGGACGGTGTAGTGGAGGGGGTCGTAGCCCCAGTTGTAGGCGTCCTTCGCCGCGGCGGCGGTGACGCAGGCCTGCTGCTCCTCGGAGTCGGGGGCGTAGACCTTGAGGTCGCAGGCGGGGCCGGTCTGCGCGGACTTCTTCTCGGGGACGGTGCCGAGGTCGAAGGCGGGGAGCAGGTGGACGTAGGAGGTGCCGGAGGCGGCGAGCGCCTTCAGGTGCTGTGAGCCCTTGCTGTCCCGGTCGGTGAAGGCGAGGTAGGTGCCGCGGTGGTCGGCCTTCGCGGTGGGGTCGGCGATCGAGAAGTCCCGGATGTGGAGTTCCTGGATCTGGGCGTCCCGCAGCGGTACGGCGGCGGGCTTGCGCAGGGTCCTCCAGCCTGCGGGGGCGAGCTTCGGGTCGGTGAGGTCGACGGCGAGGCTGCGGGCCGAGTCGGTGGTGAGGGCGGTGGAGTAGGGGTCGGTGACCCGGTTCTCGACGATCTTCTGGACGGTGGGGGCCCAGACCTTCACGACGTACCGGTAGGGCTTGCCGGTCCAGGTGCGGGGGCCGGTGACGGACCAGACGCCGGAGGTGTCGTCGCGCCGCATGGGCACGGTCTTCCCGTCGAGTTCGAGGGCGACGGTCCGGGCGGTGGGGGCCCAGACGGAGAGGGTGGTGCCGCCCTTCCGGAAGGTCGGTCCGAGGTCCGCCCCGGTGGCCTTCGCCGCGTAGAGGTCGTCGAGGACGCCGGCGGTCTGGACGCCGGTGGCGGCGAGCAGGGCGCCGTTGGCGGCGCGCTGGGTGGCGATGAGCTGGCCGCGCAGGGAGTCCCGTGCCCGGTCGGTGTCGCGCGGGTCGACGGTGAAGGCCGGGTAGTCCTTGAGGTGGGGGTGCTTCGCCTTCTGGGCGTCGGTGAGCGTGGCGGGGTTGAGGCGGAGCCACTGGCCCTCGGTGTTCAGGGCGCCGTCGGTGACGGTGATCCCGCCGTCCTTGGCGTACACCAGCTGCTGGCTGGTGGCGTCGGTGGTCTTCACCTTCCAGACGACGGTGTTCCGGTCGATCCACTGGGCCTCGGCCTTGCCGAGGTCGAGGTTCGGGGAGCCTCCGACGGTCGGGAGGAGGTACGCGGGCTGTCCGGAGAGCGCCCAGATCTCGTGGCCGTAGGTGGCGAGGTCGAGGGACTGGTCGGTGGGCAGGTCCTTCTCGTCGCCCTTGTGGAGGATGTACGAGAGGGAGCTCGCGCCGTCGGTGAGCGGGACCTCGTAGACGGCGCCGTACGCGTCGAAGCGCACCGGCATGAGGGGCTTGGACCAGTCGGTGGGCTGGGCGGCGCCGGTCCAGGTGTGGAGGCCCCAGCCGTCGTAGTTGCCGTCGGCCCGCTGGTAGTGGAGGACGGCCTTCGTCCTGTCCGGGGTGGCGGGGGCCGGGTCGGTGTCGGACTGGCCGTCGGCGCCCTGCGTGATCCAGACCTCGCCGGTCCGGCCGAGGTCGACGCTGCGACGCGGGCCGTCGGCGGTTCCGTCCTTCTCGACGGTGTACGCGACGGTGGAGGCGCCCTCGGGCACCTTGACCCAGGCGAAGGCGCCGTGGGCGTCGCGTCCGGTGAAGGCGGCTTCCTGGCCGGCGGCCTTCAGGGTCCAGCCGTCGTAGTTCCCGTCCGCGCGCTGGTAGTGCACGACGGCGTAGGCGCGCTCGACGGCGACCGGCTTCTCGGGGGCCGGGGGCGCGCCCGCGGTGGTGGCGGCGAGGGCGCTCGCGGTGCGGCCGGCGGCGTCGACGGCGACGGCCTTGTAGCGGAGGGCGGTGCCGGCGGGGGCGGTGACGTGCTGGGTGACCTTGTAGGGGGCGTGGTCGGCGGTGCCGAGCGTCTGCCAGCGGCCGTCGCCGACCTGGGCGGCGAAGACGACCCGGTTCAGGCCGCCGCCGGTGACGTCGGCGGAGAGCTCGACGGTGCCGGTGGAGCCGGCGGCCGGGGCCTTGAGCGTCACGGTGGGCTTCGTCGCCGGGGCGGGCAGCGGTGCGTCGGCCCTGAGGACCAGGGTGGCGAGGGCCGGGACGGTGACGGTGACCTTGCCGTCCTTCGCGGTGACGGCGCCCTGACCCCCGTACAGGGTGCGGAAGGCCGCGGAGTCGACGGGGACGGTGACGGTCTTCGGTGTGGTGGCGCCGTTGGTGGCGACGAGGTACTCGGTGCGCTGCTCCGGGTCGGTGCGGGTGAAGGCGTAGACGGAGCCCTCGGCGTGGCGCTCGCGCTGGACGCCGTCGCGGAGGGCCGGGTTCTCGCGGGTGAGCTTCGACAGGGCGGCGATCGACCGGTACAGCGGGTGGGTGGGGTCGTACGCGTCGGAGGCGTGGGTGCGGTCGGTGCCGAGCTGGTCGTCGTCGAGGTAGTCGGCGGTCCGCGAGGCGAAGAGCGTCTGGCGGGCGTCCTTGTCGCCGCCGGGGCCGGTGAAGCCCTGCTCGTCGCCGTAGTAGATCACCGGGTTGCCCCGGGAGAGGAACATCAGCTCGTTGGCGAGCCGGTCGCGGCGGACGAGTTCGTCGTCGGAGGCGTTCGGGTTGTCCTGCTTCAGGAAGGCGCCGAGGCGGCCCATGTCGTGGTTGCCGAGGAAGGTCACCTGCTCGTAGGCGTTGGCCTTGTCGGTGGTGTACCGGTAGTCCTCGGCGAAGACCTCGGCGAGGCGGTGGGCTCCGGCGCCCTGGGAGGCGAAGGCGCGGGCGGCGTCCTGGAAGGGGAAGTCGAGGGTGGCGTCGAGCCGGCCCCGGGTGACGTACGGGGAGGTGACGGCGGTGTCGGCGGAGTAGACCTCGCCGAACATGAAGAAGTCCTCGCGGCCCCGCTTCTTCGCGTAGGCGTCGAGGGCGGTGGCCCACTGCGTCCAGAAGTCCAGGTCGACGTGTTTGACGGTGTCGATGCGGAACCCGTCGATGTCGAAGTCGCGGACCCACTTCTCGTAGATCCTCTTCATGCCCTCGACGACCTCGGGGCGCTCGGTCCACAGGTCGTCGAGGCCGACGAAGTCGCCGTACTCGGCGGACTCGCCGGCCCAGGTGGAGTCGCCCCGGTTGTGGTACATCGTGGGGTCGTTCAGCCAGGCGGGGACCTTGCCGCCGGTCGTCGTCGGCGTGTACGGGAACGAGTCCGCGTCCACCTTCCCGATCGCGGCGCGGTCGTCGAAGGGGCGGCCGGAGGCGTCGAGGTACGGGTAGGCGCCCTTGGGGCGGTAGCCGTAGGCCTTCTCCGCGTAGTCGACGGTGTCGGCGGTGTGGTTGGTGATGACGTCGAAGAAGACCTTCATGCCCTTGGCGTGGGCGGCGGCGATCAGCCTCTTCAGGTCCTCGTTGGTCCCGAAGTGGGGGTCGACCTGGGTGAAGTCGGTGATCCAGTAGCCGTGGTATCCGGCGGAGGCGTCCTTGCCGGTGCCCTGCACGGGCCGGTTCTTGAAGATCGGCGCCATCCAGATGGAGGTGGTGCCGAGGCCCTTGATGTAGTCGAGCCGCCGGGTGAGGCCCTTGAGGTCGCCGCCCTGGTAGAAGCCCTTGTCGGACGGGTCGAAGCCGGTCTGCGTCCGGCTGCCGGTGAGTCCGCCGCGGTCGTTGGAGGTGTCGCCGTTGGCGAAGCGGTCGGGCAGGACGAAGTAGAACTGCTCGCGGGTGAGGTCGTGGCGGGCGGGCTGCGCGGCGAGGGTCCGGTCGGAGGGCGGGGCGGGCGGCCGGGGTGCGGCCGTCGCGGGGACGGCGGGCACGAGGGCGGCGCACAGGGCGGCGGCCAGCGCGGCCGCCGTTCTCTTGCGTATCACGGGGGGTGCTCCCTGGAGGTACGGGAAGAGGGGCCGCCCCGGCGGGGCGGCCCTGGGGGGGGGAGGCTCAGCTGCGGAAGGCGTCGTTCAGGACGGTCTGGCCCGACGACGGGACCGTCGCGGTGCGGTTGGCGCCGGACTCCCAGGTGACGTTCCCGGCGGCGTCCTTGCGGAGGTACTTGTACTCGAAGGCCGTTCCGGCGGGCAGCGGCACCGTCAGCTTCCAGACGGGGTACGCGGCCGGGTCGAGCTTGAGGGCGGAGGCGGGGGCCCAGTTGCCGAGCTCGGGGCGGTTGCCGGTGACGTAGATGTTCTGGCCGGTGACCGTGGTGGCGTTCACCTGGAAGGAGGCGCCGGCGGTGGCCGGCTGCGTGCCGCAGGTCATGGCCCCGGTGTGGAGGGCGACGGCGGTGTTCGCGGCGAGGGTGGCCGTGAACTGCCCGGACGCGTTCACCGTGACGGCGGTGTTGCTCTGCACGTCGCAGTAGGTGCCGGCGGGCAGGGAGGTCTGGAAGGCGCGGGTGAGGGCCGAGGACTCGTGGTTGATCGCCACGTACGCCTTGGAGCCGCGGCCGAACGCGATCGCGTTGCCGCCGTTGTCCCACCAGTTCGTGACGGCCTGCCCGCGGGCGGTGTTGCGGAAGGCGACCATCGAGGAGATCTCGCGCCAGGCGTGCTGGCACTTCCAGCCGTCGCTGTAACAGGCTTTGACCTGGCCGTTGTTCGGCGGGCCCGCGTCCTTGTCGGTCCACTCGTAGCCGGAGTGGACGTCCGGGGAGCCGTAGGGCCAGGCCAGCATGAAGACGGAGGCGAGGGTGTAGTTCGCGCCGTCCTTGTAGCTGAGGGTGTCGCCGCCGCGCTCGGTGTCGTGGTTGTCGACGAAGACGCCGGACTGGCCGGAGGGCATGTACCCCCAGGCCTCGCCGAAGTTCTTGAGGTAGGCGAGCTTCTCGTTCTGCAGGACCCGCTTGAGGTCGCGGGCGTAGCGGAACTCCTGGACGTCGCCGTTGCCGAGGTACTCGCTCGGGGAGACGGCCTCGCCGGCGCCGTAGATGGCCTCCTGCTTCCAGAACACGTTCGGGTTCGTCAGCCGGGACTTGATGTTCGCGAGGTCGGCGGCCGGCATGTGCTTGGCGGCGTCGATCCGGAAGCCGTCGACGCCCAGCGACAGCAGGTCGTTGAGGTAACCGGCTATCTTGCCGCGGACGTGGTCCTCGCCCGTGTCGAGGTCGGGGAGCTGGACCAGTTCGCAGTTCTGGACGTTGGCGCGGTCCTGGTAGTTGGAGATGGTCGCCCGGCAGTCGTCCATGTCGGCGCCCGAGTAGAGGCCGGGGTAGTCGTACTTGGAGAACGGGGTCCCGCCCGTTCCCGTGCCCGAGCCGTTCGCCATGTGGTTGACGACGGAGTCGGCGACGACCTTGACGCCCGCCGCGTGGCAGGCGTCGATCATGTTCTTGAAGGCGGCGCGGTCGCCGAGGCGTCCGGCGATCCTGTAGCTGACCGGCTGGTACGAGGTCCACCACTGGCCGCCCTGGAGGTGCTCCTGGGGCGGCGAGACCTGGACGTATCCGTATCCGGCGGGGCCGAGGCGGTCGGTGCACTCCCGGGCGATCGAGGCGAAGTTCCACTCGAACATCACCGCGGTGACGTCCTTCTCGCCGGGCGGGGCGGCCTGCGCCGGGGCGTTGCCCGTGACGGCCACAGCGGCTCCCGCCACGAGGGCGAGTGCAGCGGCCACGGTCTTCCTGGCCATGTCTCCTCCTGCTGACTTCACTGTCGCAAGAAGTTGCCGAAAGGTTCAGCAACTGTTTTCAGCCGTGACCGTACGAGTGCCCCGGCGCCCGGTCAACCCTCCGGACGCCCCGACGCGACTTGTTACGAAAGGAGTTGGGGAAGCCGGCCGGGCGGCTGCGCCGTGGAACCGCGCACCACCAGCTCGGGCTGGAAGACGAACTCCGTGCGCTGCACCGGGTTGCCCTCGATCTCCTCCAGGAGCGCGCCGACCGCGGCCGTCGCCATGGCCTGCACGGGCTGGCGCACGGTGGAGAGCGGGGGGCTGGTGAAGGCGATGAGCGGCGAGTCGTCGAAGCCGACGACGGAGACGTCGCCGGGCACGTCGAGGCCGCGGGCGCGGACCGCGCGGATGACGCCGAGCGCCATCAGGTCGGAGCCGCAGACGATGCCGGTGCAGCCCTCGCGGAGCAGGATCTCGGCCGCCGCGTGGCCGCCCTCGACACCGAAGAGCGTGGGCCTGATGAACCGCTCGGCATCGGTCCGTTCGACGCCGAGGAGCTCGTACAGCTCGGCGGTGAAGCCCTCGGCCTTGCGGCGCGAGGGCACGTAGCGGGTGGGGCCGATGGCGAGGCCGATCCGCTCGTGGCCCAGTTCGACCAGGTGCCGGACGGCCATGCGGGCCGCGGCCCGGTCGTCCGGGGAGACGAAGTTGGCGTCGATGTGCTCGTTGTAGCCGTTGATGAGAACGTACGGGACGCCCCGGGCCGACAGCCGGGCGTAGCGGGCGGGGTCGGCGGTGGCGTCCGCGTGCAGCCCGGAGAGGAAGACGATGCCGGCCACCCCGCGCTCCACGAGCTGTTCGACGAGCTCGTCCTCGGTGGCGCCGCCGGGCATCTGGGTGCAGAGCACCGGGGTGTAGCCGTGCCCGGCGAGGACCTGTTCGACGACCTGCGCGAAGGCGGGGAAGATCGGGTTGGTCAGCTCGGGCACGACGAGCCCGACGAGGCCCGCGCTGCGGCGTTTGAGCCGTACGGGGCGCTCGTAGCCGAGCACGTCGAGCGCCGCGAGCACCTTGTGCCGGGTCGCGCCGGCCACCCCCGCCTTGCCGTTGAGGACCCGGCTGACGGTGGCCTCGCTGACGCCGGACTGGGCCGCGATGTCCGCGAGCCGCGGGGGGGGGGGGGGCGGCCCCCCCCCCCGCGGGGGGGTGGGCACACCCACCCCACCGGGGGGGGGGGGGGGGCGCCCGGCCGACGCCGCG
>NZ_JBHWFF010000017.1:114001-117742 GCF_042733785.1 Streptomyces sp. NPDC059695 | reverse complement strand
GCCGCCCCCCCCGCGGCCTGGCCGGGCGGGCCGCCGGGGGGGGGGGGCGCGGCGCCGGGGGGGGGGCGGGGGGGGCCCGGGCGGCGGCGGGGCCCCCCCCCCCCCCCCCCGCGGCAGGGGGATCGTCACACCGCCCACCAGGCGGTGGTGTCGGCGGGCACCACGGCCTCATCGTCGACGATCCGGACTTCCTCGTTGGAGAGGAGATACCGGCCGGGCAGCGGGACGGTGATGGCCCGGCCGGTGGTGTTGGCGGTGCAGACGAAGCCGTCGCGACGGAAGGAGAGCACACCCTCGGGTGCCTCCAGCCACTCGACGGCCTCGCCCGCACCGAGTTCGGGGCGCTCGCGGCGCACGGCGAGCGCGCTGCGGTACAGCTCCAGAGTGGAGCCGGGGTCGCCGGTCTGCGCCTCGACGCTCAGGGCGCCCCAGGTCGCGGGCTGCGGCAGCCAGGAGCCGCCGTCGCCGAAGCCGTACGAGGAGCCCCCGACGGTCCACGGGATCGGTACGCGGCAGCCGTCGCGGAAGCCGTCCTGGCCGCTGGCCCGCCAGAAGGACGGGTCCTGGCGGACCTCGTCGGGCAGGTCGGTGACGTCCGGCAGGCCGAGCTCCTCGCCCTGGTAGACGTAGGCGGAGCCGGGCAGGGCCAGCATGAGGAGGGTGGCGGCGCGGGCGCGGCGCAGGCCGAGCTCGCGGTCGCCGGCCTCGCGGAGCTGGGTGCCGAGGCCGGCCGGGTTGGCGAAGCGGGTGGCGTGCCGGGTGACGTCGTGGTTGGAGAGCACCCAGGTGGTGGGGGCGCCGACCGGGCGCATCGCGTCGAGCGAGGCGTCGATCACGGTACGGAGCTCGGCGGCGTCCCAGTGGGTGCCCAGGTACTGGAAGTTGAAGGCCTGGTGCATCTCGTCGGGGCGCACGTAGTGCGCGGTGCGGTCGACGGTGGGGGTCCAGGCCTCGGCGACGAGGACGCGCTCCCCGTCGTACTCGGCGAGGACGCCGCGCCAGGAGCGGTAGATCTCGTGGACGCCGTCCTGGTCGAAGAAGGGCATGACGTCGTTGCCGAGGAGCTTCAGCTGGTCGTGGGCGCCGATGTCGGGCAGGCCCTCGGCCTTGACCAGGCCGTGGGCGACGTCGACGCGGAAGCCGTCGACGCCCATGTCGAGCCAGAAGCGCAGGATGGAGCGGAACTCGTCGCGGACGGCGGGGTGTTCCCAGTTGAAGTCGGGCTGCTCCGGCGCGAAGAGGTGGAGGTACCAGTCGCCGGGGGTGCCGTCCGGGTTCTCCGTGCGGGTCCAGGCGGGGCCGCCGAAGATGGACTCCCAGTCGTTGGGCGGGAGCGCGCCGTCCGCGCCCTGTCCGGGGCGGAAGTGGTAGCGCTCGCGGAGCACCGAGCCGGGGCCCTCGCGCAGGGCGCGCTGGAACCACTCGTGCTGGTCGGAGGAGTGGTTGGGGACCAGGTCGACGATGACGCGCAGGCCGAGGCCGTGCGCCTCGCGGATCACCGCGTCGGCGTCGTGGAGCGAGCCGAACATGGGGTCGATGGCCCGGTAGTCGGCGACGTCGTAACCGGCGTCGGCCTGCGGCGAGGCGTAGAACGGGGAGAGCCAGACGGCGTCGACGCCGAGCTCCTTGAGGTACGGCAGCCGGCTGCGGACGCCTTCCAGGTCACCCATGCCGTCGCCGTTTCCGTCGGCGAAGGAGCGCGGGTAGACCTGGTAGATCACCGCGTCTCTCCACCAGCCCGTGTGCGTGCCGGTGGTCGGGGCGGCGGCGGGGGTGGCGAGGTGCTGGGTCATGTCTTCCTTGGGTCGTAAGGACATGGGGAGGGGTGCGGTTCAGCCCTTGACGGCACCGGCGGACATGCCGGTGACCAGGTGCCGCTGGGCGAAGAGGAACACCAGGGCCGCGGGGACGGCGATGAGCACGGAGGCCGCGGCCATGGGGCCCCACTGGGCGCCGTACTGGTTGACGAACTTCTGGAGTCCGCCGGCGAGCGTGAGGTTCTCGTCGCCGACCATGAAGGCGGAGGCGTAGGCGACCTCGCCCCAGGCGGTGATGAAGGAGTAGAAGGCGGTGACGGCGATGCCCGGCTTGGCGAGCGGCAGGATGAGCCGCCAGAAGGTGCCGAAGGGGGTGAGGCCGTCGACGTAGCCGGACTCGTCGATCTCGCGCGGGATGGTGTCGAAGAAGCCCTTCATCATCCAGGCGCAGAAGGGGACGGCGATGGTCAGGTACGTGATGACCAGGCCGGCCGGCTGGTTGAGCAGGCCCATCGACGCCATGATGTTGTAGATCGGCACGATCAGGACGGCGACCGGGAACATCTGGGTGATGAGCAGCGTCCACATCAGGCCGCGCTTGCCGGGGAACCGGAAGCGGCTGACGGCGTAGCCCGTGGTGGCGGAGATGAAGACGCCGACGACGGTGGTGAGGCCCGCGACGAGCAGCGAGTTGCCGAACCAGGTGAGGAACGGGGTGTCGTTCAGCAGGTTCGTGTAGTTCTCGAACGTCGTCTCTTTGAAGAAGTCCGTGGTGGTCGCGAACTTGGCCGGCTTCAGCGAGGTCAGCAGCACCCACAGCACCGGGAAGACGGCGATCACGGACGCCGCGATCAGGGTGAGGTGCAGGGCGACCGAGGCGAGAGGGGAACGGCGGCCGCGGACCGGGGTGTTCACGGTCCGGGGGGTGGGCGTCGTGGTGGTCACCAGACTTCTCCCTGCTTGCGGAGGACGCGCTGGTAGAACGCGGCGAAGACCATCAGAAGGACCAGGATCAGCACGCCCCACGTCGAGGACTGGGCGAAGTCGCGCGGGCTGACCTCGAAGGAGAACTTGTAGGCCTGCGTGACGAGGATCTGGGTGGCCTCGCCGGGCCCGCCGCGGGTGAGCAGGAAGATCACCGGGAACATGTTGAAGGTCCAGATGGTGGAGAGCAGGACGACCGTCGTCGACACCGAGCGCAGTCCGGGCATGGTGATGTGCCGGAAGCGCTGCCAGGCGTTCGCGCCGTCCATCTCGGCGGCCTCGTACAGCTCGCCGGGGATGGACTGGAGTCCGCCGAGGAGGGCGACCATCATGAAGGGGACGCCGAGCCAGACGTTGGTCGCGATGACCGAGATCTTGGCCCAGGTGGGGTCGTTGAGCCACGGGACGGCGTCGATGCCGCCGCCCGCGAGGATCTTGTTGAGCAGGCCGTTGTCCTGGTTGTAGAGGAAGCGCCAGGCGAAGACGGAGACGAAGCCGGGCACGGCCCAGGGCAGGACCAGCATCAGCCGGTAGAAGGAGCGGCCGGCGATCCTGCGGTTCAGGATGTTGGCGAGGCCGAGGCCGAGGGCGAAGGTCAGGGCCACGCAGGAGACGGTCCAGACGATCGTCCAGCCGAGCGTCCCGAGGAACTGGCTCCCGGTGAGCGCGTCGGTGTAGTTGTCCAGACCGACGAACTCGTAGGTGGCCGGGATCTGGTTGACACCGATCGACCGCGCGACGTTCCGCTCGTTGGCGTCGGTCAGCGACAGGTAGATGCCGCGGACCAGCGGGTAGCCGATGATCACGGCGATCACCACGGTCACCGGGGCGACCATCGCCCAGGCGTACCAGTGGGTGGAGAGGGAGCGCTTCGCCGCGCCCCGGGGCTTGCCAGTTCCGCGGGGGGGGGCGGGGGCGGGGGCGGGGGGGGGGGCGGGGGGGGGCCCCCCCCCCCGCGCGCCGGGGCCCCCCCCCCCCCGGCCCCCGCCCCCCCGCCCAC
>NZ_JBHWFF010000017.1:74514-113991 GCF_042733785.1 Streptomyces sp. NPDC059695 | reverse complement strand
ACCATTCTGACGCCTCATCAGTGGTGGTTGTTTTGGCTCCGCCCCTGGCCGCGGTGTTTGACCGTGGGCGCGCGCGCGCGGGGGCGGCCGGGCGCCCCCCGCGCCCTTCGCCACCGACTGGCTGGGGGTGTCCACAGCCATCAGCCGGCCTGCCTTCCTGTTACTTCCAGTCCTTCAGGAGCTTGCGGTAGCCGTCGCCCACCGTCTTGGCTCCCGTCTCCGGGGTGGTCTGGCCGGTCAGGACCTTGGTGTACTCGGTGACGAGCGGCGCGAAGAGGCTGCCGGTCTCGGGGATCCAGGGGCGCTCGACGGCCTTGTCGACGACCGGCTTGAAGAAGGTGATCATCTCGTTGGTCGCGACGTCCGGCTTGATGTAGACGGACTGGCGGGTCGGGAGGAGGCTGAGCTCCGTCGAGATCTTCGCCTGGGTCTCGGCCGAGGTCATGTACTCGGCGAAGGCGTAGGAGGCGTCGAGGTTCTTGGAGCCCGCGTAGACGGCGAGGTTGTGGCCGCCCTGCGGGGCGCCCTGGCCGCCCGAGCCGGCCGGGACCGGGGCGATGCCCAGGTTGGCCTTGTCGGTGAACTCCTTGCCGGCGTAGGTGTCGGCGACGGCCCACGGGCCGTTGATCATCATGGCGACCTTGCCGTCCTTGAAGGCGGTCTGCATGTTGTTCCAGCCGTCGGTGGCGTCGGTCTTGGCCGCGCCGGAGTCGACCAGGTCCTTGACGACCTTGAAGGCCTTCACGCCGGCCGGGTTGTCGACGGTGATCTTCTTGTTCGGGGCGTCGACGAGGTCGCCGCCCTCGCCGTACAGGAAGGAGAGGAACCAGTAGGCGTCGTCGCCGCGTAGGTACAGGCCGGTCTTGCCGGTCTTCTGCTTGATCTTGGCGGAGACGGACTTCAGCTCGTCGATGGTCTTGGGGACCTCGACGCCGGCCTCCTTGAAGATCTTCTTGTTGTAGAAGATGCCCATGGAGTCGATGACCTGCGGGACGGCGTAGGTCTTGCCGTTGTACTTCGTGGAGGCTGCGGCCTGCTCCAGGAAGTCGTCCTGGTTCTTGAGGGCGGGGGTGCCGTCCAGCGGGGCGAGGTAGCCGAGGTCGGCGAACTCGGGGGTCCAGGCGACCTCGGAGCGGATGACGTCGGGCGCACCGGAGCCGGACTGCGCGGCGTTCTTGAACTTGTTCTGCGCCTCGCCGAACGGCACGTTCACGTACTTGACGGTGACCTTGGGGTGCTGCTTCTTGAAGTCCTCGGCGACCTTCTTGAAGACCTTGTCCTCGGAGCCGACCGTGGAGGTGTCCCACCACGTCACGGTGCCGGAGAGCTCGCCCGAGCCCTTCGAGCCGCCGTTGGAACCGCTGTCGCTTCCGCCGCACGCCGCCAGGGTCACGCCCAGGGCCGCGACCAGCGCGGTGGCCGCTATGCCACGCCGCATGTGAACTCCTTCAATGATCCCGGGGGGACGAGGGTCTGGAACCTTCCTCATGCGACCGCTCCCTCGCGGCGCTCCGGGTTGCCAGGAACGTAACAGGGATGAAAACGCGCCGAAAGACCTTGCGGGAACTTTCTGCAAGACCCGGCGATCGTTACATCCGCGTGTCCCGAAGGTTGCCGAAGGATCGCTTGACAGGGGCGGGCGACCCCCCTTTACGGCCCGAAACCCCCCACAGGACCCCCGCAAGGGCTGCAAGAGCTTGCGGAAGCGGCTTGCCGTGACGGTCTGTGGAGCAGCGGTGGGCAATACGCCCTGTGACCGGTACAGTCCACGTTCATGACCGCGCGGCTCTCAGACATCGCAGCCCAGGCGGGGGTCAGTGAGGCCACAGTCAGCCGCGTGCTCAACGGCAAGCCGGGCGTGGCAGCCGCCACCCGCGAGTCCGTCCTTGCCGCGCTCGACGTGCTCGGCTACGAGCGGCCCGTCCGCCTGCGCCAGCGCAGCGCGGGGCTCGTCGGCCTCATCACCCCCGAGCTGGACAACCCGATCTTCCCCGCCCTCGCCCAGGTCATCGGGCAGGCCCTGACCCGGCAGGGGTACACGCCGGTCCTGGCCACGCAGACCCCCGGCGGGTCCACCGAGGACGAGCTCACCGACATGCTCGTGGAGCGCGGTGTCGCCGGCATCATCTTCGTCTCCGGTCTGCACGCCGACACCACCGCCGACATGACGCGCTACGACCAGCTGCGCGGCAAGGGCGTCCCGTACGTCCTGCTCAACGGCTTCTCCCCCAAGGTCCAGGCGCCGTTCGTGTCGCCCGACGACCGGGCGGCGATGCGGCTGGCCGTGACGCACCTGGCCGCGCTCGGCCACACCCGCATCGGGCTCGCCGTCGGGCCGAAGCGCTTCGTGCCGGTGCTGCGCAAGATAGAGGGCTTCCAGCAGGGCATGCAGGAGCGGCTCGGTCTCGGCCCCGAGGAGTCCGAGGCGCTGATCCAGCACTCGCTCTACACGCTGGAGGGCGGTCAGGCGGCGGCGGGGGCGCTGATCTCCCGGGGCTGCACGGCGGTGGTCTGCGCGAGCGACATGATGGCGCTCGGCGCGATCCGGGCGGCCCGGCAGCAGGGTCTGGACGTCCCCCGGGACGTCTCGGTCGTCGGCTTCGACGACTCTCCGCTCATAGCCTTCACCGATCCGCCGCTGACCACCATCCGGCAGCCGGTGCAGGCGATGGGGCAGGCCGCGGTCCGCGCGCTCCTGGAGGAGGTGGGGGGCACCCCGGCCCCGCACTCCGAGTTCGTCTTCATGCCTGAGCTGGTGGTTCGCGGCTCGACCGCATCCGCCCCGGTGCCCGCGCGCACTCCTTCCTGAGGTGGACCGGGTGCACCCGGAACCAGACCGAGGGATGATCGGTCGGGGGGACGGGATCTGGCAGACTCTCTCGCTATGGGTGAAACGACCGTGAAGAGCTTGGACAGCCGGACGACCCCGTCGTCACCCATCGTGAACGGCGAGGGCAGGTTCGCGCGGCTGCGCGCGCACACGCCCCGGCGCCCGACGATCTGGTTCGAGATCCTGCTCATCGCGGTGAGTTACTGGACGTACTCGCTCATCCGGAACGCGGTGCCGGAGCAGAAGGCCGAGGCGCTCAGGAACGCCGACTGGATCTGGAAGGCCGAGAACTCCCTCGGGCTCGCCTTCGAGCACGCCGTCAACCATGCCGTGAACTCGGTGACATGGCTGATCGTGTCGATGAACTACTACTACGCCACGCTGCACTTCGTCGTGACCATCGGTGTGCTGGTGTGGCTGTACCGATGGCATCCGGGCCGTTACGCGGCGTTCCGTACGATCCTCTTCGCCACCACCGGTGTCGCCCTGGTCGGCTACTACCTGTACCCGCTCGCGCCGCCCCGGCTCATGAACGGCCAGAACTTCGTCGACACGGTGCTCGTCCACCACACCTGGGGCTCGATGGCCTCGGGGAACCTCAAGCACGTGTCGAACCAGTACGCGGCGATGCCGTCGATGCACATCGGCTGGTCCCTGTGGTGCGGCGTGACCATCTTCCTGCTGGCCAAGGCGCCCTGGGCGCGGATCCTCGGCCTGCTGTACCCGACGGCGACGCTCGTCGTCATCGTCGCCACGGCCAACCACTTCTGGATGGACGCGGTCGGCGGCATGATCTGCCTGGCCTTCGGCTTCGCCGTCTCCTACTTCTGGTACGGCTCCCGTCCGCACCGGCTGCCGAAGCTGGTGGAGCCGGTCGGCGTCGTCGGACGGGGCGGCCCGCCCCCGGCGAAGGGGACGGACCGCGCCCCCGAGGACGCCGAGGAGCAGGTCCGCTCCGGCAGGTGATCCCGCCGCCGGTCAGCCCCGGTGCGTGACCCTGCCCCCCGCGACCGTCAGCCGGACCGGGGCCTCGGCGGTCTCGTCCGCCGGGGCCTCGACCGGGTCCACGCCGAAGGCGGCGAGGTCGGCCCGGAAGCCCGGGGCGATCCGCCCCGCGACCGCCTCCTCCCCCGCCGCGAGCGCCGCGTGCGTGGTCATCCCCTCCAGGGCCATCAGCCCGGTCAGGCCGCGGTGGGCCGAGGCCGCGCCGCGCGGGGCCCGCGCCGTGGCGAGGACCTGCCGGGCGTCGTGGTGGGCGATGGGCCAGTCCGAACCGAGCGCGAGGTGCGCGCCGGCGTCCCGCAGGTCGCGGCAGCGCCAGGCGCGGGCGGCCCGCTCGTCGCCGAGCCGCCTGGACCACTCGTCGGTGTGGTCGGCGCGGGTGTACGCGGTGTGCGGGGGCTGCATCGAGGCGACGACGCCGAGCGCGGCGAAGCGGCCCAGCTGGTCGTCGGGGACGGTCTCGATGTGCTCGATCCGGTGGCGGGGGCCGCCGGTGCCGAGGGCCTCCACGGTGTCGAGGACGTGCCGGACGGCGGCGTCTCCGATGGCGTGGGTGGCGGTGCCGACCCCGGCCCGGTGGAGGTGGCGCACGGCGGCGGAGTACGCGGCCGGATCGGGCCAGAAGGCGTCGGTGCCCTGGCCGTGGCAGTCGGCGTGCTCCAGCCACGCGGTGCCGCCCTCGACGGTGCCGTCCATGAAGAACTTCACGCCGCCGATCGCCCAGAGGCGTCCGGCCCGCTCCTGGAGCCGTACGAATCCGTCGAGCTCCTCGGCGGTGGCGCCGGGCATGCACCAGGGGGCGAGGCGGAGGCGGACGGGCAGGTCGCCGTCCTCCTCGATGCCGGCGAGCAGACCGGGGACGTCGTGGCCGCCGAGGTCCATGACGTGGGCGGCGGTGAGGCCGGTGGCGGCCATCTCGCCGAGGAGCCCGACGAGCCGGTCGCGGCGCTCGGTGTACGGCTGCGTGGGCAGCACCGGGGTCATCAGGTCCATGGCGGCGTGCTCGACGAGGTGTCCGGTGGGGCGGCCGTCGGTGTCGCAGACGATCTCGGAGTGCTGGGCGAAGGCGCGGGGTCCGTCGATGCCGGCGGCCCTGAGGGCGGCGGCGCTCGCGAGGGCGGAGTGTCCGTCGTAGAGGCGCAGGAGGGCGGGGGCGCCGCCGAGGGCGTCCTCGATCAGCTCGCGGTGGACCGGGCGGCCGCCGAAGACGTTGTGGTCGAGGCCGAAGCCGACGACCCAGCCGTCGCGGCGCTCGGCGGCGCGGAGGGCGGCGCGCAGTCCTTCGAGGCCGGTGACGCCGGACAGGTCGGTGCCGGTGAACATCTCCAGGCCCCAGACGGGGTGGCTGTGGGCGTCGGTGAGGCCGGGGGTGAGAGTGGCGCCGGCGAGGTCGATCGTCTCGGTGCCGGGTCCGGCCCAGGTGCGGGCCTCCGCGTCGGTGCCGACGGCGGTGATCACTCCGCCATGGACGGCGAGGGCGGTGGCGCCGGTGAGCTCGGGGTCGCGGACGCGGGCGTTGACGAGGACGAGGTCGGGTGCGGACACGAGGGGTCTGCTCCTTCGGAGTCGGGTTCTGCGGCGAAGCGGGCGTAGGTCTCGGGGCGGGTCCGGCGGAGCCGGCGCGCGAGGAGGAGCCCGAGGAGGAAGACGGCGGGGGCGAGGGAGACGAGCACGGTGTTGACCGTCGTGGAGGCCCCGGTGAAGAGGTCGACGTGGGCGGTGACCAGGCCTATCGCCCCGGCGAGCAGGAGGAAGGCGACCACGGGGGCGACGACGGTGCGCAGCACGCCCTCGCTGTGGTCGATCCGCCGGAAGAAGCAGGGCACGGCGAGCGCGGCGAGCAGCTGGAGGATCATCAGTCCGATCATCCCCGGGGTGTTCACCCAGAGGAGGAGCTGCTGGTACGGGTCGGCCCCGGCGAGCGCGAAGGCGAGGACGACGAGGGCGCCCAGTGCGGTCTGGGCCGCTCCGGCCACGTACGGGGAGCGGTGGCGGGGGTGGATCCGGGCGAGGGCCTTCGGCAGGACGCCCTCCTCGGAGAGGGAGAGCGCGTAGCGGTTGATGGCGTTGTGGAAGGCGAGGAGGGAGGCGAGGACGCTGGTGATGATGAGCAGGTGCATCAGGTCGGCGGCCCAGGCTCCGACGTAGGTGGTGATGGCGGCGAAGAAGAGGCCGCCGGGGTCGTCGGCGGCGGCCTGGACGACCTTGTCCTCGCCGAAGGCCTGGATGACGGTCCAGACGACGAAGGCGTAGAAGAGGCCGAGGAAGGCGACCGCGATGTAGGTGGCGCGGGGGATGGTGCGCTCGGGGTCCTTCGCCTCGCGCCGGTAGATCACGGTGGACTCGAAGCCGGTGAAGGCGGCGAAGGCGAAGGCGAGGACGGCGGCGGTGCCGCCGGTGAGGACGTGCGCGGGGGCGAGGCCGCCGAGGGAGAGGCCGTCCGCCCCGCCGTCGAGGAGGACGCCGCCGGCGAGGAGGACGAGGATGCCCGTCTCGGCGACGAGGAGCACGCCGAGGACCTTGGCGCCGAAGTCGATGGAGCGGTAGCCGCCGTACCAGATGACCAGGAGCCCGGCGAGGGAGACGGGGAGCCAGGGGACGTGGTGGCCGAGGGCGGCGGCGGTGTCGGAGGTGGCGGAGCCGAGGAGTCCGTAGACGCCGATCTCCATGCCGTTGTAGCCGAGCATGGCGACGAGGGCGGCGGCGATGCCGACCGGGGTGCCGAGGCCGCGGGTGATGTACGCGTAGAACGCGCCGGCGCTGCGGACGTGGCGGCTCATGGTGGTGAAGCCGACGGCGAAGACGGTGAGGGTGAGGCCGGCGAGGAGGTAGCCGACGGGGGCGCCGATGCCGCCGAGCAGGATGGCGACGGGGGCGACGCCGGCCATGACGGTGAGCGGGGCGGCGGCGGAGACGACGAAGAAGGAGATGTCGGCGGTGCCGAGGGTGCCGGTTCTCAGGCCCGGGGGCTCGTCGGGGGTGGGTGAGGGCATGGCGGGGGAAGCCTTTCCGCGACAGGAAACCTAAAGGCTTTCGGTTTGCGCAATGTAGCCTCGCCCTGGACCGTTCGGGAAGACCCGACGAACATCGGAACCGGCAGCAGCCGAACAGGGAGTGTCGATTCATGGGCCGGCCGCGCAGACCGCTCCTCGACCGGGAGCGGATCACCACCACGGCGCTCGAGATCGTCGACGAGCAGGGAGAGTTCAGCGTCCCGCAGATCGCCAGGCGGCTCGGGGTGCAGACGGCCTCCGTCTACCACCACGTCGACGGCCGGGACGGCATCGTCGAGCTGCTGCGCGAGCGGGTGGCCGCCGCCATCGACGGCGCGACCCTCGAACGGGAGCCCTGGGACGCCGCCATGGCCGCCTGGGCCCGCTCCTACCGGGCCGCCTTCGCCGCCCACCCGCGCGCGATCCCGCTCCTCACCACCTCACCGGTGCGCGCGCCCGGGGTCCTCGCGCAGTACGAGCGCGCGGTCGTCCGCCTGCTCGACGCGGGCTTC
Organism: Streptomyces sp. NPDC059695; assembly: GCF_042733785.1. NCBI lineage: Bacteria > Bacillati > Actinomycetota > Actinomycetes > Kitasatosporales > Streptomycetaceae > Streptomyces > Streptomyces sp. NPDC059695. The sequence continues at coordinate 106,654 of NZ_JBHWFF010000017.1, read as the reverse complement.
GCCCTGGCGGACGTCATGCCGGTGATCATCGCCCTGGAGAACGTCGTCCTCGGCTCGGCCCTCGACATGGCCGCCCCCGAGGCGATGTGGGAGCTCGCCGACGAGACGGCGACGCCCCAGCTGGCCCGCGCCCTCGGCGCGGCCCCGGAGTCCCGCTCCGACCAGGCCTTCGAGCTGGCCCTCGGCGGCTATCTGGAGCACGTCCGGACGCTGCTCGACGCGGATCAGCTGTAGGACTGCAGCTCGATCAGATGCCCCTCGGGGTCGCGGAGATGGGCGGTCCGCAGCCCGGGCCCCCACTCCGGACGGTCCGCCGCGCCCAGCAGGGGCTCGCCGCCGGACTCCAGGCAGAGGGCGAGGGCCGCGTCCACGTCGGTCACGCGCAGGACGAGCATCGCGGCGTCCTGGGCCGGAGCCGGCCGGACCGGCAGGGCACCGGTGCCGAGGACCGAGGCCATCGCGCCGCGGTCGAAGAGCACCAGGACGGCCCTGCCGTCCACCTCCCAGCCGGCGTACGGCCCTTCCGGCGCGCCCTTGTCGAGGTCCGCGCCGGCCAGCGGGGGCAGGACCGCCGCGTAGAACCGGAAGCAGTCGGCGAAGCGGCTGACGAGCAGGCGGGGGTACGGGACGTCCACGGCGGGCTCCTCGAAGAATAATAGGTCCGCACCCACTATAGGAGCGGACCTTAGACTTCTGTCATGTCCTCCGCGCGATCCACCCCGCCCGCCCTGCTCGGCCTCAGCACCTATCTGCTCTCCCGGATCGGCAAGGCGGCCCGGGGCCGCCTCGCCGACCGCCTGGCCGGACGCGGCCTGCGCCTCTGGGACATGGCGGTGCTCGCCGCCCTCTCCGACTTCGGGCCGCACGCGCAGCGCGACCTGGTCGTCCGGCTCGGTGTCGACCCCAGCGACATGGCCAAGGTGGTCGACCAGCTGGCCACCGGCGGCTACGTCGAGCGGGCACGCGACCCCGAGGACCGGCGCCGGGTCTCCGTCTCCCTCGCGCCCGCCGGCCGCACCCTCCTCGCCGAACTGGACGCCGAGGCCAGGTCCGTCCAGGACGGGCTGCTCGCCCCCCTGGCCCCGGAGGAACGCGAGCTGCTCCAGGGCCTGCTGCTGCGGGTGCACCAAGGGCTCGGCTGAGCGCCGCTACGCCCCGTAGAAGAGCTCCTCGACGACGGCCCTGGCACGGCGCGTGACGCGCCGGTAGTCGTCGACCATCTCGCCGACGTGCCCCGGCTCGTACCCCAGGTACCGCGCGACCGCCGCGAGTTCGCGCGGATCCGAGGGGAACGTGTCGCCCGGACGGCCGCGGACCAGCATCACCGCGTTGCGCACCCGGGTGGCGAGGACCCAGGCCTCGTCGAGGGTCTGCGCCTCCTCCGTCGGGATCAGCCCCGCCGCGTGCGCGGCGCGCAGGGCCTCGCGGGTCCGGGTCGTCCGCAGGCCCGGCTCGGCCCAGCCGTGCCGCATCTGGATCAGCTGGACCGTCCACTCGACGTCGCTGAGCCCGCCGCGCCCGAGCTTGGCGTGCAGGGTGGGGTCGGCGCCGCGCGGCAGCCGCTCCGACTCCATCCGGGCCTTGAGGCGGCGGATCTCGCGGACGGCGTCCTCGCCGAGCCCCTCGGCCGGGTAGCGCAGCGGGTCGACGAGCTCCACGAACCGCTCGCCCAGCTCGCGGTCCCCCGCCATGGGCTCGGCGCGCAGCAGCGCCTGGCTCTCCCAGACGAGCGACCAGCGGCGGTAGTAGGCCTCGTACGACTTCAGGCTGCGCACCAGGGGGCCGCTCTTGCCCTCGGGGCGCAGGTCCGCGTCGATGAGCAACGGCGGGTCGGCGGTGGGCAGCTGGAGGAGCCGCCGCATCTCGGCGACCACCCGGTTGGCGGCCCGGGCCGCCTCCTGCTCGTCGACGCCCTCGCGGGGCTCGTGCACGAACAGCACGTCGGCGTCGGAGCCGTACCCCAGCTCGTTGCCGCCGAAGCGGCCCATGCCGATGACCGTGAACCGGGTCGGCAGCTCGTCGCCCCACTCGGCGCGCACGGCGGCCCGCAGGGCGCCGGCGATCGTCGCCGCGTTCAGGTCGGTGACGGCCTCCCCCACCCGGTCGACGAGCGCGCCCGGGTCGGGCTCGCGGGGGTTGTCCTCGGTGCCGTACGAGCCGATGAGATCGGCCGCGGCCGTGCGGAACAGCTCCCGGCGGCGCACCCCGCGGGCCGCCGCCACGGCCTGCTCGGCGTCGTCCGCGCGGCCCACCGCCGCCAGGACCTCCTGCTCCAGGTGGTCCCGGCCGCGCGGCCTCAGACCCTCCGGGTCGCCGAGGATCGCGACGGCCTCGGGGGCACGGAGCAGCAGGTCGGGGGCGAGGCGCCCGGCGGAGAGCACCCGGGCGAGGTTCTCGGCGGCGGCGCCCTCGTCGCGCAGCAGCCGCAGGTACCAGGGGGTCTTGCCGAGGGCGTCGGAGACCTTCCGGAAGCCGAGGAGTCCGGCGTCCGGGTCGGCCGAGTCGGCGAACCAGCCGAGCAGCACCGGCAGCAGCGTCCGCTGGATCGCGGCCTTCCGGCTCACCCCTGAGGCCAGCGCCTCCAGGTGGCGCAGGGCGGCGGACGGGTCGGCGTACCCGAGGGCTTCCAGGCGCTGCCCGGCGGCCTTCGGGCTGAGCCGGATCTCGCCGGGGGCGAGCTGGGCGACCGCGTCGAGCAGCGGCCGGTAGAAGAGCTTCTCGTGCAGCCGCCGGACGACGGCCGCGTGCCGCTTCCACTCCTTGTTGAGCTCGGCGACCGGGTCGGTGCGCAGCCCGAGGGAGCGGCCGAGGCGGCGCAGGTCCGCCTCCTCCTCGGGGACGAGATGGGTGCGGCGCAGCCGGTGGAGCTGGATGCGGTGCTCCATGGCCCGCAGGAAGCGGTACGCCTCGTCGAGCTGGGAGGCGTCCGCGCGGCCGACGTAGCCGCCGGCGGCGAGGGCCGCGAGCGCGTCGAGGGTGGTGCCGCTGTGCAGCGTGGCGTCGCTGCGGCCGTGCACCAGCTGGAGGAGCTGGACGGCGAACTCCACGTCGCGCAGTCCGCCGGGGCCCAGCTTGAGCTCGCGCTCGACCTGGGCCACCGGGATGTTGTCGACGACGCGGCGGCGCATCTTCTGCACGTCGGGGACGAAGTTCTCGCGCTCGGCGGCCTGCCAGACGAGCGGGGAGACGGCGTCGATGTACTGGGCGCCGAGCTCCGGGTCCCCGGCCACCGCGCGCGCCTTCAGGAGCGCCTGGAACTCCCAGGTCTTCGCCCACCGCTGGTAGTAGGCCAGATGGGAGGAGAGGGTGCGGACGAGGGGGCCGTTGCGCCCCTCGGGGCGCAGGTTGGCGTCGACCGGCCAGATGGTGCCCTCGACGGTGGTCTCCGAGCAGATCCGCATCAGGTGGGAGGCGAGCCGCGTCGCGGCCTGGATCGCCTTGGCCTCGTCCGCGCCCTCCACGGGCTCGCCGACGAAGATCACGTCCACGTCGGAGACGTAGTTCAGCTCGTGCCCGCCGCACTTGCCCATCGCGATCACCGCGAGCCGGCACAGGGCGGCGTCGGCGGGCTCGGCCGTACGGGCGATGGCGAGCGCGGCGCGCAGGGTCGCCGTCGCCAGGTCGGCGAGCTCGGCGGCGGTCTGCGCGAGGTCGGCGGTGCCGCACACGTCACGGGCCGCTATGGCGAGGAGGCAGCGGCGGTACGCGACCCGCAGCGACACCGGGTCGGTGGCCTCGGCGAGCCCCTGCTCGAACTCGGGGACCCCCGGGTGCAGGTCGGCGGCCTCGTACTGGACGAGGGACTCCCAGTCGCGGGGGTGCCGGGCCAGGTGGTCGGCGAGCGCCTCGGAGGCACCGAGCACCCCGAGGAGCCGGTCCCGGAACGGCTTCGCGGAGAGCAGCGTGGTGGTGAGGGTGCCCCGGTCCGTCTCGGGCTGGGCCTCGACGAGACGGACCAGGCCGCGCAGGGCGAGGTCCGGGTCGGCGGTGGCGCCGAGGGCGTCCAGGAGCACGGAGTCGCCGCGCAGGGCGGACAGCTCGGGCACGTCCAGGAGCCGTTCGGCCCCCGAGGGATCGGTGAACCCGTGCCGCAGCAGACGTGAGAACGTACTGCTCCTGCGTCCCGGCACCGTCATTCCGCCGCTCCTTCCGAGCATGTCCGAGCCCCGGGACGAACCCGGGACATCGAGCCTAGCCGCAGCGGGAGGCGCGGGCGTCCAGGCCTGCGGTCGCGGCGGACCGCCGGGCGTCCGGGCCTGCGGTTCGCGGCGGACCGCCGGTCGACCAGGCCTGCGGTTCGGGGCGGACCGCACGTGACGTCTCGCACATCCGTGGCTTTTCGACGCCGATGAACCGTATTCCTTGAAAGTTCGTCCTGCCTTCCGCGGGACGGTCCCGCTCGTCCGACCTCTTGTGAAAGCACGCCACCGAACATGCGCGTCCTCCGCCGCCCCGCCCGCCCGTCCCGCCGCAGGACCGCCACGACGGTGGTGACGGCCGCCCTGGTGGGCGGCGCCTTCGCCGGTCTCCTCACGGTGACCGGGGGGCCGCGCACGCCGTCGGCGCACGCGCTGGAGGACACCACCGCCCCGGGGACGTCCCCGGGGACGCGGGCGCCCGGGAAGGTCCTGCCGGCCGAGGCGCACGGGAAGTCCGGGAAGCCCGGAAGCGGCACCCGGTCCCCGGTGTCCGTGGTGCAGATCGTGGCCCACCCGGACGACGACCTGTTCTTCATGAACCCGGACACCTCCCAGTCCCTGCGCTCCGGCAGCCCCCTCACCGGCGTCTACCTCACGGCCGGCGAGTCCGACGGCGTCAACGCGCGTCCCCGCGACGCCGGGACCGCGCCGCGGGACAAGGCCGGCTACGCCGAGGCCCGGCAGAACGGCATACGCGCCGCGTACGCCGAGATGGCCACCGGCAGCCGGACCAGCGCCTGGGACCGCGAGGCGATACCCACGGCCGGCGGCGGGTGGGCCGAGCTGGACACCCTGCGCGCCCGGCCGCAGATCAAGCTCGTATGGCTGCAGATACGCGAGGCCGGCGCCACCAACGGCGACCGGCCGCACAGCCTCCACGGCCTCTGGACGGGCCGGATCACCACCCTGGAGTCGCAGCGCTCCGCCGGCACCCCGGTCTCCGCGGACTTCGCCTACACGAGGGAACAGGTCGTCGCCACGCTGACCGGGATCCTGGAGCGGTTCCGGCCGACCTTCGTACGGATGCAGGACCCGAGCCCCGGCACGTACCCCGGGAGCGGGAAGTTCCGGGACCACCAGGACCACCTGTTCGGGGCGCGGTTCGCGCAGACCGCGCTCGACCGGTACGCGCGGCTGCCCGGCCATCCGCACGTCGGCGTGCAGAACTACCTCGGTTACCCGACCAGCGTCCTGCCGCACACCCTCGACCCCGAGACGGCCGACGCGAAGCTGAGGACCCTCGAGACCTACGCCTGGCTGGACGGCGTCCACGACTGCGGGACCGACGCGGGCTGCGGCGACCTGAAGGTGGCCGCGCGGCCCGGCGGCCGGGGCTGGACGCAGACCGTCCGCTACGCCCGCGGCACCTCCACCTCCTGGGTCCAGCACGACCCCGACGGCGGGCTGCACGCCTTCTCCGTCCTCGACGGACGCCTCGCGGCCTGGCGGAAGCCGGCCGACGCCGTGGCCTGGCGGGGCCCGGAGCTGCTGCCCGGCGCGGGCCTCGACAGCGGGGTCACCTCCGTGACCCTGCCCGACGGCCGGATCGCCGTCTTCGGCACCCGTACGGTGCTCGGCGGCGACGCCGCCGCCTACCGCCGCGAGGTCGTCACCACCGTCCAGGGCGCCCCCGGCGGCGCGTTCGGCGCCTGGCGCTCGCTCGGCACGCCCGAGCGGAGCGACGCCGAGGGGACCTCGGACATCAGCGCCCCCGCCGTGACCGTGGCCCCCGACGGCCGGGCCACCGTCGTCCTGCGGGACAGCCTGCACCGGCTGACGGCCCGCGAGCAGCTCCCCGACGGCGGCTGGGGCCCGTGGCGCCCGCTCGGCGGCACGGAGGTCTACGGCGACCCGGTGGCCGCGACGGACGCGGGCGGACGCGGATACGTCTTCGCCAGCACCCCGGTCACCGTCCTCGCCTGGTCCGCGCGGACCCCCGGCGGGCCGCTGACCGGGCCGTCGCCGACCGGCCTGCCGCCGACGACCCTCGCACTGAGCGCGAGCGCCGCCGCGGACGGCGACGGCGTGCGCCTCTGGTTCCGCAAGCCGGCCTCCGGCGACCTGCGCAGCGCCGACTTCTCCGGCGCGGGCCCGGCCTCCCCCGTCACGGAGCTGTCCGGCACCGGCGTCGCGGGCTTCGGCCCGGTGAGCGGCGGCGACGGCCTGCTCGCGGTCCGCTCCCGCACCGGCTTCCTGGCGACGGCCCCGCACGGCCGGGCCGGGACGCGGCCGGTGTGGACGCTGGAGCCGTTCCTGTTCTCCGGGGCTCCGGACGCCGGTACGGACGGGGTCGCGGCGATCGGCCTGGACGGCCGGCTGCACTGGACACCGGCGGGGCGCTGACCGCGTTTCCGGGTGCGCCGACCGGCCCCGTACGGGACCGTGGCCCCATGAACATCACGCTGGAAGTCGTCACGGTTCCCGTCACCGACCTGGACCGGGCGAAGGAGTTCTACGGCGAGAAGTGCGGCTTCACGATCGACCTGGACAGCGAGGTGGCGCCCGGCGTGCGCATCATCCAGGCGACGCCGCCCGGCTCGCGCTGCTCGATCGCGATGATCAGCGGGATGCCGCAGATGCCCGGGACGAAGGTGACGGCTCCGGGCGGTCTGCAGGGACTCCAGCTGTGCGTCACGGACATCGACGCGGCCCGGGAGGCGCTCGTCGCCCGGGGTGTCGGCGTCTCGCCGGTGATGCACGTCGGCGCGGCGGGCTGGGAGGACGGCAAGGGCGGCACCTGGAACTCGTTCATGGCCTTCGCGGATCCGGACGGCAACGGCTGGGTGGTGCAGGAGGCGCCGTCGGAGCTGTCGGAGCGCTGAGGGCGGCCACCGCCTCGGCCGTCCAGTGCCCCGCGGCGCCGGGACGGGCGGCGAGATGGGCGGCGACCTCGGCGTGCGTCCAGGCCCCGGCCCGGCCGAGCCCCGCCACCAGGTGCCGCAGGTAGGCCGCGGACGGCGGCCGCAGTCCTTCGTCGCCCGGCATCGGCCCCGGGGCGGTGAACGTCAGCACCGGGACCCCGTCGAGGAGCCCGGGGCACACGAGGGTCTCGTACCGCCCGGGGCCGAGCGTCCCGCGCCCGGTGGCGACGACCCCGGCCAGGTCGAGGTCGGCTCCCGGCTCGCGGTACATCTCCTGGGCCGCGACGTCCGAGAACTGGCCGGCCGTCAGCAGGTGGGCGACGCCCCACGCGGTGCCGTCCGCCGCCGGGTCGTAGAAGGCGCGCCCGCCGCCCCACACGGGCGAGTCGGTCGCGAAGTAGACCAGGCCGGGCAGCACGAGCGGCACGGACCGCCCGGGCGGACGCCGGTCCCGGCACCCGGGATAGACCCGGACGGCCTCCGGCGGGCGGCCGCCCTCGAGGTAGTACCGCAGGCGCTCGACATGGGTGTTGGCGCCGTAGGCGGCGTACCAGACACGGGGCTCGGACTCCGGCATGGGGCCCGACGCTAGCGCGGCCGGAGCCGTACGCCGCCTAGAAACCCAGGTAGAAGTGGCGGAGCGTGTCGTCCTCCGCGACGCACCGCATCCCGGCGGCCTCCATCACCCGGTGCGAGGCGGGGTTGTCCAGGTCGGCGTCCCCCTTCACCCCGGCGGCGCCGGCCCTCCGGGCCACCTCCAGGAGCGCCCGCAGCGCCTCGGAGGCGTACCCCCGGCCGCGGACCCCGGGCACGAGCCCGTACCCGACGGTCGCGACGCCGATCTCGTCCGGCGTCCCGTGGAAGCCGATGCCGCCGACGGTGACGCCGTCGAGCCGTATCTCGTAGGTCCGGTACGGCCCCGGATCCCCGCGCTCGGCGATCCCCCGCAGGAACCCGGTGTTGGCCCGGACGTCCCCGTCACTGGGGTAGCCCTCTCCCCAGCGGTCCCCGGGCCCGGACTCCCGGGCGACGATGCGCTCGGCCTCGTCCACGCTCAACGGATGCAACAGGAGCCGCGCGGTGGCGACGGATTCGATCTTCACCGCCGCAGTGTGAAGCGGCCCCCGTGCCCCGGGCAACGGATTTACCCGCGCGCCGCCCAGCGCCGCAGCCGCACCGTGTTCTCCCGCTTGCGCGACCGGGCCCCGCTCGTCTCCCCCGAGGCCGTCGTGAACGCGGCGACCGGCGTCCAGCGGCGGCGGCCACCGGGCGAGGTCCAGCGGACGGCCGGGAATCCCGTGACACCGGTGACGGCCGCCCGCGGTATCACCCGCGACCACAGGAACCCGCGGACCACGAGCCGCTCGGCCTCGCACCGGACCCCCGCGCGGTACCCGCGCACGGCGAGGCCCGCGCACGCCAGGAAGGCGGCCACCGCCACCGCCCGCTCCGGGGCGGTCGAGGCCTCCGCCCCGTACCCGAGGAGGCCGGCCCCCGGCGCGAGACCGAGCACCGTGTGGGCCGCCCGGTTGACGCGCGTGGGCACGAGCTCCGTGACCGGACCGCGCCGGGAGGGCCTCCCCGTCACAGCACCGGCAGGTTCTTCCGGAGCTCGAAGGCGGTGACCTCGGAGCGGTACTCCTCCCACTCCTGCTTCTTGTTGCGGAGGAAGAAGTCGAAGACGTGCTCGCCCAGCGTCTCGGCGACCAGTTCGCTCTTCTCCATCAGGGCGATCGCCTCGCCCAGGTTCTGCGGGAGCGGCTCGATGCCCATCGCGCGGCGCTCCGAGTCGGAGAGGGCCCAGACGTCGTCGTCGGCGCCGGCCGGGAGCTCGTAGCCCTCCTCGATGCCCTTGAGGCCCGCGGCGAGGAGGACCGCGTACGTCAGGTACGGGTTGGCGCCCGAGTCGATGGAGCGGACCTCGACGCGGGAGGAGCCCGTCTTGCCCGGCTTGTACATGGGGACGCGGATGAGGGCGGAGCGGTTGTTGTGGCCCCAGCAGATGTACGAGGGGGCCTCGCCGCCCGAGCCGGCCGTGCGGGACGAGCCGCCCCAGATGCGCTTGTACGAGTTGACCCACTGGTTGGTGACGGCGGAGGTCTCGCCCGCGTGCCGCAGCAGGCCGGCGATGAAGGAGCGGCCCACCTTCGACAGCTGGTACTCGGCGCCCGACTCGTAGAACGCGTTCCGGTCGCCCTCGAAGAGCGACAGGTGGGTGTGCATGCCCGAGCCCGGGTAGTCCGAGAACGGCTTCGGCATGAACGTGGCCTGCACGCCCTGCTCCAGCGCCACCTGCTTCATGACCAGGCGGAAGGTCATGATGTTGTCCGCGGTGGACAGCGCGTCCGCGTAGCGGAGGTCGATCTCCTGCTGGCCGGGCGCGCCCTCGTGGTGGGAGAACTCCACCGAGATGCCCATCGATTCGAGCATGGTGATGGCCTGGCGGCGGAAGTCCATGCCGACGTTCTGCGGGGTGTGGTCGAAGTAGCCCGAGTTGTCGGCCGGGGTGGGCCGGGTGCCGTCGAGCGGCTTGTCCTTCAGGAGGAAGAACTCGATCTCGGGGTGGGTGTAGAAGGTGAAGCCGAGGTCGGAGGTCTTCGCCAGGGCCCGCTTGAGGACGTACCGGGGGTCCGCGAAGGACGGCGAGCCGTCGGGCATGAGGATGTCGCAGAACATCCGTGCCGTGCCCGGGGCCTCGGCGCGCCAGGGCAGGATCTGGAAGGTGCCCGGGTCCGGCTTGGCGATCATGTCCGACTCGTACACCCGGGCGAAGCCCTCGATCGCGGAGCCGTCGAAGCCGATGCCCTCGTCGAAGGCCTGCTCCAGTTCCGCGGGGGCCACGGCCACCGACTTCAGGAAGCCGAGCACGTCGGTGAACCACAGACGTACGAAGCGGATGTCGCGCTCCTCGAGCGTACGGAGCACGAATTCCTGCTGCTTGTCCATTTCCACACCCATCCTCGCTGGTCAGGCCGCCTGCTCCCACCGCCTCCGGTACATCGGGGGGCACCTGAGCATCCCACCACATGGTTTCGCGCACGTTGCACACCCATACTGCCTGCTCGGGTGTGACTCAGGTAACGGGAGAACGGCCGATTCGGGGTGGTGGCGCACCCTTCCGATGTCTGCCCGCCGGTACCGAGTGGTACCCCGTTCGGCCCACAAGGGCCTCTCGCCCACTACGATCTGCGCCCATGGGGGCCCCACGGCTCGTACGCCTGTCCCGACACGCGCGTCCCATGGCACTGGCGAGTGCCGTGGCGACGCTCCTCGCCGCGCTCTTCCTCTGTCCGGGGACGGGGCCGGACGGGGAACGGGCCCATCACGGGGCGGCCGCGCGGGCCACGGGCGCGGTCCCCGCCGCCGAGGCCTCGGCGGCCACCGGCGAGTACGTCTGCCCGTACGACCGCGGCGGCTGCTCCCTCTACCCCTCGCTCTCCCCCGCGGTGCTCAGCGCGCCCCCGCTCGACCCCCCGCTCCAGGCGGAGGGCGGGTCGCCGCGTCCCGTACCGCCTTCCGGTGACGGAGCGGCGCGCCGTGCGGACGCCCGGCCGCGCGCACCGGACCTGCACGTCCTTCAAGTGCTCCGGACGTGACGGCGCCGGGCGTCCCGCCACCGGGCGGGCCCCGTCCCCGCACGTCCACCCCGAACTCCACCCCACTCCTGAAGAAGGACGACATCACCATGGCCGCCAACCGCTCCGCCACCGCCGACCGCCGCGCCCGAATAGAGGAGATGCGCCGCGCCGAGCAGGCACGCGAGCGCCGCAACCGTCTGATCACCATCGGCATCTCGTCCGTCGTGGTGCTCAGCCTCGTCGGCTTCGGCACCTTCATCCTCATGAAGGAGTCCGACAAGAAGGACAAGGCCGAGGCCGCCGCGAAGGCCCCGATCGCGGGCGAGAAGTCGTGGGACGCGAAGAAGCTCGGCCGCAACCACGTGACCACGGCCGTGAAGTACGACATGAAGCCGCCGGTCGGCGGTGACCACAACCAGGTCTGGATGAACTGCGACGGCGTGGTCTACGACAAGAAGGTCGGCGACATGAACGCCGTGCACTCCCTGGAGCACGGGGCCGTCTGGGTGACGTACAACAAGCAGGCGTCCCAGGCCGACGTGAAGAAGCTGGCCGACAAGGTCGGCAAGACCAAGTACTCGCTGATGAGCCCGATGGACGACCAGTCCGGCGCGATCATGCTGTCCGCCTGGGGCAAGCAGGTGACCGTGGACGGGGCGGACGACCCGCGCGTCGACGCCTTCTTCACGAAGTACGTGCAGGGCCCGCAGACCCCGGAGCCGGGTGCCGCCTGCACGGGCGGCATCGGTGCGGACGGGCAGGGCGGTACGGGGATGGGCCAGTGAGGCTCAACCGTACGCAGGGGGCGGCGGTCACCGCCGTCGCGCTGGCGCTGCTGTTCGCCGGGGGCGCGGTCACCGTCGCCTCGGCCGACCGCGACGAGGCCCCGGCCGGCCCGGCCTCCACGTCGGCGGACGCCGGCTTCGCCCGGGACATGTCGGTCCATCACCAGCAGGCCGTCGAGATGTCGTTCATCGTCCGGGACCGGACGAAGGACGAGGAGGTCCGGCGCCTCGCGTACGACATCGCCAACACGCAGGCCAACCAGCGGGGCATGATGCTCGGCTGGCTCGACCTGTGGGGGCTGCCGAAGAACGAGTCCGGTGTCGAGCCGATGACCTGGATGGGCATGGGCGTCTCGGCCGACGCGGACACGCTGGACGGGGCCCTGATGCCGGGCATGGCGACGGACGCGCAGCTGGACGAGTTGCGGAAGGCCAGTGGCCGCGAGGCCGAGGTCCTGTACCTGAAGCTCATGACCGCGCACCACAGGGGCGGGGTCCACATGGCCGAGGGCTGTGTCCAGAAGTGCGGCGTGGCCATCGAGCGGAACCTCGCGCAGGGCATGGTCGACGCGCAGACGTCCGAGATGGCGCTGATGGCGGACATGCTGCGCAAGCGCGGGGCCTGACCCGCCGGACGGGGCGAGACGGGACGAGGCCCACGGCCCCCGCGGGGCGCGGGGGGGGCGGGGGGGGGGCGGCGCGCCCCCCGGGGGGGGGGGGGGCGGGCCCCGCCCCCCCCCCCCCCCCGGGCGGGGGGGGGCGCGCGGGGGCCGAGCCGTCCGCCGACAATGGGTGGGCTCGGGGAGTTCGTACGACGACGTCTCGACGAAAGGTACGCACCCCATGACCACGGCAAGGGACATCATGCATCCCGGGGCCCAGTGGATCCCGGCACACGAGACGCTCGACCGGGCCGCCCAGCTGATGCGCAACCTGAACGTGGGCGCGCTGCCCATCGCCGACGAGAACGAACGGCTCTGCGGCATCCTCACGGACCGCGACATCGTGATCGGCTGTGTGGCCATGGGCCACGACCCGTCGAAGATCACCTGCGGCGAGATGGCGAAGGGCACCCCGCGCTGGGTCGAGTCCGGCGCGGACGTGGGCGCCGTCCTGGAGGAGATGCAGGGCCACCAGATCCGGCGGCTTCCCGTCATCGAGGACAAGCGGCTCGTCGGCATGATCAGCGAGGCCGATCTGGCCCAGCACCTGTCGGACGAGCAGATCAAGTCGTTCTGCATGAGCGTCTACTCCGCCACCTGACCGGTCCCCAGGATCGCCCGGGCCACCGCGTCCGGGCGGTCGCGCATGACCAGATGGCCCGACCGTTCGACGGCCTCGTAGCGGGCGCCGAGCCGCCGGGCCAGCGCGCGCTGGCGCCGTTCCCAGCGGGCGGAGCCGTCGGGGGCCGCGAGGACGGTGACGGGGAGGCCCGGCGGGAGGGGGTGCCGCTCGCGCAGGGCGAGGAGTCCGGCGGCGACGGTGCCGTACCGGGCGTTCTCCAGGAGGGTGCCGCGCAGCACCCGTGAGGTGCCGTAGACGCGGCGGATCAGCGCGGCGGGCGTCGGGTCGTGGCGGACGGCCAGCCGGCGGACGGCGGGGCCGAGCGCGGCGGGGACGCCGGCGGCGCACAGGACGGCGGCGAGGGCCCGGGATCCGGCGGTCGTACGGGAGGGGCGGGGGTGCTCCTCCACGGAGGGGTCGACGAGGACGAGGGCGGCGGTCCGGCCGGGGTGGAGCCGGGCGAAGGCCTCCGCGTGGAACCCGGCGATCGAGTGCCCGGCGACGGTGACGGGCCCGCGGTGGCCGAGCGCGTCGAGGAGGGCCGCGATCCGGTGGGCCTCGCCCGCCGCGGTCGGCTCCGCGGCCGCCGGGGCGGAGAGGCCGTGGCCGGGGCGGTCGAAGCGGACGACCGTGCGGTGCGGGGCGAGGTGCGGGAGGACCGGGTCCCAGTCGAACCAGCTCAGGCCGAGCCCGGCGGCGAGGACGCAGACGGGCCCCGAGCCGTCGACGGCCACGTGGTGGGCCACTCCCCCGACGCGTACGAACGCGGTCACCGCTCCTCCCTCAGGAGGGAGAGGGCCAGGACGGCGAGCCACACCGCGACCAGGAGGACCTGGAGTCGCTGGCCGGCGCCGAGCGACCAGACGCCCCCGCCGGCCTCGAAGGCGGCGACGGCGGCCAGGGTCCAGGCGGTGGCGGCGAGCTCCAGGGCGACGAGGACCGGGCCGGTGCGGGCCAGCGGCGGCCACTGCCCGTACCGGCGGGCGGCGACGGTCAGGGCGACGAGGGCGACGAGCGCGCCGGTCATGGCGAGGCTCGAACTGACGGCGTGGGCCGTGTGGGTGGCGGGGACGAGCCCGGCGGTCTCGCGGGCCGCGCACGCGGGGTCGGCGGTCGGGGCGCAGCTGAGCGGCAGCCGTGAGTCGACGGCGGTGGCGGCCCCGAAGACGGCGAGGGCGGCCCAGCCGGTGAGGAGCCAGGGGCGGCGGGCCGGCTCCGGGTGGGCGGCCCAGGACGGCACCCCGGGGTTCGGCGGGCGGACCTCGCGGCTGCTCGCGAGGCCCGCGAGGGCACCCGCGAGGACGAGGAGTCCGGCGGCGAGGTCGGTGGCCCGGAAGAGGCCGCCGAGGGGCTGGTCGGCGGCGGCGAGTTCGGAGACGTACGTCCGGACCGGGTCGAGCCCGGTCCGGACGAGGACTTCGAGGAGCCAGGCGGTGTACGCGAGGGCGCCGAGGGCGAGCAGACTTCCGGCCGTACGCGTGACACTCCTGGACATACCGGCTCGAACGTCAGGGCGCCGCGGAAGGTTCCCCGTGTTCGGGGTGGCGGTAACCCAGGACATAGCGTCGGTCTGACGATTACACTGGGCGGGTGCCTCAACTACGCCTCGCACTGAATCAGATCGACTCGACCGTCGGAGACATCGCCGGGAACGCCGAGGCGATCGTGCACTGGACCCGGCACGCCGCCGGGCAGGGCGCGCATCTCGTCGCGTTCCCCGAGATGGCGCTGACCGGGTATCCCGTCGAGGACCTCGCGCTGCGCTCCTCCTTCGTCGAGGCGTCCCGGACGGCCCTGCGCGGGCTCGCCCGGCGGCTCGCGGACGAGGGGTTCGGGGAGCTGCCGGTCGTGGTCGGCTACCTCGACCGCTCCGAGCGGGCCGCGCCGAGGCTCGGCAGGCCCGCCGGGTCGCCGGAGAACGCCGCCGCCGTGCTGTACGGCGGGAAGGTGGTGCTGCGCTTCGCCAAGCACCACCTGCCGAACTACGGCGTCTTCGACGAGTACCGCTACTTCGTGCCGGGCGACACCCTGCCGGTGGTCCGCGTCCACGGCGTGGACGTGGCCCTGGCGATCTGCGAGGACCTCTGGCAGGAGGGCGGCCGGGTGCCGGCGGCGCGCAGCGCCCGGGCCGGGCTGCTGCTGTCGGTCAACGCCTCGCCGTACGAGCGGGAGAAGGACGACACCCGGCTGGAGCTGGTCCGCAAGCGGGCCCAGGAGGCCGGGTGCGTCACCGCGTACCTGGCGATGACGGGCGGTCAGGACGAGCTGGTCTTCGACGGCGACTCGATCGTCGTGGACGCGGCCGGCGAAGTGGTCGCGCGGGCCCCGCAGTTCGTGGAGGGCAGCGTGATCCTCGACCTGGATCTGCCGGCGGCCGGGCCGGACGCGCCCGAGGGCCTGGTGGACGACGGGCTGCGGATCGACCGGGTGGTGCTCTCCGGGGAGCCGCTGCCCGCGTACGAGCCGGAGCTGACGGGCGGCTACGCGCACCGGCTGGACGACGACGAGGAGGTGTACTCGGCGCTGGTGATCGGGCTGCGGGCGTACGTCGCGAAGAACGGGTTCCGCTCGGTCCTGATCGGCCTGTCCGGCGGCATCGACTCGGCGCTCGTCGCGTCGATCGCCTGCGACGCGCTCGGCGCGGACCAGGTGTACGGCGTGTCGATGCCCTCCGCGTACTCCTCCGACCACTCGCGCGGCGACGCGGCCGAGCTGGCCCGCCGGACGGGGCTGCACTTCCGTACGGTGTCGATCGAGCCGATGTTCGACGCGTACATGGGCGCGCTCGGGCTCACCGGGCTCGCGGAGGAGAACCTCCAGTCGCGGCTGCGCGGCACGATGCTGATGGCGCTCTCCAACCAGGAGGGCCACATCGTCCTCGCGCCCGGCAACAAGTCGGAGCTGGCGGTGGGGTACTCGACGCTGTACGGCGACTCCGTCGGCGCGTTCGGCCCCATCAAGGACGTCTACAAGTCGGACGTCTTCCGGCTCGCGCGCTGGCGGAACCGGGCGGCCGAGGAGCGCGGCCAGACCTCGCCGATCCCGGAGAACTCGATCAGCAAGCCGCCCAGCGCGGAGCTGCGGCCGGGCCAGGTCGACACGGACTCGCTGCCGGACTACGACGTCCTGGACGCGGTCCTCGCGCTGTACGTGGACCGGGACCAGGGCCTCGACGCGATCGTGGCGGCGGGGTTCGACGAGGAGCTGGTGACCCGGACGCTGCGGATGGTGGACCGGGCGGAGTACAAGCGGCGCCAGTACCCGCCGGGCACCAAGATCTCGGCGAAGGGCTTCGGCAAGGACCGGCGGCTGCCGATCACGAACGGCTGGCGGGAGACGTCGTCGGGCTGACGTCGGAGCCGAGGGGGCTTCCCGCGACGACGCGGGAGGCCGTCTCCGTACCGCGGTCGCGGTCGAGGAGGCCCGCCACCGCCGCGACCGCCAGGCCCACCACCGTCAGGCCCGCGCCGACCAGCGTCGGCGAGGTCCAGCCCCAGCCGGCGGCGACGGCGGCCCCGCCGGCCCAGGCGCCGCCCGCGTTGGCCAGGTTGAAGGCGGAGTGGTTGGAGGCGGAGGCGAGCGTCGGGGCGTCCTTCGCCTTGTTCATGACCAGCATCTGGAGCGGGGTGGTCGTCATGAAGCCGACCGCGCCGAGGACGACGACCGTGACCAGGGCGAGCCAGGGCACGTGGACGGTGAAGCGGAAGGCGACCAGGGCGAGGACGAGGGCCGCGAGCGAGCCGTACAGCGTGGGGCGCAGCGCCCGGTCGGTCAGCGGGCCCGCGGCGAGCGCCCCGCCGGTCATGCCGAGGCCGAAGAGGGCCAGGACGATCGTGACGGTGGAGTCGCCGAAGCCCATCACCTCGGTCGTCATCGAGGCGAGGTACGAGTAGACCGCGAAGACGCCCGCGAAGCCGAAGACGGCCGTCAGCAGGCCGAGCAGCACCTGGGGCCTGCCGAGGGCGCGCGCCTCGCGGCCGAGGCCCGCCCGCTCGTCCACGGGCACGTGCGGGACGAGGCGGGCGAGCGCGGCGATCGCGAGCAGGCCGATGACGGAGACGACCAGGAAGGTGGCCCGCCAGCCGAGGTGCTGGCCGAGCAGCGTCGCGGCCGGTACGCCGAGGATGTTGGCGACGGTGAGGCCGAGGAACATCGTGGCGACCGCCCGCGCCTGCCGGCCCTCGCGCACGAGCCGCGCGGCGACGACGGCGCCGAGGCCGAAGAACGCGCCGTGCGGGAGCCCGGCGAGGACCCGGCCCGCGACGAGCCAGCCGAAGCCGGGGGCGAGCGCGGAGGCGAGGTTGCCGACCGTGAAGAGCGCCATCAGCAGGAGGAGCATGCGCTTGCGCGGGATCCGGGAGCCGAGGGCCGTGAGCAGCGGGGCGCCGACCACCACCCCGATCGCGTACGCCGAGACGAGGTGTCCGGCGGTGGGGACGGAGGTGCCGAGGTCGTCGGCGACCTGCGGGAGCAGGCCCATCATCACGAATTCGGTGGTGCCGATGCCGAAGGCGGAGACGGCGAGCGCGAGCAGCGCCAGGGGCATGGTGACGGGCCTTCCCGGGGGATTAGTTCTGAGACACAACAAATCGTCTCAGACGTTTCCCTCCGGAAGGCGACGGGGAGGTTTCAGAGCTTCACACGGGCGGCGATCGGGAGGTGGTCGCTGTTCGTCTCCGGCAGCGCCCAGGAGGACATCGGCTCCACGCCCTTGACCATGATCTGGTCGATGCGGGCCATCGGGAACGAGGCCGGCCAGCTGAAGCCGAAGCCGTCGCCCGCCGCTCCCTGGGTGGAGCGCAGCTGCGAGGTGACGGCGTTGAGCGCGCGGTCGTTCATGGTGCCGTTGAGGTCGCCGAGGAGCACGATCCGCTCGTGGCGGTCGTCGGCGATGGCCTCGCCGAGCGCGTTGGCGCTGGTGTCGCGCTGGTTGGCGGTGAAGCCCGCGTTCAGCTTGACCCGGACGGAGGGCAGGTGGGCGACGTAGACGGCCACCTCGCCCTTCGGCGTGACGACGGAGGCGCGCATGGCGCGGGTCCAGCCCATGTGGATGTCGACGGGCTGCGCGGCGCGCAGCGGCAGCTTGCTCCAGAGTCCGACCGTGCCCTGGACGGAGTGGTACGGGAAGGTCTCGGCGAGGCCCTTCTCGTAGACCGGGACCATGTCGCCCTTCAGCTCCTCCAGGGCGAGCACGTCGGCGCCGGAGGCCGCGAGCGCGCGGGCGGTGCCCTCGGGGTCGGGGTTGTCGGCGTTCACGTTGTGGGTGGCGACGGTCAGGTCGCCGCCCGGGGCCGACTTGTCGGCGACGAGACCGCCGAAGAGGTTCAGCCAGACCGCGGCCGGCAGCACCAGGGCGATCAGCGCGGTGGCGGAGCGCCGCACGAGGGCGAGCACGAGGAGGAGCGGCACGAAGAGGCCGAACCAGGGCAGGAAGGTCTCGGTGAGACTGCCGAGGTTGCCGATCCGGTTGGGGACGTCGGAGTGGAACACCATGAGCAGCGTGAGCGCCACCGCGGTCACGGCGAGCAGGATGCCCCGGCGCCAGATCCCCCGGTCGCGGCGGAGCCCGTCGAGCGCGGTACGGAACCGGGACCCGGGGCGCCCGCCCCCCGTGCCGCCGTGGTCGGTCTCCGTCATGTCCACCCGCGCCATCGCACTGTCCTCACTGCCTTGCTGCCTTGCTGCCTTGCCGCACTGCTGTCCGTTCCGTGACCCGACGTCGACACTAGGCGATGACGGGTCCGTCGTACTCCCCCAGGGACGACACGGGCGCGTGGCGGGTTCCTGCAGGTGGCGCGGGCGGGGAGGCTGTGACAGAACGCGCACATTCGTACGGGTCGGGGCGGCTGCGCCCGCTTCCGTCAGGTACGGGGGCGCAGGCCTTCCATGACGGTGTCGACGACCTGCTCGGCGAGACCGGGCTCCAGGGTGGAGCCGGGCCGGATCACGGTACGGAGGAGCAGGGGGCCGATGAAGAGGTCGTTCACGAGCTCGACGTCGAGGTCGTCGCGGATCTCGCCCCGCTCCATGCCGCGCCGCACCGCCTCCAGGCCGAGGTTGCGGCGCGGGTCGACGACGGTCCGCTGGTACGCGTTCCACAGCTTCGGGTAGAGCTGCATCTGCGCGTAGACGTTGTGGAGCAGGGCGGAGGACCGCTTGGCGAGGCCGCGCTGCCGCAGCGCCTCCAGGAGCACGACGATGTCCTCCCGGATCGAGGTGCCGGGCAGCACCGGGTCCGAGGGCTCCACGGAGCGGAGCACCTCGACGAAGAGCTCCTCCTTGCCGGGCCAGCGGCGGTAGATGGTGGCCTTGCCGACCCCGGCGGTGCGGGCGATCCGCTCGATGGACAGATCGGCGAGCGGGACGCCGTCCTCCAGGAGGCCGACGACCGCGTCGAAGATCGCCTGCTCGGCGGCCTCGGAGCGCGGCCGCCCCCGCCGGATCGCCTCCGGCTCGGGTGCGGCGGCCTGGGGTTCGGGGAGGGACACGTGCGCTCCGTCTCTGGTCCGGGTACTGCCTGATCGTCCCCCGATTCTCCCGCACCCACCCGCGACGGGCCTTCGCCCGCCGTTGTGGGCGGCGCCCACCGGTTGCGGGCCGGCGTCCCGCCGGGGCGGCGCCCACCCCCGTTGCGGGCTGCGCCCCGCCGTTGTGGGCGGCGCCCACCGGTTGCGGGCCGGCGTCCCGCCGGGGCGGCGCCCACCCCCGTTGCGGGCTGCGCCCCGCCGTTGTGGGCAGGCGTTCCGCAAGGGGCGGAACGGGTGGGCACAACGGACGGCGCCCGCGCCGGGCCTAGGCTCCCGCGCCTGAACCCGCACCGACAGGTGCAGCACCCGGTGGTGCGGGTCAGGGCGCGGAACGCGGAGGCGCCGCGAAGGGCGCCGTCCCGTGTGCCCACCCTCCCCCAAGCTCTCGGCTTCGCTCGAGCAGGGGGGACCCCCATCGCCCCAGCGGAACGATTGCCCACACGGGCAGCGGGCGAACGCCCGGCACGGGCAGGGGCGCGGGCCCACACGGGGCGGCGGGGCACCGCCCCGTCTGGCGCGGGGCCACCCGGGCGGGGGGGGCGAAGGCCCGCTCCGGCAACAGGCACCGTCCCGCCGGGCGGGGTCCGCTAGTGCGTCGGCGTCGAGGTGCGGGCCTCGGTCGGGGGCTCCGACGGGGAGCCGACCGGGCCCGCGCCGCCCGCCGCCACCCGCCCCGGCAGGAACGCGGCCACCACCGCCGCGCCCGCCAGGGCGATCGCCGCCGAGGCGAGCGCCGTGACGTGCATCGCGTCCAGGAAGGCCGTGTACGCGGGGGCGACCAGGCCCTTGCCCGCCGGGCCGAGCTTCTCCGCGACCGCGAGCGTGGCCTCGACGGACTCGCCCGCCGTCTCGCGCAGGGCCGCCGGGACCTGGCCCAGATGGCCCTCGATCTCTCCCCGGTAGGTGGAGGAGAGCACCGAGCCGAGGACGGCCACGCCGAGCGCGCCGCCGACCTGCCGGAAGGTGTTGTTGATCGCGGAGCCGGAGCCCGCCTTCTCGCGCGGCAGCGCCTGCATGATCGCGACGGTGACCGGCGGCATGATGTGCGCCATGCCCGCGCCCTGGAGGAAGAAGACGACCTCCAGGACCCAGACGGGGGTCGTCGCGTCGAAGAGCGCGAAGGCCGCGAGGCCGAGGGCGACGAGCAGCATGCCGGCGGTGCAGACGGCCCGGGCGCCGAAGCGCTCGACGACGAGCCGGGCGCGGGGCGCGAAGACCATCTGCGCGACGGCGAGCGGCAGGATGAGCAGCCCGGAGTCCAGCGCGCTGTAGCCGCGGACGCTCTGCAGGTAGAAGGCGGAGAAGAAGGTGACGCCCATGAGGGCGAAGAAGACGAGGGCGATCGCGGCGACGGCGGCCGAGAACGCGGGCTTCCTGAAGTACGACATGTCGATGGCCGGGTGGTCGCTGCGCCGCTCGTGCAGGACGAAGACGACGAGGACGGCGAGGCCGCCGAGGACCGGGGCGAGGACGGTCACGTCGGTGAAGCTGGCCAGCTCGCCGCCGTGGATGATCCCGTACACGAGGAGGACGAGTCCGACGACGGACAGCAGGACGCCGGGTATGTCGACGCGGCCGGGGTTCGGGTCCCGGGAGTCGGGCACGAGCCACATCATCAGGGCCAGGGCGAGGAGCACCACGGGCACGTTGACGAGGAAGATCGATCCCCACCAGAAGTGCTCCAGGAGGATGCCGCCGGTGATGGGGCCGATCGCGATGGCGAGGCCGACGCTGCCAGCCCAGATGCCGATGGCCTTGGGCTGCTCGTCGCGCTCGAAGACGTTCATGAGGACGGCGAGCGTCGCGGGCATCACGAAGGCGGCGCCGAGGCCCATGACGGCCCGGTAGGCGATGAGCTCGCCCGGGGAGCCGGAGAGGGCGGCGAGGGCGGAGCCGATGCCGAAGACGGTGATGCCGAAGAGCAGCACCTTCTTGCGGCCGAGGCGGTCGCCGAGCAGGCCGGAGGTGAAGAGGAGTCCGGCGAAGACGAGCGTGTAGGAGTTGATGGCCCACTCCAGCTCGCTCTGGGTGGCTCCGATGCCGGTGGGCGCGGGCGCGGCGATCGTCTTGACGGCGACGTTGAGGATCGAGTTGTCGAGGACGACGATCAGCAGGCTGAGCATGAGGACGCCGAGGACGGCCCAGCGGCGCCGGTGGACGGCCTCGGGGACGCGGGGCCCGGCGGGTACGGCGGGTGCGGTGGACGGTTGTGACATGGGCACCACCCTAGGGGTATTTCGATACGAGACCGTCTCGTATCGAAAAAACTGAGGAAGGCTTTACGTTGCGGCGGTGTGAAGAGCGCCACTCCGGCCCACTTCCCCGCCCGCCCGGCGAGGTGCCACCATGGACGTGGTCCGGGGACGCCACAGGGCGCCTCGAGATGACAAGAGGAGCCGTTCACCATGACGCTTCAGGCTGCCCAGAAACCGCCCGTCGACAGCGGCAAGGCGCTGTACGGCGGGAAGGGCACGCGCCGCATCACCGTCCACGACATCGCCGCCGCCAAGGAGCGCGGCGAGAAGTGGCCCATGCTCACCGCCTACGACGCCATGACCGCCTCCGTCTTCGACGAGGCCGGCATCCCGGTGATCCTCGTCGGCGACTCGATGGGCAACTGTCACCTCGGCTACGACACCACCGTGCCCGTCACGATGGACGAGATGACCCTGCTCTCCGCCGCCGTCGTCCGGGGCACGAAGCGCGCCCTCGTCGTCGGCGACCTCCCCTTCGGTTCGTACCAGGAAGGGCCCGTCCAAGCCCTGCGCAGCGCCACCCGGCTCGTCAAGGACGCCGGCGTCCACGCGGTCAAGCTGGAGGGCGGCGAGCGCTCGCTGCCCCAGACCGAGCTGCTCGTCCAGGCCGGCATCCCCGTCATGTCCCACCTGGGCCTCACCCCGCAGTCCGTCAACACGATGGGCTACCGGGTGCAGGGCCGCTCCGACGAGGCCGCCCACCGGCTGCTCAGCGACGCCAAGGCGGCGCAGGACGCGGGCGCCTTCGCCGTCGTCCTGGAGCTCGTACCGGCCGAACTGGCCGCCGAGGTCACCCGCTCGCTGCACATCCCGACCATCGGCATCGGTGCCGGCGCCGGCACCGACGCGCAGGTCCTCG
Source organism: Streptomyces sp. NPDC059695 (assembly GCF_042733785.1). Taxonomy (NCBI): domain Bacteria; kingdom Bacillati; phylum Actinomycetota; class Actinomycetes; order Kitasatosporales; family Streptomycetaceae; genus Streptomyces; species Streptomyces sp. NPDC059695. Next base: position 84,306 of record NZ_JBHWFF010000017.1, on the reverse strand, counting down.
TCTGGACCGACATGGCCGGGCTGACCGGCGGCAAGGTCCCGCGCTTCACCAAGCAGTACGCCAACCTCCGCGAGACGCTCGGCGACGCCGCCCGGGCCTTCGCCGAGGACGTGAGCGGCGGGGCCTTCCCCGCCGAGGAGCACACCTTCCACTAGCCGCTGCGGCACCACCCGACAGCCCGCCGACATCCCCCATCGGCGGGCTGTCGGTCGTCTGTCGGGGGATTGTCGGTGGCGCCCTGTTCCATGGTGGACATGACGCGATCACACACCAACGCCGTCGAGGTCCGGGGCCTCGTGAAGCACTTCGGCGCGACGAAGGCCCTCGACGGGGTCGACCTGGACGTCCGGGAGGGCACGGTCCTCGGGGTCCTCGGTCCCAACGGCGCCGGCAAGACCACCCTCGTCCGCTGCCTGTCCACCCTCCTCGTCCCGGACGCCGGGACCGCCGTCGTCGCCGGCTACGACGTGGTGAAGCACCCCCGCCAGCTGCGCCGCACCATCGGGCTCACCGGCCAGTACGCCTCGGTCGACGAGAAGCTGTCCGGCTGGGAGAACCTCTACATGATCGGGCGGCTGCTCGACCTCTCCCGCGCCGACGCCCGCCGCCGCGCCGACGAGATGCTGGAGCGCTTCTCCCTCACCGACGCGGCCAAGCGCCCGGCGATGACCTACTCCGGCGGCATGCGGCGCCGCCTCGACCTCGCCGCCTCGATGATCGGACAGCCCGCCGTCCTCTACCTGGACGAGCCGACCACCGGCCTCGACCCCCGCACCCGCAACGAGGTGTGGGACGAGGTGCAGCGGATGGTCTCGGAGGGCGCGACCGTCCTGCTCACCACCCAGTACATGGAGGAGGCGGAGCAGCTCGCGAACGAGCTGACCGTCATAGACCGGGGCCAGGTCATCGCCCGGGGCGGGGTCGACGAGCTCAAGGCCAAGGTCGGCGGCCGGACCCTGAAGGTCCGCCCCGTGGACCCGGCCCAGCTGCCCGTGATGGCCGCCGCGCTCCGCGAGACCGGTCTCGACGGGGTCGCCGGCTCGACCGTCGTGCCCGACGAGGGCGTGCTGTACGTGCCGATCCTCGCCGACGAGCAGCTGACGGCCGTCGTGGCCCTGCTCGGGGCGCGCGGCTTCGGCATCGCCCACATCGGCACCCACCTGCCCAGCCTGGACGAGGTGTTCCTCGCGATCACCGGCCAGAAGACCGCCGATGCCGAACTGTCCGACGCGATCACCGAGGAGGTCGCCGCGTGAGCACGACCACGGTCACCAAGTCCCCCGCCGGCACCCGAGGGCCCGGCCCCGCCGCACCCCGCACCGCGCCCGTCGCGGAGGGCCGGATCGGCCTGCGGGCCAACCTGCGCCACATCGGCGCCCTGGCCCGGCGCAACGCCCTCCAGATCAAGCAGGACCCGGAGTCGATGTTCGACGCCGTCCTGATGCCGATCATCTTCATCCTGCTGTTCGTGTACGTCTTCGGCGGCGCGATCGCCGGCAAGGGCAACCAGGCCCAGTACGTGAACTACGTGGCCCCCGGCCTGATGGCGATGATGGGCATGAACATCGCCATGGCCGTCGGCACCGGTGTCAACGACGACTTCAAGAAGGGGGTCATGGACCGGTTCCGGACGATGCCGATCGCCCGGTCCTCCGTCCTCATCGCGAAGATCGTCGTCGAGGTCGGCCGCATGATGATCGCCACCGCGATCCTGCTCGGCATGGCCTTCCTGCTCGGCCTGGAGATCCACACCTCGGTCCTGCACCTCTTCGCCGCCATCGGCCTGTCGGTGGTCTTCGGAGCGTCCCTCATGTGGATCTTCATCCTGCTCGGCCTCACCCTGAAGACGGCCCAGGCCGTCCAGGGCATGGCGATGCTGGTCCTGATGCCGCTCCAGTTCGGCTCGTCGATCTTCGCCCCGCCGACCTCGATGCCCGGCTGGCTGGAGGCCTTCACCGACTACAACCCGCTGTCCAACCTCGCCGACGCCGCCCGCAACCTCATCAACGGCGGAGCGGTCGCCCACTCGGTGTGGATGACCCTCGGCTGGTCGGTCGCCATCACGGTGATCACGGCGCCGCTCGCGGTCGCCAAGTTCCGCAAGAAGACCTGAGTCCCGACCGGGGGATCATGACTCGGCGCGCTCACTGATCGCGTCGGCGGCGCGACCGAGCAGGGCGGCGGCCTCCTCCAGGGAGAGGCCGCCGCCCTCCGCGTGCGCCGCCCCGAACTCCCCGGCGCCGAGCGCCTCCCGGGCCAGTTCCGTCGCCCGCGCCAGGTTCTCCCGCTCCATGGGCGGCGGCAGATGACCGGCCGGCAGCAGCCCCCCGTACGCGCCGAGCAGGACGGCGGCGGTACGGGCCGAGGGGCCGCCGAGCCCGCCGAGCGCCCACGCGGCGGTGATCAGATGGACCGCCGGCATCTGCGGGGCGACCATCATCGACAGGGCGCCGAGGGAGCGCTCGTACGCCTGCCGGGACAGCTCGAACGCCGCGCCGTACCGCTCCTCCAGGTTGCACACCCAGGCCAGGCTGCCGAGCGTGAAGCCCTCGAAGATGGAGAAGGTCTCCGAGCTGAACTCGTCGAGCAGCCGCTCCAGATGGAAGCGGGCCTCGGCCGTCCGGCCGGTCCTGGCGAGCAGCAGTGCCAGGAAGATCCGGGCCGCGAGCATCGGCTCGTGCCCCCGGCCGTGCTCGCCCTCCACCACCTCGCGCAGGATCCGCTCCGCCTCCTCGCGGCGGCCGGTCTCGATCAGCATGTCGGCGTACCGGGCCCGCAGCAGGGCCATCTGGGACTGGGCGCCGATCCGCTCCGCGTAGGCGATGGCGTCGGCGTAGTCCTGGGCGGCGCCCTCGAACTCCAGCCGCCGCTCCCGGGCCTCGGCCCGCGAGGACAGCGCCTCGGCCGCGCCCCAGGCGTCGCCGAGGCGTTCGAAGATCTCCAGGCTCTCCTCGGCGTCGGCGCCCGCCCGCTCGGCCAGGTCGGCCCGGTTGGCGAGCATGTTGGCGCGCAGCTGGAGGGCGTTCGCGAGCTCCCAGTCGTAGCCGTAGCGGCGGCAGGCGGCGACGTGCGCCTCCAGGGCCTCGCCCATCCTCCCCGGTTCGCCGATGAGAAGGACGGCGAAGACCGCGAAGGAGCCGGGCAGCCGGCAGGTCTGCGGGAGCCCCGGCGCGTACACCTCGTTGATCCGCCGCAGCCGCTCGACCCCCGCGGGGGTCGTCCAGCGGCCCGTCTCGTGGTCCATGTTGAGCAGCTCGATCAGCCGCACGCCGCGCCGGGCCTCCCAGCGCTGCTCCTCGGAGAGCGGCGGCGGCGCGGCGGTGCACGGCTCGTGCAGCGGTACGACGGGGGCGGCGGGCGTCCCGAACGGGTCGGGCCCGAGCGCGACCACGGACTCCGCCCAGTGCAGGGCGTCGCCGCGCAGGTCCCGCATCTGCCAGTACCAGAGCAGCGAGTGGACGAGGACCAGCGCCTCGTCCTCGTCGCGGGCGTCGACCGCCAGGCACAGCGCGGAGCGGATGTTCCCGTACTCGGCGCCGAACCGGGCGACGGCCGCCACCTGCCCGGGGCCGCGCAGCTCCGGATCGGTACGGCGGGCCAGTTCGCGGTAGTACGTGAGGTGCCGGCGCCGGGTGGCGGCCCGCGCCCCGGCCTCGTCGAGCCGCTCGCCCGCGTACTCCGCGACGGTCTCCAGGAGCCGGTAGCGCATGCCGGTCTCGCCCGGCGCGGCGACGACGAGCGACTTGTCGACCAGGGCCCCGAGCACGTCCAGGACTCCGGGCCCTCCCGGACCCGCGCACACCGCCTCCGCCGCGTCCAGGTCGCAGCCGCCCGTGAACACCGACAGGCCGCGCAGCACGGCCCGCTCGGCCTCGTCCAGGAGGTCCCACGACCAGTCGACGACCGCCCGCAGGGTCTGCTGCCGGGGCAGCACGGTCCGGGCGCCCGAGGTCAGCAGCCGGAACCGGTCGTCGAGCCGGTCGGCGATCTGGCGCAGGGTCAGCATCCGCAGCCGGGCCGCCGCCAGCTCGACGGCCAGCGGCAGGCCGTCGAGGCGCCGCACGACCTCGCCCGCGGCGACCGGGTCGTCCTCGACGCGGAAGCCCGGACGGACCGCCGCGCCCCGCTCGCCGAGCAGCCGCAGCGCCATCCCCTCGGGCAGCGGCCCGAGCGGCCGGACCACCTCGCCCGGGACGCCGAGCGGCTCCCGGCTCGTGGCCAGCACCCGGACCCCGGGGCAGCGTGCGAGCAGGGTCTCGGCCAGTTCGGCGGCGGCGCCGACGAGGTGCTCGCAGTTGTCGAGGAGGAGGAGCATGCGCCGCCCGGCGCAGTGCTCGACGAGCCGGCCGAGCGGGTCGCCGCCGGCGCGCAGCTCCTCGGCCCCGGCGCCGCGCAGCACGGTCTCGCGGGCGCCGACGGCCGCGAGGACCGCCTCGGGGACGGCCTCCGGTTCCCGCACGGGCGCGAGCTCGGCCACCCACACGCCGTCCGGCCAGTCCTCGGTGCCCCGCTCGGCCGCCTCCTGCGACAGCCGGGTCTTCCCGGCCCCGCCCGGCCCGAGCAGCGTCACGAGCCGCGCGGCGCGCAGGTCGTCCCGGACGAGGGCGATCTCGTCGTCGCGCCCGACGAAGCTGGTGAGCCGCGCCCGCAGATTGCCCCGCGGCGGTGTCCGCGCCGGTTCCGGGGCCAGGAGCTCCGCGTGGAGGGCGCGCAGGGCCGGGGACGGGTCCGTGCCGAGGCGGGTCGCGAGCGCGCGGCGGACCGCCTCGTACGCGTCGAGCGCCTCGGCCGCCCGGCCGGTGTCGCGCAGGGCCCGGATCCGGAGGACCTGGAGCGGCTCGTCCAGCGGGTGGGCGGCGCACAGGGCGCTGAGTTCGGGGAGCGCGGCCCGCGCCTCGCCGAGGGCGAGGGCCGCGGCGAGCCGGGCACGGCGGGCGTCGAGGCGGCGGGCCTCCCAGCGGGCGGCCTCCGCGTCCCGGTCCGGCAGGTCGGCGAGGGCCGGACCGCGCCAGAACGCGAGGGCCTCGTCGAGGAGGGCGGCGGCGCGGGCATGGTCACCGGCACCGAGCGCGGCCACGCCCTCGGCCGCGAGGCGCTCGAAACGGCGGGCGTCCACGTCCTCGGGCCGGGCGTCGAGCCGGTAGCCGCCCTCGGAGGACACCACCCGGTCCCGGCCGAGGGCCCTGCGGAGCCGCCCGACGAGCGCCTGGAGCGCGGCGGGGGCGTCGGCGGGCGGTTCGTCGCCGTGCCACACCTCGTCCACGAGGTCCGGCACGGCGACGGTCCGGCCGGCGCGCAGGGCGAGGACGGTGAGCAGCGCACGGACCCGGGGGCCGCCGACGGGTCGGTCGGTGCCGTCGGGGGTGCGGGCGAGGGTCGGCCCGAGGACGAAGTAACGCACGCCCCCATTCTCCGCGAGCCCCCTCCCCCCCACCGCACGGGCCCACGCCCGTGTGGCGCCTTCGCCCGCGCCCGTGTGGGCAATCGTCCCGCTGGGGCGATGGGGGTCCCCCCTGCTCGAGCGAAGCCGAGAGCTTGGGGGAGGGTGGGCACACGGGACGGCGCCCTTCAGCGGCGCCTCCGCGTTCCGCGCCCCGACCCGCACCACCAGGGGCCGTCACCGGCGGTGCGGGTTCAGGCGCGGGAGCCTAGGCCCGGCACGGGGCGCCGTTCCGTTGTGCCCACCCGTTCCGCCCCAGCGGAACGATTGCCCACAACGGCGGGGCGCGGGCCCACAACGGGCGGGGTGGAACTTCACGCGTGGGTCGGTACGTTTTCCGCACACAGTTCCGCCCTCCGTCCCCTGGGAGCCCCCGAGATGACCACGGCCACCACCCGGCGCCACGAACGGCGGATCAGCCCCGTCTTCCTGGCGATCCTCGCCGTCATGGCCGTCACCGGCTGGGCGGTGTGGACCGACTTCGCCGCCTCGCCCGGTCTGGCGGTCTTCCTCTTCGTGACCTCGGCCTGGGTCGTGTCGCTCTGTCTGCACGAGTACGCGCACGCCAGGACCGCCCTGCACGGCGGGGACATCACCGTGGGGGCGAAGGGCTATCTGACGCTCAACCCGCTCGCGTACACGCACGCCGTGCTGAGCATCGTCCTGCCCGTGCTGTTCGTGATCATGGGCGGGATCGGTCTGCCGGGCGGCGCGGTCTTCATCGAGCAGGGCCGGATCCAGGGCCGCTGGAAGCACAGCCTGATCTCGGCGGCGGGCCCCCTGACGAACGTGCTGTTCGCGGTCGTCTGCACGGCGCCGTTCTGGCTGGGCGCCCTCGACGGCGTGCCGTACACCTTCCAGTTCGCGCTGGCGTTCCTGGCGTTCCTCCAGGTGACGGCGGCGCTCCTGAACCTCCTGCCGGTGCCGGGGCTCGACGGCTACGGGGTGGTGGAGCCCTGGCTGTCGTACAAGGTGAAGCGGCAGATCGCGCCGTACGCGCCGTACGGCTTCTTCATCGTGATCGCCCTGCTGTTCGTGCCGGCGGTCAACAACGCGTTCTTCGACGCGATCGACGCCCTGCTGCGCTCCCTCGGGGTGCCCGAGGTGAGCCGGTACTGCGGCTCGCAGCTGTTCCGGTTCTGGGAGGCGACTCCGGAGTTCTGCCGGGTCTAGCCCTGGGCGGCGGCGGCCTCGGCGGCCTCGGCCCGGGCCTGCAGCTTCGCGCGGCGGATGTAGTACCAGGCCATGTTGGAGGAGAGGCCCGCGAGGAGCACCCAGACGACGCCGAGGAAGCTGCCCTCGGCGAAGGAGACGACGGCCGCGGCGACGGCCAGGGCGCAGACCACGAGGGCGTAGAGGGCGAGGCGGGGCATGGGGTCGGCTCCTGTCGGGCGGATACGGCTGATGGTGCCCGTCCAGTGTCCCCCATGCCCCGAAGGGTCCGGTCTCCGGCTCAGACGTCCGTGACCCGGAGCCCCGCGTGCGCCTTGTAGCGGCGGTTGACGGAGATCAGGTTGGCGACGAGCGACTCGACCTGGTGGGCGTTGCGCAGGCGGCCGGCGAAGACGCCGCGCATCCCGGCGATGCGGCCGGCGAGGGCCTGGACGATCTCGACGTCGGCGCGCTCCTCGCCGAGGACCATGACGTCCGTGTCGATCTCCTCGATGGAGGTGTCCTTGAGGAGGACGGCGGAGAGGTGGTGGAAGGCGGCGGCGACCCGGGAGTCCGGGAGGAGCGCGGCGGCCTGCTCGGCGGCGGAGCCCTCCTCGGGCTTGAGGGCGTAGGCGCCCTGCTTGTCGAAGCCGAGCGGGTTGACGCAGTCCACGACGAGCTTGCCGCGGAGCTCCTCGCGCAGGGACTCCAGGGTCTTGGCGTGGCCGTCCCACGGCACGGCGACGATGACGACGTCGCTGCGGCGGGCGGTCTCGGCGTTGTCGGCGCCCTCGACGCCGTGGCCGACCTCGGCGGCGACGTCCCGCGCGCGGTCGGCGGCGCGGGAGCCGATGATCACCTTCTGGCCGGCCTTGGCGAGCCGGTAGGCGAGGCCGCGGCCCTGGTCGCCGGTGCCGCCGAGGACGCCGACGACGAGTCCGGAGACGTCGGGGAGGTCCCAGGGGTCCTTGGGGGCGGGCTTGCTGTCAGTCGAAGTCATGGCCCCGACATTACCGACCGGTCGGCGCGGCCGGGGCGGAACCTCCGCGCGCTACCAGCGCGCCGGGGGCGGGGCCGTCAGGCGGTCCGCCAGGCGGGAGAGGCGGTCCCGGAAGCGGCGGCTCCCGCGCACGGCCGGCAGGCTGTTCTCCCCGGCCGCCGCGCTCACCAGGTGCTGGACGGTGTCGAGGTCGATCCCGGCGTCCCCTGGCACGGTGAGCGTCTCGTGCGCGAGGCCCCGCACCTCCTCGTCGCCCGCGTCGAGGGAGAGCACCGTGGCCCCGGCGCGCCGGGCGTCGTGCACCCGCTGGAGCAGCCCCGCGTCCGGCCGCTCCGGCGTGACCATGAGCAGCGTCGCCCCGCGCCCGGCGGCCTCCAGACGGCCGAGGCCGACCGCCAGGTGGGCCGGGGCGCCGGGCCGCACCCGGTGCCGTACCAGCGTCGGCGCCAGCTCGGGGAGCCCCGACCAGGCGGCCTCGTCGACCAGGTGGGCCGCCAGGTGCCAGGGCTCGTACTCCTCCGTGCCCACCAGGAGCAGTCCGCCCCGGTGGGGCGCGACGGAGGAGCGGAGCGTGCCCGCGAACCGGCGGGCCGCCCCGGGCCATTCCGTCCCGGCGAGCACGTCGCGCAGCAGGGCGACCCGTACGGCATCCATGGGCCCGCATCCTGCCCGAGGCGGGGGCCGCGCGGGGGCGATCGGGGAGGTTCCACCCGTACGGGAGCCGCCGGGCGCTCCTAATTCGGTTGCCCGCGGCTTCCGGCGGCCGGAGCATGGCCTCTCGTGTCCTCCCCTCGTACCTCGCTCCTGACGAGGCTCTCGGCCCTGCTTCCCGATCTCTCGCCGTGGCGTGCGTCGGCCGACTTCCGGCTCCTGTGGGTCCAGGGGCTCGTCACGTACTTCGGCAGCGCGATGGCGATGATCGCCCTGCCGCTGCAGATCAAGGAGCTGACGGGTTCGCCGCTCGCGGTCGGCGCGATGGGCGCGGTCGAGCTGGTGCCGCTCGTGGTCTTCGGCCTGTACGGCGGCGCGCTCGCGGACGCGGTGGACCGGCGGAAGGTGATCCTGGGGACGGAGGCGGGGCTCGGGCTGCTCGCCGCCCTGCTGCTGCTGAACGCGCTGCTCCCGGAGCCGATGCTCTGGCCGCTGTACGTGGTCGCGGCCGGGGTGTCGGCGCTCGCGGGGCTCCAGCGTCCGGCGCTGGACTCGCTGCTCGCCCGGATCGTGCCGCACGACCAGCAGACGGCGGCGGCCGCGCTGAACTCGCTGCGCTGGCAGATCGGCTCGATCGCGGGCCCGGCCGTCGCGGGTCTGGTGGTGGCGTACGCGGGTCACGCGCCCGCGTACGGGGTGACGATCGCCTGTTTCGCGGTCTCGGTCCTGATGTGCCGCCGCCTCTCCCCCGCGCCGCCCGCGCACGACGCGGAGAAGCCCTCCCTGCGGGGCATCGCGGAGGGGGCGCGGTACGCCTGGTCGCGGCCGGTGCTGCTCGGGACGTACGTGATCGACATGGCGGCGATGTTCTTCGCCTTCCCGAACACGATCTTCCCGTTCCTCGCGGACGAGCTGGACGCGGACTGGTCGCTCGGCCTGATGTACGCGGCGGGTTCGGTCGGCTCCCTGGTCCTGGGCCTGACGAGCGGCTGGACCTCGAAGGTGCGGCGCCACGGGCTGCTCGTGGCGGGCGGCGCGGCGGGCTGGGGCCTGGCGATCGCGGCGGCCGGCTGGTTCGGGAACGTCTGGCCGGTGCTGGTGTGCCTGGCCCTCGCGGGCGCGGGCGACATGCTGAGCGGGCTCGGCCGCGCCACGATCTGGAACCAGACGATCCCGGAGGAGCTGCGCGGCCGTCTGGCCGGCATCGAGGTGCTGTCGTACAGCGTGGGCCCGCAGCTGGGCCAGGTCCGGGCGGGCGCGATGGCCGGCTGGACCGGGACGCGGGCGGCCGTCTGGACGGGCGGCGTGGCGTGCGTCGCCTCGGTGGGGCTGCTCTGCCTGGCGCTGCCGAAGCTCCTGACGTACGACTCCGCCACGGACGAGGACTCGCTGCGCCGCAAGGCCCAGCAGGAGGCGGCCCGGCGGGACGACGCCCGGCGGGAGTCGGGGGGGGGCGGGGCGCGCCCCCCCCCCCAGACCCAGCGCGCGCCCGAGAGCCACGCAAAACCAAAGCCCACCAGGGCCCCGCGGCGAACCAGTCGCCCCCTGA
>NZ_JBHWFF010000017.1:14313-74504 GCF_042733785.1 Streptomyces sp. NPDC059695 | reverse complement strand
CCCTCCTGCTGGGTATGGGGGCCCCCGACGCCGCGCGGGGGGGGGGCGGGGGGGGCCCGCGCGGGGGGGGGGGGGGGGGGGGCCCCCGGGCGCCCCCCCCGGGCAACCCACGGGTCCGACGAAACCCACGGAACCCACGAAGCCCAGGGGACCCGCGGAACCCACGGGTCCCCTAGTCCTCCGGCGTCTTGTCCTTGCCGGCGGACTCGTGCCAGCGCGGGTCGGTCTCCCACTCCAGGTTCCGCTCGCGGGCGGTCTCCATGGCGTGGGCGGCCTCCTCACGGCTGGCGTACGGGCCGAATCGGTTCTTCGCCGGACAGTCGGGGCCCTCCTCGACCTTCTTGTGCTCCAGGCAGTAGTACCACTCGCCCGGCTTGCCCACGGTGCGCTTCTTGAACAGGGCCATCGTCTTCGGCTCCTTCCTTCGTGACCATGCTGCCCCAAGACCCGGTCGTTAGACTCGCTGGCATGTCTGGCCAGTCGCTTCTCGTACCGGGGGAGCTCTCCCCCCACCGCTCCGTCCCGGGCTCCATCCGCCGCCCCGAGTACGTCGGGAAGCCCGCACCGGCCCCGTACACCGGGCCCGAGGTGCAGGATTCCGACACCATCGAACGGATGCGGATCGCCGGCCGCATCGCCGCGCAGGCGATGGAGGAGGCCGCCAAGCACATCGCTCCGGGCGTCACCACCGACGAGCTCGACCGGGTCGCGCACGCGTACATGTGCGACCACGGCGCCTACCCGTCCACGCTGGGCTACCGCGGCTTCCCGAAGTCGCTGTGCGCCTCGATCAACGAGGTCATCTGCCACGGCATCCCCGACTCCACCGTCCTTCGGGACGGCGACATCGTGAACCTGGACGTCACCGCGTTCATCAACGGCGTCCACGGCGACAACAACGCCACCTACCTCTGCGGCGACGTCGACGAGGAGTCGCGGCTGCTCGTGGAGCGCACCCGGGAGTCCCTGAACCGGGCCATCAAGGCGGTGCGGCCGGGCCGTCAGATCAACATCATCGGGCGGGTCATCGAGTCGTACGCCAAGCGCTTCGGCTACGGCGTCGTGCGCGACTTCACCGGGCACGGCATCAACTCGTCGTTCCACTCCGGCCTGATCGTCCCGCACTACGACTCGCCCCACCACACCACCGAGATCAAGACCGGCATGACGTTCACGATCGAGCCGATGCTGACGCTCGGCACCCACGACTACGACATGTGGGACGACGGCTGGACCGTGGTGACCAAGGACCGCAAGCGGACCGCGCAGTTCGAGCACACGCTCGTGGTGACCGAGACCGGGGCGGAGATTCTTACGTTGCCCTGACCCCCGGAGTGGGTAGCTTTTACCGACAGGACGTCGGGAACCAGTTGACTTAGGCAAGCCTAACTTGGCAGGATCGTCACTGGTTCCCGTCCCATCGGTCTCGGAGGCACGCCTTGGACACGCCCTTCTCCACGCTCATCCGCACGGCCTCGCACGAGCAGCACACGGAGGCGGAGACCTCGTCCTTCATGGGCGACCTGCTGGGCGGACGCCTGGCCGTCGACGCCTACGCGCGCTACACGGAGCAGCTCTGGTTCGTGTACCGGGCCCTGGAGGAGGGCGCGGAGGCGCTGCGCGAGGACCCGGTCGCCGGGCCGTTCATACAGCCCGAGCTGTTCCGCACGGCCGCCCTGGAGCAGGACCTCGCCCATCTGCGCGGCCCGGACTGGCGTGCCGGGGTCTCCCCGCTGCCCGCCACCGTCGCCTACGCGGAGCGGGTCGCCGAGTGCGCCCGCGACTGGCCCGCCGGTTACGTGGCCCACCACTACACGCGCTACCTGGGCGACCTGTCGGGCGGCCAGATCATCCGCGACAAGGCGGAGCGGACCTGGGGCTTCGACCGCAAGGGCGACGGCGTCCGCTTCTACGTCTTCGACGAGATCGCCAACCCCGCGGCCTTCAAGCGGGCCTACCGGGAGCTGCTCGACGGGGTGAACGCCGACGACCTGGAGAAGCAGCGGATCGTCGACGAGTGCAAGCGCGCCTTCGACTTCAACAGCGCGGTCTTCCACGAGCTGGGCGGGGAGTACCCGCTCAGCGCGTGAGCGTTCCCTCCAGGCGGACCCGTCCGCCGAGTTCCACGATGCCGTCAGGGCCGGGGGCGGTGAGCAGCTGCGAACCCCGGCCCTGCGTGATGTTCAGGGCCCGGCCCAGCTCCGCCGTGAGGAGCAGCGCCGCCGCGCCCGTCGCCTCGTCCTCGTCGATGCCGTCGCCGCGGCCGGGGAAGCCCCGCGCCCTGACGCGGCCCGCGGCCTCCTCCTCCCACGCCCAGGCGTAGATCCACTCCCCCGGCGCGGGCACGTCGAGGGCCTCCACCTCGGCCACGGAGGCGTACTGGCGCAGGGTGCGGGGCGGCGCCCACTCGGCGCGCGCCTCGATCCAGGTGAACTCCCCGTCGCCGCGCACCCACACCTCTCCGGCCGGCGGGTGGACGACCTCCAGGTCCAGCAGCCAGGCCGCGCCGACGAGCGGGTGGCCGGCGAACGGCAGCCGCAGGCCGGGCGTGTAGATGTCGACGATGCCGCGCTCCGGGTCGTCCACGAACACCGTCTCGCTGAAGCCGAGTTCCTTGGCGAGCGCCTGCCGGGAGGACTCGTCGGGGTGAGTGCGGGCGTCCCGTACGACTCCGAGGCGGTTGCCGTGCCGGCCGTCGCCCGCACAGAAGACCCGGAGGACGTCGATGTCAGTGGCCGTCGTGTTCATGGCGGAATTCAATCACCCGGGGAGAGGCGGGGGGGGGGGCCCCCCCCCCGCGCGCGGGGGGGGGGGGGGGGCCGGGGGGGGGGGGGGGGGGGGGGGGGGGACGGTGGAGCGGATCAGGAGGCCGTCGCGCGGCGGCGGACGGTGACGACGACGGCCGCGCCCGCGGCGGCGGTCACGCCGGAGGCGGCGAGGAGGAGGCCGGTGGGGGTGGCGGAGCCGGTCGCGGCGAGCGCGCCGGAGCCGCCGACGGTCCCGGCACCACCGACGGTGCCGCCGCCGGCCGTCGCCGCACCGCTGCCGCCGCCGGCCGTGGCCGCACCGGTGCCGCCGCCCGCTCCGCCCGGCGCGAGGGAGACCCCCGCCTCGGCGGACAGGATCAGCGTCACCGGGTCGATGGGCGTGCCCTGCGCGTAGAAGCTCGTGCCGTTCGGGGCGGCGAACTGGGCGGCGCCGTCCTTCGTGAGCTTCGCCGGGACGTTCGCGAGGGTGACGGCCCCCTTCCGCACGCTCCAGTCGGCCCCGGAGAGGTCGAGCTCGGCGAAGGTCACGTCGTTCTTCGTGCCCTTGGCGGTCGTGACGTCGGCGGTGAGCGTGCCGGTGGAGCCCTGGGCCCGCACCGTGACGTCGCCGATGGTCCAGTCGATGCCGTGGGCGGCGCAGGTGAAGGCGAGCCTGCCGGAGAAGGCGGCCTCGGCCTTGCGGGCGTCGGCGTCGAGGTCGGCCTTCACGAAGCCGAAGTCGTAGGAGGTGCCGTTCGCCTTCGCGCCGGCGGAGGGGGTGACGGTGCCGCCGCAGGTCTCGGCGACGTACGTCCGCCAGCTCTGCTTCACGCCCCAGGTCAGCCGGCCGCCGAGGACGGCGGAGGAGTCGGTGGCCGGGGGTGCGGTGGTGGGGGGTGCGGTGGTCGGCGGGGCCGTGGTGGGGGGTGCGCTGGTGGGCGCGGTCGTCGGCGGGTTCGACGTGGGCGGGTTCGTCGTGGGCGGCGCGGTGGTCGGGGGCGCGGTGGTCGGCGGGGCCGTGGTGGGCGGCGCCGTCGTGGGCGGCGGGGTGGTCGTGGGCGGGGCGGACTTCACCGTGAGGGTGGCGGCGTCGAGTGCGTCGCCCTCCTTGTAGAAGCCCGCGAACGCCGAGGCGCCGTCCTTCGTCAGCTTCGCCGGTATGTCCTTGAAGACCATGGCGCCGTCGGCGCCCTTCCCGGGCCGGACGCCGCTCATGTCGAGCGCGGCGAAGGAGATGTCCTGGCGGGTGGTGAAGGTGCCGTCCTTCTCCTTGGTGACGACGTCGGCGGTGATCTCGCCGGTGGGCGCGGCGGTGCCCTTCGTCGTCAGCCGCACGTCCGAGATCCGGATGTCGAGGACGCCCTCGTGCGCCTCGAAGCGGACGCCTCCCTCGAAGGAGTTGGCGGTGGCGTGGGTGCCCGTGTCGTAGGTGCCGGTGCCGTCGACGAAGGTGAAGACGCCGTGGTCCGGCGCCTGCCGGGCGCCGCCCTCCAGGGTGATCCTCCCGTGGGCGAAGGGCTGGGCCAGGTACGAGCGGAAGGACTGCTTGATGCCCCAGTCCAGGGTGCCGTCGCTCAGGGTCATCGGCGGCGCGGTCCCGGCGGCGGTCTGGGCCGCGGCGGGAAGGGCGAGTGCGACGGCTCCGGTGCCGAGGGCGGCGGCCGTGGCGACGGCGGCCGCCAGGGTGACGGAACGGCGCAGGGGGGTGGCCATGTCGGGGGTTCTCCTAGGGGAACGGGGGACGGGGGTGCGGGGGTCAGTGGGTGGGGGTGCCGGTACGGCGACGGCGTACGGCGGCGAGGACGGCGATCACCGCGACGGCGAGGACGCCCGCGCCGAGCGCGACGTAGGTGCCGGTCGGGGAGGCCGAGGCGGTCGCGGGGGCGGCCGGGGCCGTGGGCGTCGTGCCGGTGGCGGACGGGGCGGGCTTCGCGTCGCTGCCGAGGTCCGGGAGGGCGGGCAGGGCGGCCTTCGCGTCGACGGCGACCGCGAGCGAGACCGGGTCCATCTCCGTACCCGCCCGGTACATCCCGCCGAAGGCCTGGGCCCCCCGCGCGGTGAGGGTGGCGGGTGCCTCGGTGACGACGGCGAGGCCGTTCTCCGGGGTGAGGTCACGGGCGGCGAAGGTGACGAGCGGGACGGCTCGCGTGGTCTTCCCGGAGCTGGTGACGTCGGCGGCGAGGGTGCCGACGCCTCCGCCGACCTTCACGGTGACCGCGGCGAGGGTGAGGTCGAGGTGGGCGCCGGTGAAGCGGACGCTGCCCGCGAAGGCCGCGTCGAGGGTGCCCTTCGCGGGGTCGTACGCTCCCCTGCCGCGCGGGAACCGGAAGAGCGCGCCGCCGTCCTGGGCGCCGTCGCCGAGGGTCCATGTCCCCTGGGCGACCGCGCCGGTGACGTACTCGCGGAAGGTGCGGCGGACACCCCAGTCGACGGCGGCCTCCCGGAGGGTCCCGCCCGCGGGGGGTGCCGCGGCCGGGGGCCCGGAGCTCGCCGCGGCCGAAGGACCGGTGCCCGCCGTGGCCGAAGGACCGGTGCCCGCCGTGGCCGAGGCTCCGCCGCCCGCTGTGGTCTTCTTCGGCGCCCGTACGTCGACGCTGAGGCTGACGGGGTCGAGCGGGGTGCCGGCCGGGTAGTAGCCGGCGAACGCGGCGGCGCCCCGGGCGGTGAGCGTGGCGGGCACGCCGGTGAGGGCGACGGGGCTGCCGCCGCCGCGCATGTCGACGCCGCCGAGGTCCAGGGTGGCGAGCGGCACCTGCGAGGAGGCGGTGACGCGGCCGCTGCCCCTGGCCTTGCTCGCCATGTCGGCGTAGAGCGTGCCGCGGCCGTCCCGGATGTGGATCCGGGGGCGGCTGATGGTGAGGTCCAGCTCGTTCGCGCCGTCCGCCGTGCGGTGGCCGGTGAACCGTACGCCGCCGGAGAAGGCCGCCTCGAAGGCGCCGCTCCCCGGGTCGTACGAGCCCCGCGCGGAGTGGAAGCGGAACTGGCTGCCGCCGACCGTGGCGGCGCCGCCGGTGAGGCCCCGACTTCCCTGCGCGATGGGCCCGGTGACGTAGCTCTGGAAGGAGGACTTGATGCCCCAGTCGAGCCGTCCGCCCTGCACCGTCCCGCTCTCCGCGTGGGCGGCGCCCGCCGGGAGCAGGGCGGCGAGGAGGGCCGCGAACAGGGTCACGGCGAGCGGGCGGGCGCGTCTGGGCAGCGTCATGGAACCCCTCCGGGGGATAGCGACTTAGGTAAGGCTAACCTAAGGTATATCCACGGATCGACGGAAAGACAGGACGGTGTCCGGTGCGCAGAACTCGCCTCGCGGGAGCGCTGACAGCAGTGCTCGCCCTCGCCCTCATGGCCACCGGCTGTGGTGACGGAGGGACAGCCACCGCCGGGAAGCCCGCCCCTTCCGGCCCGGTCGACCGGGTCGAGCCGCTCGCCGCGACGGCCGCACCCCGACTGCCCGTCACCGTCCCCTCGGCGGACGGGCGGAAGGTCACGGTCGCCTCCGCCGAGCGGATCGTGCCGCTCAGCGGCTCCCTCAGCGAGCTCGTGTTCACCCTCGGCCTCGGGGACCGGGTCGTCGCCCGGGACGTCACCGCCACCTTCGAACAGGCCGCGGAACTCCCGGTGGTGACCCGCGCCCACGACGTCTCCGCCGAGAGCGTCCTCTCCCTGCGGCCGACCCTCGTCCTCGCCGAGGCCGCCACGGGCCCGGCCGAGGCCGTCGAGCGGATCCGCGAGGCGGGCGTCCCGCTCGTCGTGGTGAAGCCCGCGAAGGAGCTCGCCGACGTCGGCACCCGCATCGCGGCGGTGGCCGCCGCCCTCGGCGTGCCCGCCTCCGGCGCGGCCCTGGAACAGCGCACCGCGCGGCGGATCGAGGCCGTCCGGAAGACGGTTCCGGCCCACGCCGCCGCGCCCCGGGTGGCTTTCCTCTACGTGCGCGGTTCGGCCGCCGTCTACCTCCTCGGCGGGGCCGAGTCCGGTGCGGGCTCCCTGCTCGAAGCAGCCGGCGCGGTCGACGCGGGCAAGGAGTCGGGGCTGGCCAAGGACTTCACCCCGATCACCAGCGAGGCCCTGGCGAAGGCAGCGCCCGACGCGATCCTCGTCATGAGCAAGGGCCTCGACTCGGTCGGCGGCGTCGACGGCCTCGTGAGGATCCCCGGCGTCGCCGAGACCCCGGCCGGCGCGGCCCGCCGGGTGGTCACCGTCGACGACGGGGTGCTCCTCAACTACGGCCCGCGCACCGACGAGGTGCTGAAGTCCCTGGTCGGCCAGTTGTACGGGGAGAAGAAGTGACGGCCGCGGAGACGACCGCGCCGAAGGCGCCGGCCCGGGTGCCGGCGGCCCCCCGCGCGACCCCGGCGGCCGCCCGCCGCGGCAGGGCCACCGCCCTGACCGCCTCCCTCCTGGCCGCACTGCTCCTCCTCTCCCTCATCTCCGCCGGGATCGGCGCGTACGAGATCCCGCTCGGCGACGTGCTCGCCTCGGCGCAGCACCGGGCCGGGCTCGGCGGGCACGCGCTCGACCGCACGGCGGAGAGCGTCCTGTGGAACATCCGGCTCCCCCGGGTCGTCCTCGCCGTCCTGGTCGGCGCCTCGCTCGGCTGCGCGGGCGCCCTGATGCAGGGCGTGTTCGGCAACCCGCTGGCCGAGCCGGGTGTCATCGGCATCTCGGCGGGCGCGGCCGTCGGCGCGGTCGGGGCGATCGCGCTCGGGCTGACCTTCCTCGGCACCTGGACGGTGACGGTCTGCGCGTTCGTGGCGGGCCTGGCGACCGTGCTGCTCGTGTACGCGATGTCCCGCTCGGGCGGCCGCACGGAGGTCGTGACCCTGATCCTCACCGGCATCGCGGTGAACGCCTTCGCGGGCGCGCTGATCGGGCTCTTCGTGTTCTTCGCGGACAACGCGCAGGTCACCCAGATCACCTTCTGGCAGCTGGGCTCGCTCGCCCAGGCCACCTGGCCCAAGGTGCTCGCCGTCCTGCCGTGCGCGCTGCTCGGCCTGGCCGTCGCGCCCTTCCACTCCCGCCGGCTGGACCTGCTCGCGCTCGGCGAGCGGCCCGCGCGCCATCTGGGGGTGGACGTGGAGCGGCTGCGGGTCGTCCTGATCCTGGTGGTGGCGCTGCTCACCGCGGCGGCGGTCGCGGTGGCCGGGATCATCACCTTCGTGGGCCTCCTCGTGCCGCACCTGCTGCGCATGGTGAACGGCCCGGGGCACCGCTTCCTCGTGCCGGGCAGCGCGCTCGGCGGCGCGGTGGTGCTCGCGGCCGGCGATCTGGCGGCCCGTACGGTCGCGGCTCCGGCCGAACTCCCCCTGGGCGTCCTCACCGCCCTCCTGGGCAGCCCCTTCTTCTTCTGGCTGCTGCGCAGGACCCGTCGCAGGCAAGGTGGTTGGGCATGACACCGGTACGGTTCGGGGGACTGCTCCCCCGGCGGCGCGCCCGCGCGCTGCCCTCCCCCGCGGCCCCCGGCGAGCTCGTCGCCGAGGCGGTCGGGGTGCGGGTCGAGCGGGGTCACCGGACGGTCCTCGACGGGGTCGGGGCCGGGGTGCGGGCCGGGGAGGTGCTCGCCCTGGTCGGGCCCAACGGGGCCGGGAAGTCCACGCTCCTGTCCGTGCTCGCCGCCGACCTCGCCCCGGACGCCGGGGAGGTACGGATCGGGGGTCGGGCCGCGGGCGGCTGGACGGCCGGTGAACTCGCCCTGCGACGGGCGGTGCTGCCGCAGGACGCGGCGCTGTCCTTCCCGTTCCCGGCGGCCGAGGTGGTCCGGATGGGCCGGGCGCCCTGGGCCGGGACCGCGCGGGAGGCCGAGGACGAGGAGGCGGTCGCGGACGCGATGGCGGCCACCCGGACCGGGGGCTTCGCCGCCCGCCCGTTCTCCGCGCTGTCCGGCGGCGAGCGGGCCCGGGTGGCGCTGGCGCGGGTGCTCGCCCAGCGGGCCGGCCTGCTGCTGCTCGACGAGCCGACGGCGGCCCTGGACCTGCGCCACCAGGAACTGGTCCTGAGGGTCTGCCGGGAGCGGGCGGCGGCCGGGGACGCGGTGGTGGTCGTGCTGCACGACCTGGGGCTCGCGGCCGCCCACGCGGACCGGGTCGCGGTCCTCGACGGCGGGCGGATCGCGGCGGACGGCACACCCGCGGAGGTGTTCGGGGAGGAGCTGCTGAGCCGGGTGTACCGGCAGCCGGTGGAGGTGTTCCCGCACCCGCGGACCGGCGTGCCCCTCGTCGTACCGCTGCGTACCGACAGGTAGCCGAATTCACCTCAAAACGCCCCCCTTGACCTTCCCTTGACCAAGCCATGAGGGCCCCATGGAGTCTTCGTGATCAGGCCGTGTCCGATACGCCCGGCCTGAGAGCTGAATCACTGGACGGGTGGGTATTGCTGAGGTAAGCCTCGGTTAAGTTAGGTCCGCCTCAGCACCGTCCCCGCGTTCCTGGAGTCCTCTATGCGAGCCGTCCGTCTCTCCGTCGTCACCGCCGCCGCGACCGCGGCCGCTCTGACCGCCGTCACGGGCTGCGCCGAGAAAAGCGACTCCAAGGCGGAGGACGGCGCGGTGACCGTCGTCGCCAAGGACGACTCCTGCGAGGTCTCGAAGAAGGACTTCCCCGCCGGGCACGTGAAGCTGAACGTGGAGAACCGCGGCTCCAAGGTAACCGAGGTCTACGTCCTGTACCCGGACGACCGGATCGTCGCCGAGCGCGAGAACATCGGCCCCGGCATCAAGGCCGTGCTCACCGCCGAGATCAAGGCCGGCGACTACGCGATCGTCTGCAAGCCCGGCATGAAGGGCGACGGCATCCGCCAGCAGGTCAAGGTGACCGGCAAGGGCGCCGCGTCCGCGAAGCGCTCCCCCGAGATGGACGCCGCCGTCGCCGCCTACCGCCAGTACGTCCAGGCGCAGGCCGACGCGACCCTGCCCAAGGTGAAGGTCTTCACCGACGCCGTCCGCGCCGGTGACGTCGAGGCCGCGAAGAAGGCCTACGCCGAGTCCCGCATCGGCTGGGAGCGCACCGAGCCGGTCGCCGAGTCCTTCGGCGACATCGACCCGAAGGTCGACGTCCGCGAGGACGGCCTGGAGGACGGCCAGGACCCGGCGAAGGACTGGACCGGCTGGCACCGCCTGGAGAAGGCGCTCTGGCAGGACAAGAAGATCGGCGACCGCGAGAAGGAGCTCGCCGGCCTCCTCGACAAGGACCTCGCGGACTGGGTGAAGCGGGTCGGCAAGGCCGAGATCACCCCGACCTCCATGGCCAACGGCGCCAAGGAGCTCCTGGACGAGGTCGCGAGCGGCAAGGTCACCGGCGAGGAGGAGCGCTACTCCCACACCGACCTCGTCGACTTCAAGGCGAACGTCGAGGGCGCGCAGAAGTCCTTCGAGCTCCTCAAGCCCGTCGCGCAGAAGAACGACCCCAAGCTGGTCGCCGAGCTCGACAAGCAGTTCGCCGCGCTGAACACGCTCCTCGACAAGTACCGCACGGACAAGACGAGCTACGTCTTCACCTCCTACGAGAAGGTCGGCAAGCCCGAGCGCAAGGAGCTCTCCGACGGCGTCAACGCGCTGGCCGAGCCCCTCTCCAAGCTCGCCGCCGCGGTCGTCAAGTAGTCGCCGAGTCACCAGGGACGGGAACACGGACATGTCCGAGGACACCCAGGAGCAGACCGCGGCCGCCGGACCGGCCGCGCCCTCCCGCCGTACGGTCATCGGCTGGGGCGGTGCCGGGCTCGCGCTCGGTGCCGCCGCGGCCGGCGGTGCCGTCGCGCTGACCCGCGACGGCGACCACACCGCACCGGTCGCCGACAGCGGCGGGGCCGTGCCCTTCCACGGCCCGCACCAGGCCGGCATCGCCACCGCCGTGCAGGACCGCCTGCACTTCGCGTCGTTCGACGTGAAGACGGAGGACCGCGAGGAGCTGATCCAGCTCCTCAAGGACTGGACGCGGGCCGCCGAGCGGATGACGGCCGGTGCCGAGGTCGGCGACGGCGCGTACGGCGGCCTCCCGGAGGCGCCCCCGGACGACACCGGCGAGGCCCTCGGCCTCAAGCCCTCCCGTCTCACCCTCACGATCGGCTTCGGCCCCTCGCTCTTCGACGGGCGTTTCGGGCTGAAGGGCAAGCGGCCCGGGGCCCTGGTGGAGCTGCCCAAGTTCCCGGGCGACAACCTGGACCCGGCGCGCAGCGGCGGCGACCTGTGCGTGCAGGCCTGCGCGGACGACCCGCAGGTCGCCGTGCACGCCATCCGCAACCTCGCGCGGATCGGCTTCGGCAAGGTCGCGGTGCGCTGGTCGCAGCTGGGCTTCGGCAAGACGTCCTCGACGACCCCGGACGCCCAGACCCCGCGCAACCTCTTCGGTTTCAAGGACGGCACGCGGAACGTCGCGGGCACCGAGACCGACCGCCTCGCGCGCCACGTGTGGGTCTCCGGCAAGGACGCCGAGGGCGGCGCGGCCTGGATGGACGGCGGCTCGTACCTCGTCGCCCGCCGCATCCGCATGAACGTCGAGACGTGGGACCGCACTCCGCTCTCCGAGCAGGAGGACATCTTCGGCCGCGACAAGCGCGAGGGCGCCCCCGTCGGCAAGGCCAAGGAGCACGACGAGCCGTTCCTCAAGGCGATGAAGCCGGACTCGCACGTCCGGCTCGCCCACCCCGACAGCAACCACGGGGCGACGCTGCTGCGCCGCGGCTACTCCTTCACGGACGGCACGGACGGTCTGGGCCGCCTGGAGGCGGGCCTGTTCTTCCTGGCCTACCAGAAGGACGTCCGCACCGGCTTCATCCCGGTGCAGACCTCGCTGGCGTCCGACGCCCTCAACGAATACATCCAGCACGTGGGTTCGGCGCTGTTCGCGATCCCGCCGGGCGTCCGGGACAAGGACGACTGGTGGGGCCGGGCGCTGTTCTCGTGATCGAGGAGAGGAACCGACGTGTTCGGTAACTATCTGATCGGCCTGCGCGAGGGCCTCGAAGCCAGTCTCGTCGTCTGCATCCTGATCGCCTACCTGGTGAAGACCGGGCGCCGTGACGCGCTGCGGCCGATCTGGATCGGCATCGGCGTCGCCGTCGGCGTGGCCCTGGCCTTCGGCGCCGGGCTGGAGTTCGGCTCCCAGGAGCTCACCTTCGAGGCGCAGGAGCTGCTGGGCGGTTCGCTGTCGATCGTCGCGGTGGTCCTGGTGACCTGGATGGTCTTCTGGATGCGGCGCACGGCCCGGCACCTGAAGTCCGAGCTGCACGGCAAGCTGGACGCGGCCCTGCAGATGGGCACGGGCGCGCTGGTCGCCACCGCGTTCCTGGCGGTGGGCCGCGAGGGCCTGGAGACGGCGCTCTTCGTGTGGGCGTCCGTGCGGGCCTCCTCCGACGGCACGTACGCGCCGCTGGCCGGGGTCCTCCTCGGTCTGGTCACGGCGGTCTTCCTCGGCTGGCTGTTCTACCGGGGCGCGCTGAAGATCAACCTGGCGAAGTTCTTCACCTGGACCGGCGGCATGCTGGTCGTGGTGGCGGCGGGCGTGCTCGCGTACGGCGTCCACGACCTCCAGGAGGCCGACTTCCTCGGCGGTCTGGCGAACAAGGCCTTCGACATCTCGGCGACGATCCCGCCCGACAGCTGGTACGGCACGCTCCTCAAGGGCGTCTTCAACTTCCAGCCGGATCCGACGGTCCTTCAGGTCACGGTGTGGGCGCTGTATCTGATCCCGACGCTCGCGCTGTTCCTCGCCCCGATAGGGTCGGGTCCGTCCGTGCGGGTGAAGAAGCAGAAGGCGACCGATGAGCAGGCTGAGGCTGGGGCGAGCGCCGAGACGACCGCTTGAGCGGGTGTCGTCGCCGGGGGGCCGCCGCCGACCAGTGAGGTTCCTCGCGGCGACGGCGGCGGCGACCGTCCTGTCGCTGGCGGCGAGCGGCTGCGTGACCGTGCACGGCGAGCTGGCCCTGCTGCCGCCGGCGACGAAGACCGAGGCCGCGCAGGCCCTCGCCGACTTCACGGCGGCCTACAACCGGGCCGACAAGGCCTATGACCCGGCTCTCGACGCGAGCCGGGTCACCGGTCCGCTCGGGGCGATCAACCAGGCGGGCCTGCGCGCGCGGTCGATCACCACGCCCGGCGGCAACCCGGACCACAAGCCCCTCGCCCTCACGGACGCCCGGTTCGTGCTGCCCCGGAAGGCGGGCTGGCCGCGCTGGTTCGTCGCGGACACCGCGTCCAACCGGAGCTCCGGCGATGAGCGCTGGCTCCTGGCCTTCCTCCGCAACGGGCCCGACCAGCCGTGGGAGGCCGCCTACCTGTCGATCCTCCCCCGGGGCGACGTGCCCGCGTTCGCGGAGGAGGAGGGGTACGCGGTGCCGGTCGCGGCGGACAGCGACGCGCTCGCGGTCGCGCCCGGGGACCTGGGCGAGCGGTACGTGGCGTATCTGAAGGACGGGCAGGCGGGGCCGTTCGCGCCGGGCATGCACACCACCGCGTGGCGGGCGCAGCGGCAGAAGGCCGCCCAGCGGCCGGGCATGGCCACCCAGTACATCGACCGCGCCACGGACCAGGGGGACTTCGCGCCCCTGGCGCTGCGGACCCGGGACGGCGGCGCGCTCGTCTTCTTCGCGACCCGGTACTTCGAGCGGCAGACGGCGGCGAAGGGCTACCGGCCGAAGGTCGGCGCCGACACCAAGGCGCTGCTGACCGGCGAGATCAAGAACACCGTCACCCGGGAGTGGGTGTCCAGCCAGGCGGTCCTGGTGAAGCCGGCGGGCACGGACCGGAACGGGGTCACGGTCGCGGGCCGGCTCCAGGGCGTGGTGGGCGCGCAGGGCTCATAGCCCTCCCCGCGCCGCCCCGGCGGAAGCTCGGCGGGTCAGCGGGTCAGCGGCCAGGCGATCTCGTGGGCCGGGTGCCCTCCGTCGCCGTCCGCCCCGCGCTCGGCCGCGTGGCGGGCGCAGGCGTCCTGGAGGGTCTCCAGCAGGTTCAGCGGGTCGGGCAGCGGGTGCTCGGGGCCGCGGACCCAGGCGACGACCGGACGGTCGTCCTCGTCACCGGGGAGCCGGGCCGGCGGTACGAGGACGTAGCTGCCGCGGCAGTGCCAGCGCAGGCCCGGATGCTCGTCCATCGTCTCGGGGTGGCAGTCCAGCTCGCACGGCCACCACTCGTCCTCGTCCTCGGGGGTGCCGCGGGTGGCGGTGAAGAAGAGCATCCGCCCGCCGACCGTGTCGACGTCTGCGGACTCGGCGACGGGCCCGACCTCGACGCCCTCGGCGAGGAGGCGCTCCAGGGCGGCACGGCCGGCGGCCAGCGGGACGTCGAGGACGTCGTGGACCATGCCGGTGGCGGTGATGAAGTTCGCCGCGGGCTCGTTGCGGGCCCAGCGCTCGATCTGGGCGCGGTCGGTGGTCGACTGCGTCTGCCAGGCGAAGGAGACGGGGTGCCGGGCGGGGGTGGGACAGCCGATCCGCTCACAGGAGCAGCTGTAGCCGACGGGGTACGCGGCGGGGGCCAGGGGCAGCCCGGCGGCGGCGACGGCCAGGAGCAGCTTCTCGCGGTCGTTCCCGTCGTCGGCCGCGGTGCGTTTGGGGCGCCTGCGCAGCCACTGTGCGAGTTTGCTCTCCGTGCCGCGGTAGCGGCCGATGCCGTCGCCCATCTATCCCCTCACACCTCATGCTCGCCCGTTCGGCTCTGCCCATGGTCCCACCATCCTGCGCCCCGGGTGACCGGAGTGCGGAACCGGGGTGCCCGGAGCGGTCAGGAGCGGGGGGCGAGGCCGCGCAGGGCGAGGTCGACGAGGGTGTCGGCGTAGGCGTGGGTGAGCGGCAGGGTGCGGTGGATCCAGCGGTGGTGGAGGGGGCCGACGAGGAGTTCGACGGCGACGCGGGGGTCCGCGTCCGGGTCGATGTCGCCCTTGGCCTGTGCGGCCTCGATGCGGCGGACGTAGTACTGGAGCTGGGGTTCGAGCAGGGCCTCGGTGAAGCGGGCGCCGAGCTCGGGGTCGACGATTCCCTCGGCGGCGAGGGCGCGGGTGGGGCCGTCGAAGGCGGGGTCGGTCATCTCGTCGACGGTGGCGCGCAGCACGTACCTGAGGTCGGCGGCGAGGTCCCCGGTGTCGGGGATCTCACTGTCCGCGTCCCCTCCGAGGGCCTCGTTGGCGCGGGCGGCGAGGTCGAGGAAGGCGTCGAGGAGGACGGCGGCCTTCGAGGGCCACCAGCGGTAGATGGTCTGCTTGCCGACGCCGGCGCGGGCGGCGATGCCCTCGATGGTGGTCTTCGCGTAGCCGGTCTCGGAGACGAGGGCGAGGGCGGCGTCGAAGATGGCGCGGCGGGAGCGCTCGCTGCGGCGGGAGGCGTCGGGGGCGGCCTTGGCGGGCCGGGTGTCGGACATGCCCTCAATCTAACACCCGACGAGACGAGACGTCTCGCCATTCGAACGGGTCCGAACCACCCGAACGGTCCACAGCGCGAAGGCCCCCGAGAGCGGACCATGGGGTCCACCGATCACCGCACGCTTCTCCGTGAGGAGGCCTCATTGCGCTCCACTCCGCGCACGTCCTCGCCCCGCCGTTATCTGATGTGCCCACCCACGCACTTCACGGTGACGTACTCCATCAACCCCTGGATGGACCCCGCGAAACCGGTCGACCTGCCGCTCGCCCTCGCCCAGTGGGAGGACCTGCGCGACCGCTACCGCTCCCTCGGCCACACCGTGGAGCTCCTGAGTCCCGACCCGGCGCTGCCGGACATGGTCTTCGCGGCGAACGGCGCGACCGTGGTCGACGGCCGGGTCCTCGGCGCGAGGTTCGCCCACCGGGAGCGGGCGGCCGAGGCCGACGCCCATCTGGCCTGGTTCCGCGGGAACGGCTGGCCGGACGACGCCGTGCGGGTCCCCGAGCACGTCAACGAGGGCGAGGGCGACTTCGCCGTCACCGCCTCCTGGATCCTCGCCGGCCGCGGCTTCCGCTCCAGCCCGCTCTCGCACGACGAGGCGCAGGAGTTCTTCGGCCGCCCGGTGATCGGCCTGGAGCTGGTGGACCCGCGCTACTACCACCTGGACACGGCCCTGTGCGTCCTGGACGACGCCCGGGACGAGGTCATGTACTACCCGGACGCCTTCTCCCCCGGCAGCCGCGCGGTGCTCGCCCGGCTCTTCCCGGACGCCCTGATCGCGACCGCGGAGGACGCGGCGGCCCTCGGCCTGAACGCCGTCAGCGACGGCCGCAACGTCCTGCTGCCGCAGGCCGCCGTGGGCCTCTTCGACCCGCTCCGCGAGCGCGGCTTCGAGCCGGTCGGCATGGACCTGGGCGAGCTCCTCAAGGGCGGCGGCAGCGTGAAGTGCTGCACGCAGGAGCTGCGCCCCTAGCCGGGACCTAGAGGTCCTCCTCCGGCGGCCAGGAGTCGCCCCACTCCGCGTCACGGGCCTGCTTGTACAGGGGCCCGTGCCGCTTGGTGACCGTGTCCCGGCCGAGCCCGTCGGGCCCGCAGAGCTCCAGGGAGACCAGGCCCTTGCGGATCTGCGGCCTGCGGACGACGCGGGAGGGCGCCGGGGTCACGGGGAACCGGACGGCGGCGACGTACGCGTACTTCTCGTCCTCGTACGGCAGCGAACCGCCCTTCACCTTGCGGTGCAGCGAGGAGCGGCTCACCCGGGCGGCGAAGTGGCACCAGTCGGTGCCGGGCACGATCGGGCAGGCCCCGCTGTGCGGGCAGGGCGCGGCGACGGTGAAACCGGCCTCCACCAGACGGGTGCGGGCCGCGATGACCCGCTCGTAGCCGTCGGGGGTGCCGGGCTCGACGATCACGACGGCCCGGGCGGCACGGGCCGCCTCGGTGACGAGCGCCGTCCGGTCGGCCTCGGTCAGCTCCTTGAGCACGTACGACACGGTGACCAGGTCGGTCTCGGGCAGGCGCAGCGCGGAGCCGATCCGCTCGCGCCGCCACTCGGCGTCGAGGACCCCGGCCGCCAGCTCGCGGCCGAGCGCGAGCGCGGGCTCCGCCCAGTCGAGGACCGTGGTGCGGGGCGGCTGCTCCGCCCAGGCCTCGGCGACGGCCCAGCTCGCCGCGCCGGTGCCGCCGCCGACGTCGGTGTGGGTCCGCGGCTCCCAGTCGGGCGCGGCCGCCCTGAGGGCGTCGAGGGTGCCCCGTACCGCCTCGAAGGTCGCCGGCATCCGGTACGCCGCGTACGCGGCGACGTCGGAGCGGTCGCGCAGCACGGGGGCGTCCGTCGGGGTGGTGCCCCGGTAGCTGGCGATCAGCCGCTCGACGGCCTGCGCCGCCCGCTGGGGCGGCAGCCCGTCGAGGAGCGTGGCGAGGGCCGCGCGCAGGGAGGCGGAGGAGGCGGTGGAGACGGCGTTCACCGAGCCAGTCTAGGCGGCTCCGGGCTGCGTCTCCGTCGTGCGCCAGGGGCGGCACAGGCCCAGGAAGCAGGCGAGGGCGAGGACGGCGCAGCCGAGCTGCACGACCGCCATGGGGACGGCCGTGTGCTCGCCGGCGATGCCGACGAGCGGGGAGGCGACGGCGCCGATGAGGAAGGAGGAGGTGCCGAGGAGCGCGGAGGCGGACCCGGCGGCGTGCGGGGTGCGCATCAGGGCCTGGGCGTTGGTGTTGGGCATGGCCAGGCCCATCGCGGACATCAGGACGAAGAGTCCGGCGGCGATCGGCGCGAGGCCGGTCTCGCCGAAGACGCCGGTGGTCATGAGGGTGAGCGCGACGGCGGCGAGCAGGATGGTGCCGAGGCCGAAGCCGAGCGCCTTGTCGAGGCTGACGCGGCCGACGAGGAGCTTGCCGTTGATCTGCCCGACGGCGACGAGCCCGATCGAGTTGAGGCCGAAGAGCAGGCTGAAGGTCTGCGGGGAGGCCCCGTAGAGGTCCTGGATCACGAACGGCGAGGCCGAGATGTAGGCGAAGAGGGCGGCGAAGGCGAGCCCGCCGGTCAGCATGTAGCCGGTGAAGACCCGGTCGGCGAGGAGCCCCCGCATGGTCCGCAGGGCCTGGCCGACCCCGCCCTCGTGCCGGCGCTCCGGGGGCAGCGTCTCGTGGAGGAAGCGCCAGACGACCAGGGTCAGCAGGACGCCGATCACGGTGAGGACGTAGAAGACTCCGCGCCAGTCGGTGATCCGCAGGATCTGGCCGCCGATGAGCGGGGCGATGACCGGGGCGACGCCCGAGATCAGCATCAGGGTGGAGAAGAAGCGGGCCATCTCGACGCCGTCGTACAGGTCGCGGACGACGGCGCGGGCGATGACGATGCCCGCGGCGCCGGCGAGGCCCTGGAGCAGCCGGAAGCCGATGAGGAGCTCGGCGGTGGGCGCGAGGGCGCAGACGGCGGTGGCGAGCACGTACACGACCATGCCGATGAGCAGCGGGCGCCGGCGTCCCCACCTGTCGCTCATGGGACCGACGACGAGCTGGCCGAGGGCCATGCCGGCGAGGCAGGCGGTGAGGGTGAGCTGGACGGTCGCGGCGGGGGCCCGCAGCGCGTCGGTGACCTCCGGCAGCGCCGGGAGGTACATGTCCATGGAGAGCGGGGGGAGGGCGGTGAGTCCGCCGAGGACGAGGGTGACGAGGAGCCCGGTCCGCCGGGCGGCGGTGACGGCCGGGGCGGGTTCGGTTATGTGTCCCTGTGTGGTTTTCTGGCCGCTCTCCGGCATCGGCTGCTCCATTTCGTTGAAACCTTGCCTATGCTCTCAGCTCGACCGGCATGGTCGAGACCTGTGGGGTGGGGATGGACGCGAACGGGACGGTGCGCTGGGGGATCCTGGCGACGGGCGGCATAGCGGAACGCTTCGCCACGGACCTGAGGACGCTGGACGGCGCCGAGGTCGTCGCGGTGGCGTCCCGTACGGAGGCGTCCGCGAAGGACTTCGCGGACCGGCTCGGGATCCCGCGGGCGTACGGGGAGTGGGCCGGACTCCTCGCCGACGGGGACGTCGACGTGGTGTACGTGGCGACTCCGCATCACGCGCACCGCGCGGCCGCCGGCCTCGCCCTGGAGGCGGGCAAGGCGGTGCTCTGCGAGAAGGCTCTCACGCTGAACGCCCGCGAGGCGGCGGAACTGGTCGCCCTCGCGCGCGGCCGCGGCCTCTTCCTCATGGAGGCCATGTGGATGTACTGCAACCCGCTGATCCGGCGGATCGCGGAACTGGTCCGCGACGGGGCGGTCGGCGAGGTCCGCACGGTCCAGGCCGACTTCGGGCTCGCGGGCCCCTTCGACGCCGGACACCGGCTGCGGGACCCGGCCGTCGGCGGCGGGGCGCTGCTCGACCTGGGGGTGTACCCGGTGTCGTTCGCGCACCTGCTGCTCGGCGAGCCGGCCGCGGTCCACGCGCACGCCCGGCTCTCCCCGGAGGGCGTCGACCTGAACACGGGGATGCTGCTCGGCTGGGACTCGGGCGCCTCCGCGCTGCTGTCCTGCTCACTGGAGGCGGACACCCCGATGACGGCCTCGGTGACGGGCACCGCGGGCCGGATCGACGTCCCGCGCGGCTTCTTCTTCCCCGAGCGGTTCACCCTGCACCGCGCGGGCCGGGAGCCGGAGGAGTTCGTCCCGGCCGAGGACCCGCACTCCCTGCGGCACGAGGCCGCCGAGGTGGCGCGCTGTCTGCGGGCGGGAGCGACGGAGTCCCCGCTCGTGCCCCTGGACGGTTCGCTCGCGGTGATGCGGACGCTCGACGCGGTCCGGGACCGCGTCGGCGTCCGCTATCCGCAGGAGGTCACGCCGGCTTGAGGCCCGGGTCGCCCGCCTCCGTGACGAAGGAGCCGGCGGTGGCGACGGGGGCGCCGGGCGTCGTGATGTACGGGACCGTGCGGAAGTCGGTGCGGGCGCTCTCCGTGCCGAGCGCCACCGTCACGTAGCCGCGGCGTCCGCTGTAGAACTTCACGTGCGGGTTGGCCTGGACGATCCGGTCGTAGTTGGACGGCCGGTCGGCACCGTTCCTGCCGCTCGCGATCGAGGTGGTGACGATCTCGGTGCCGAGCGTCCGGGAGGCCGGGTCGCGGAAGTCCGCCTTGATGTCGAGGCCGATGCCGACGTGCACGTCGCCGGTGAGCACCATCAGGTTCTCGATGCCGGCGGACTCGGCGCCCGCGAGGATCCGCCGCCGGGAGGCCGCGTACCCGTCCCAGGCGTCCATGGAGACCGTGAAGTCGGCGGTGGGGCGGTCACGGCGCTCGGAGAACACGACCTGCTGCGGCAGGACGTTCCAGCGGGCCCGGGAGGCGCGCCAGCCGTCCAGCAGCCAGCGCTCCTGCGTGGCGCCGGTCAGGGTGCGCGCCGGGTCCTCGGTGTCGGGCCCGGGGGCGTGCCAGCCGTCCCCGTACGCCTGGTCGGAGCGGTACTGGCGCGTGTCGAGGACGTCGAACTGGGCGAGCCGCCCGAAGCGCAGCCGCCGGTACAGCCTCATGTCGGAGCCCTGGGGCCGGGGGCTGCGCAGCGGCTGGTGCTCCCAGTAGGCGCGGTAGGCGACGGCGCGGCGCAGCAGGAACACCTCCGGCGGGACGTCGTTCTCGGGGATGTCGCCCGCGTAGTTGTTCTCGGTCTCGTGGTCGTCCCAGGTGACGACGAAGGGGTGGGCGGCGTGCGCGGCGCGCAGGTCGGGGTCCGACTTGTAGAGGCCGTAGCGCAGTCGGTAGTCCTCCAGGCTGATCGTCTCGCGGTTGAAGACGGCCGGAAGGGTCCGGTCGGTGTAGGCGCGGGCGCCGCCGGCGGCGTCGACGGCGTACTCGTACAGGTAGTCGCCGAGGTGGAAGACGACGTCGACGTCCTCCCGCGCGAGGTGGCCGTAGGCCGTGAAGTACCCGTCGTGGTAGGCCTGGCAGGACACGGCGGCGAGCTTGAGCCCGGTGGTGCGGGCGTCGGGGGCCGGGGCGGTGCGGGTCCGGCCGACCGGGCTGGTCCACTCGCCGACGCGGAATCGGTAGAAGTAGACGCGGCCCGGGGCGAGGTGCTCGACCTCGACGTGCAGGGCGTGGCGGAACTCGGGGTGGGCGGTGGCCAGGCCCCGGCGGACGATCCGGGTGAAGCGCTCGTCGTCGGCGAGCTCCCAGCGGACCCCGACGCGGCGCGCGGGCAGACCGCCGCCGGGCTCGAAGGGGCGGGGCGCGAGCCGTGTCCAGAGGAGTACGGATCCGGGCAGCGGGTCACCGGACGCCACGCCCAGGGTGAACGGGTTCTCGGTGACGCGCCGGCCGTCGAGCTCGGCCGCGGCCGCGGCACCGGCCACGGGCAGTTGGGTGGCGAAGGCGAGCGCGGCGGCGGCCCCGGTGGCGGTCAGGAATCGCCGGCGCCTCACGTGGCGTGAGGCGGCGCGGAGTTCTTCGGAGTGGTCCTGGACGTGGTTCATGTTCCCCTCCCCGGACGGATGGTGCGCTTCCGCCATTCGAGGGGAACGGGACGACGTCGCATTGTCGAGTACAGAACATCCACGTGTCGGACGGATGAGTTCATGGGGCATGCGTCTCGCGTACGCTGCGCGCCCATGAGCATCGCAGTGGTGACGGGAGCCGGTTCGGGCATCGGCCGGAGCGTGGCGCTGGCCCTCGCGGCGGCCGGCTGGTCGGTGGCCCTGGCGGGGCGGCGGGCGGAGGCCCTGGAGGAGACGGCCTCGGCCCTGCCGGACGGCGACTTCCTGAGCGTCCCGACGGACGTCACGTCCGAGGAGGCGGTGGCCGCCCTCTTCTCCTCGGTACGGGACCACTACGGCCGCGTCGACCTGCTCTTCAACAACGCGGGGACGTTCGCGGGCGGCGGCACGCCGGTCGAGGACCTCGCCCCGGAGACCTGGCGGGCGGTGGTGGACGTCAACCTGACGGGCGCGTTCCTCTGCGCCCAGGCCGCCTTCCGCACGATGAAGGACCAGTCGCCGCAGGGCGGCCGGATCATCAACAACGGCTCGATCTCCGCCCACGTGCCGCGCCCGCACTCGATCGCGTACACGGCGACGAAGCACGCGATGACGGGCCTCACGAAGTCCCTGTCGCTCGACGGACGCCCGTACCGGATCGCCTGCGGCCAGCTCGACATCGGCAACGCGGCGACGGAGATGACGGCCCGCATGCAGACCGGCATCCTCCAGGCCAACGGCGCGCTGGCGTCGGAGCCGGTGATGGACGCGGCGGACGTGGCGGCGACGGTGGTGCACATGGCGGCGCTGCCGCTGGAGGCGAACGTGCAGTTCGCGACGGTGATGGCGACGACGATGCCGTACATCGGCCGGGGCTGAGCCCGGTTCCGGAACCGGTCCCGGAACCGGGGCTCAGGCCGGTCCCGGGACCGGGGCTGCGGCCGGGGGCGGGAGCCGTCCCCGGCCGGAGGGTCAGGCCTGCCCGGTCTCGAACCGGGACACCTTCCCGCCCTCGACGGTGAAGGCCCACTTGGTCCGCATCGCACCCCAGGTGTCGTTGCGGTAGTCGGCGACGAGGGCGCGCCCGTCGTCGGCCTCGCTCACCACGTCCATGTGCCCCCGGGAGGCGAACACCTCCCGGTCGAGCCACTGCCGCACGTCACGGTCGGACCCGTCGTCGGACATGGTCACGCCGGGCGTGAGGACGTCGAGGAGGCCGGGCTCGTCGTGGGCGTTGAGGGCCGTGACGAAGGCACGCACGACCGGATCACTGAGCTGCTTCACGGGAATGGTCATGCCCCACCCGTACACCCGGGGGGCTCCTCCCCCGCCGCGCCCCGGCCGTGAGGTCCCTCCGACAGCGGGGTCCGGGAGGCTCAGGACCAGTCGCAGGCCTTGCCGTCGCCGTCGCGGTCGCGGCCGGACCGGTAGCCGGGCTGGCCCGCGTAGATCGGGGCCCTGCCCGCGGCGCGGACGGCGTCGCAGTTCTTGTAGTAGGCGAGGCCGCCGCCACCGGAACCTCCGGAGCCGGAACCGGAACCGGAACCGGAACCGGAGCCTGAGCCGTGGCGGTCGGGGTCCGGATCCGGGTCGGGGTGCAGCCGGGCGTAGTCCTCGCCGGGACAGGAGACGCCGGGAGGCGTCAGGGAGAGCCGTACGGACATGGACGAGGGCCGTTCGATGTCCTCACCGGCCTCCGGGTCCTGGAAGCAGATCCGCCAGTCCTCGTGACGGGCCGCCAGGTCCACGTCCGTGTACGCGACGGCGCCCCGGATCTCGGTGAGGCCCGCCTTCCGGAGGATCGCGGAACCGGCCGCGAACGTCTCGCCGACGACGTCCGGCACCTTGGGGAAGACCACGGCGTCACCGTCCCGCGGCGGGCACGGGCTGCTCTTCTCGACGACGGCGAACTCGATCCCGGCCCGCCGCCCTTCCTCGGTCGTCGCCGTCGCTCCGACGGCCGGCTCCTGGAAGCACACCTTCCAGTTGCCGTCGACGAGCTGCATCCTGTCGTCCTCGGTGGCGTCGTGCGAACGCGCCCGGAACCCCGCCTCGTACGCGGCCCGCGACGCCGCCTCCAGGTTCTGCCCGGTGTAGTCGGCGACCACCCGCCGCACCAGCGGCGTCGGCGTGGGGGTGGGCGGGGTGTACGGGGTGAAGGACGGGACCGTGCGGGGCTTCGGCCCGGCACCGGCCGCCGCCGGCCCGTCCGCCGGCGGGCCGCTGGTGCCCAGGGCCACGAACCAGACGCAGGACAGCACGGTCGCCAGCACCTTCCGCCCCGCCGGCCAACGGCTGCGCCAGGCCAGGAGGACACCCAACGGGGGCATCAGGACCAGACAGAGGACGACGGTCCCGGACCGCCGCCACAACGGCTCCTCCCGAACGGACCCCCGCCCCGGCGACGTACCCACCCGACCCTGCCCCTCCCTGACGACGACTCAGCGCCACACAGGGTATGACCTGCGCTTTCACCGTCCGCACGCAGGGGGGCGGCCGCGTCAGTCCAGGCAGAACTCGTTGCCCTCCGGGTCGGTCATCACGATGTGGCCCGCGCTCAACGGCGGCGCGGGCTCGAAGCGGCGCACCCGCTTCGCCCCCAGCCCGACGAGCCGGTCGCACTCGGTCTCCAGGGCGGCCATCCGCTCCTCGCCCCGGAGGCCGGGGGCGGCACGGACGTCGAGGTGGACGCGGTTCTTGGCGACCTTGTCCTCGGGCACCTGCTGGAAGAACACGCGGGGGCCCTCCCCCTCCGGATCCTCGATGGCGGACCGGGAGTTGCGCTGGTCCTCCGGTACGCCGATCCGCGCGAGGAACTCGTCCCAGGCGTCCAGCGGATCGGCCCCCTCGGGCACCTCCACGCCGGGCGGCCCGGGGTGGACGTACTTCAGCGCGTCGCGCCAGAAGGACGAGAGCGCCCGCGGGTCGTGGGCGTCGAAGGTGACCTGGAAACGTCGGCTCATCCGGGCGGCTCCGTTCGTAGCGGCTGGCGAGGCGACGGTACCCAAGCGGGGGGCGCCGCGCCCGGCGAACCGGCGCGGCCGCTCCCAGCACGCCGTCCGAATTGCGCCAGCGGTACGGCCCCGCCGCGCGCGAGGCTGGCACCATGACCACCTACTCCCCCCGCCCGATCTCCCCCGCCGCGCTCGCCCGGCTGCGCGACACCGACGACGCCGGCCGCCCCTGCGCGACCCACACCGCCGTCGAGGGCGGCGATCCCCTCCGCTGCTGCCTGCGCCCCTCCGCGCCCGGCGAGCGGATCGCCCTCGTCTCGTACGCGCCGCTGCGCCGCTGGGCCGCCGAGACCGGTGCCGAGCCCGGCGCGTACGACGAGCAGGGCCCGGTCTTCATCCACGCCGCCGACTGCGGCGGCCCCGCGCCCTCGGAGGAGTACCCCTTCTCCCGCCCGGGAGCGCTCCGCGCCCTGCGCCGCTACGACGCGGACGGCCGGATCGTCGGCGGCCGCCTCCTGGAACTCCCCGAGGACCCCGGGGCGGGCTTCGACGCCTCCCTCACCGAGGCCTTCGCGGACCCGTCCGTCGCCCTGGTCCACGTCCGGGCGGTCGAGTACGGCTGCTTCCACTTCGAGGTCCGCCGCCCCTGAGCCGGGCACGGAAAAGGCCCCCGACCGGGCGGAAACCCGGTCGGGGGCCTTCCCCACGTGGGCCGACAGACGAGTCGGGCTGTACGCCGGGTTCTGTGCCCCGGGACCTCGCGGTCGTCGGGGCGACGGCCATCCATCTAGGACCGGCGTTGCCGCCGGCCTCCTGCGGTCTACCCGCGGACTCGGGCGAGCAGCCCTCGAACATCCGCGCAGGGACACCGGAGTGTCCCCTCTTGACCTTGCTCCGAGTGGGGTTTACCTAGCCGCCTGAGTCACCTCAAGCGCTGGTGGTCTCTTACACCACCGTTTCACCCTTACCGAGGACCGAGGTCCCCGGCGGTCTGTTTTCTGTGGCACTGTCCCGCGGGTCACCCCGGGTGGCCGTTAGCCACCACCCTGCTCTGTGGAGCCCGGACGTTCCTCGGGAAGATCCGAGGATCTCCACGCGGCCGTCCGCCCGGCTCGTCTGCCGTGGCGACCATGCTACCCGCCGGGGCGGACGCTCCTTGACCCTGCCGCAGCGTCAGGGTTTCTACTGGGCGCATGCGTATCGGCGAGATCGCCGCGCTCGTCGGGGTCACCCCCCGCGCCGTGCGGCACTACCACCAGTCCGGGCTGCTGCCCGAGCCCGAGCGGCGGGCCAACGGATACCGGGAGTACGGGGTCCGGGACGCCGTCCTGCTCGCCCGGATCCGGCGGCTGACCGAGCTGGGCCTCGGTCTCGACGAGGTACGGGACGTGCTCGCGGACGACGAGGGGCGGGGGCTCGTGGAGGTCCTGGAGGAACTGGCGGACGACCTGGCCCGGCAGGAGGCGGTGATCCGGGAGCGCCGGGAGCGCCTGGCGCCCCTCCTCGCCGAGGCCCGCGCCGGGCGCCTGCCCGCCGAGGGCCCCGTCTCGCCCGAGCTCGCGGCGCTGCTCGCGGGGCTCGGAGAGCTCCCCGAGTCGCCGATGGCGGCGAAGGACCGGGAGATCCTGACCCTGCTCGACACCGTCGCCCCCGAGGCCGAGCGGGCCCGGCTGATGGAGCTGATGCGGGACGTGGCGGGCAGCGCGCGGGAGCTGTACGGGCTCCTGGACGCCCTCGCCGACGCGGCGCCGGACGATCCCCGGGTGGACGGGGCGGCCCGTGCCCTGGCGGCCGTCCTGCCGGACGGGATCGCGGTGGAGCTGCCTCCGGAGGGGGCCGGGGGGCTCGCCGACACCTTCTTCGCGGACCTCGCGCCGGCCCAGTCGGCGGCAGTGCGGCGGGCGGTGGAGCTGGTGGTGCGGCGGTCGGAGCGCGGGGAGGGGGACCGATGACGGACACCGCCCGCGTGCCGCGCGGTCGCCTGCTGCGGCTCCTGCGCGCGGTCGCGTACGCCGTGCTCCCCGCCGAGCTCGTGCTCGCCGTCTGCCTGCTCGCGGGGGTGCGGATGCCCGGGGCGGTGCTCCTCGTCGGGGAGCTGCTCGTGGCGGCGGTCCTGGTCACCGAGGTGACGGTCTTCCTCCGGCTCCTGCGGCGCGGGCTGCCCGCACGGGACGCCCTGGGCGAGCTGGTGCCCGAGGCCGTGCTGCGGCTGGTCGGGCACGAGCTGCGGCTCCTGGCGGGCCTCGGCCGGTGGGTCGCGCGCCGGCCGCACGGGGTGGCGGGCGCGGACGGCGTGTTCCCGTACGCCCGGGACCAGGCGGCCCTGATGTACGGCTTCGCGTTCGTGTGTGTGGTGGAGACGGTCGGCATGTCGTACCTGCTCGCCGACTGGCCCGTGGTCCACACGGTCGTCCTCGTCCTGGACGTCTACACCGTGCTGTTCGTGCTCGGGCTGCACGCCGCCTCCGCCACCCGTCCGCACACGCTCGCCGGGAGCACCCTCCGGGTCCGGCAGGCCGCGCACGTCGACGTCCGGGTGCCGCTCGACCGGATCGCCAGCGTCCGCCGCGAGTCGCTCTTCTCCCACGAGAGGCGGGACGGCGAGCTGAACCTCGCCGTCGGTTCCCAGACCACCGTCACGATCGGGCTGACGGAACCGGTCGACGCGCCCCGGCTGCTGGGCGCACCCCGCCCCGTACGGCTGATCCGGTTGCACGCCGACGATCCGCAGGCGCTCGTGCGGGCGGTCACGCGGGCGCGAACAGCACCTTCGCCGTCCCCGGGTCCGCTTCCGACAGCCTGACCCGCAGCCACTCCCCCAGCGGCAGCCTCGCCTCCCCGCCCTCGATGCGGGCCACGACCGCCGGGTCGTCGAGGTGGACGGTGCCGACGGCCGGTTCGCGCTCCTTCACGTCGATGACGTACGCGTCGAAGATCTCGCCGATCCGTTCCCGCAGGAGCGCCGCCTCGACGATGTCGACGCTCTCGCGTTCGACCGTGTTGGCGCGGCGGGCGCCTGCGGCCATCTCGTCGGGGAGGGCGGGCAGCGCGGCCCGCACCCACGCGGGCGGCTCGTCCCCGGCGACCGCCGCCACGCACAGCTCGCCCGCGTACCGGTCGACGAGGCGGCGCAGCGGCGCGGTGCAGTGGGTGTACTCGTCGGCGACGGCGGCGTGGACGGCCGGGCTGGGGATGTGGCCGTCGGTGAAGACGGTGTATCCGGCGCCGCGCAGCAGGGTGGTGCACTCCTGGAGGAAGGCGGCGTGGCGCGGGTTGGCGGGGTCGGCGGAGCGGACGACGTCCGCGTACGAGACGTGGTGCGGCCACGGGACGCCGAGGGCGTGGGCGGAGCGGCGCAGGCGGGCGACGGCGCCGTCCGGGGCGGTGGGCAGGGTCCGCAGGATGCCGGTGCCGGCGGCGGTCATGAGGTCGGCGGCGGCCATGCCCGTGAGCAGGGAGATCTGGGCGTTCCAGGCGTCGGCGGGGAGGGGAGCCCGGTAGGCGAGCGCGTAGGTGTGGTCGGTCTCGACGATCTCCTGCTCGGGGACGTTGAGGGAGATCCCGCCGCGTTCGGCTTCGAGGGCCTCGCGGAGGCGGCCGATGGTGCGGAGGAGGGCGAGCGGCTCCTCGGCCGTCCCGTCGTCGATCTCCCGCTGCACGCCCGCGTAGTCGAGCCGGGCCCGGCTGCGGACGAGGGCGCGGCGGACGTCGGTGGCGACGCGGCGTCCCTCGGCGTCGAGGTCGATGCGCCAGAGCAGCGCCGGGCGGGGTTCGCCGGGAAGGAGGCTGGCGGCGCCCTCGGAGAGGACGGGCGGGTGGAGGGGGACCCTGCCGTCGGGGAAGTAGAGCGTGAGGACGCGCCGGTGGGCCTCCGCGTCGATCGCGCCGCCGGGGGTGACGAACGCGGCGACGTCGGCGATGGCGTAGTGGACGCGGTAGCCGCCGTCGGCCCGCCGGGCCAGGTGCATGGCCTGGTCGAGGTCGGTGGAGCCGGGCGGGTCGATCGTGAAGAGCGGCAGGTCGGTGGCGTCGTACGGGGGAAGGCGGGGCGCCTTCGCGGCGGCTTCGGCCTCGGCGAGGACCGCGGGCGGGAAGTCCTCGGGGATCGCGAGCTCGGTACGGAGTGCGCGCAGGGCGGCCCGCAGCGGAGCCTCGGCTGCGCCGGTCACGTGGATGTGGCGGCGGGGCATGGACCGAGCGTAGGGCGCGGGGTGGGGCGGGGCACGTCGAGTGGTCGCGGGGCGGGGGGCGCGCGGTGGTCGCGGGACGGGAGCCGGGCGGGGCACGGGCCGCGCCCGGCGGGTGGTCGCGGGGCACGGGCCGCGCCCGGCACCTCGTACGCTGGACGGCCGGGGCCGCACCCCCATCCCCGTACGGACGAAGGAGAACCACCGTGCTCGTGCTGTTGCCGCCCTCCGAAGGCAAGGCCTCCTCGGGGCGCGGGGCGCCGCTGAAGCCGGAGTCGCTGTCCCTGCCGGGGCTCGCGGAGGCGCGGGCGGCGGTCCTGGACGAGCTGGTCGAGCTGTGTGCCGCCGACGAGGACAAGGCCCGCGAGGTGCTCGGTCTGAGCGAGGGGCTGCGCGGCGAGGTCGCGAAGAACACCGGGCTGCGGACGGCGGGCGCGCGTCCGGCCGGGGAGATCTACACCGGCGTGCTGTACGACGCGCTGGGCCTGGCGACGCTCGACGCGGCGGCCCGGAAGCGGGCGGGCAGCTCGCTGCTGGTGTTCTCGGGGCTGTGGGGCGCGGTGCGGGTGACGGACCGCATCCCCTCCTACCGCTGCTCGATGGGCGTGAAGCTGCCGGGGCTCGGGGCGCTGGGGGCGCACTGGCGGGGCGCGATGGCCTCGGTGATGCCGGAGGCGGCCGGGGACG
The DNA here is from genome assembly GCF_042733785.1 of Streptomyces sp. NPDC059695. NCBI lineage: Bacteria > Bacillati > Actinomycetota > Actinomycetes > Kitasatosporales > Streptomycetaceae > Streptomyces > Streptomyces sp. NPDC059695. The sequence continues at coordinate 45,639 of NZ_JBHWFF010000017.1, read as the reverse complement.
GTCTCGTCCTGGACCTGCGCTCGTCGGCGTACGCGTCGGCGTGGAAGCCGAAGGGGGAGCTCGCGGCCCGGACGGCGACGGTGCGGGTGCTGCACGCGCCGACCCGGAAGGTGGTCAGCCACTTCAACAAGGCGACGAAGGGCCGGATCGTGCGGAGCCTCCTGGAGGCGGGCGCGGAGCCGGGTTCGCCGGTGGAGCTCGCGGAGGCGCTGCGGGATCTGCGGTACGTGGTGGAGGAGAGCGGGAAGGCGGGCGCCCTCGACGTGCTGGTGGACGAGATCCACTAGCCTCTGTTGCACCCTCCGCAACGCTCGTTGCGGGTGACGCTCGCCCTGGGCAGGATGACGCCCATGACGAGCGTCTTCGACCTTGCCCCGGACGGCCCCGTCGTCCCCGTCGTCGTGATCGAGGACGCCGCCGACGCCGTGCCCCTGGCGCGGGCCCTGGTGGCCGGCGGGCTGCCGCTGATCGAGGTCACCCTGCGCACCCCGGCCGCGCTCGACGCCGTCCGCGCGATCGCGGCCGAGGTGCCGGAGGCCGTCGTCGGCGCCGGGACCGTCGTCTCGGCGGCCGGGGTGGCGGACGCGGTGACCGCCGGGGCGCGGTTCCTGGTCAGCCCGGGGTGGACCGGGCGGCTGCTCGGCGCGATGCGGGACTCGGGCGTGCCGTTCCTGCCGGGGGTCTCGACGGCCTCGGAGGTCGTGGCCCTGCTCGAACAGGACGTGACGGACATGAAGTTCTTCCCGGCCCAGGCGGCGGGCGGCGTCCCGTACCTGAAGTCCCTCGCGGGCCCGCTGCCCCGGGCCCGCTTCTGCCCCACGGGCGGCATCTCGGCGGCCTCCGCCCCCGCCTACCTCGCCCTCCCGAACGTCGGCTGCGTCGGCGGTTCGTGGATGCTCCCGCCGGACGCGCTCGCGGCCCGCGACTGGGCGCGGGTGGAGGCGCTGGCGCGCGGGGCGGCGGGGCTGGGGGCGCCGGTCAGCCGGTGAACGCCACGCTGAGGTGGTCGGTGACCGGGCGGTAGCCGAGGCGCTGGTAGAGGGCGTTGCTCGTGGGGTTGGCCAGGTCGGTGAAGAGCAGGACCTGCGCCGCTCCCGCGTCGCGCGCGGCCCGGCTGACGGCTTCGGTGACACCGGCCGCGTACCCCCGGCGGCGCTCGGCGGGCGGGGTGTGGACGAGGTGGACGCGGGCCTGGCCCTCGATCGTGCGGGAGACGGCGGCCATGGAGACGGGGCGGCCGTCGGGCGCCTCCCAGAGCCAGAGCCGCTCCTCGGAGATCCGCTCGGTGAGGAAGCCGGTGTAGTCCTCGGCGGGCTCGTACCCCATGGCCACGGCGAACTCCGCCGTCCAGACCGCGACGAGCGGGACGTCGGCCTCGGTGGCGAGCCTCGCGCGCCCCCCGGGCGCGGGGTCCTGCGGGGTCAGCTCGCCGAGCCGGAAGAGCCGCATCCGGGTGGTGGGCGCCCAGCGGCGGCCGGTGGCCTCCGCGTACGCCTCGACGGCGGCGGTCTCGCCGCGCACCACGGTGGGCTGCCGTTCGTCGCCGAGGAGTCCCGCGGGAGCGAGCGCGCGCGCCGCCTCGTCCGTCATGGCCCCGAGCGAGGGCGCGCCGGACGGCGGCACCACGAGGACGCCGGTGACCCGGCCGTCCCCCTCCGCCCACCAGCCGAGCCGCGCGGCCGTGTCCATGAGCGTGAGCACGGCGGTGTTGCGGGCGGCCTCGGCGGTGAGATGCCCGCCGGCCTCGGCCCGGAAGACGGCGGGGCTGTCGGTGAAGGACCACGTCATGCGGGAGATGGTGGTACGGGCAGGGGGACCGCCGCCACCGCTTTCCGCGCTACCGCAGGTGCGAGGTGTCGTTGAGGAGGCGTACGGAGGCGTTGCCGTCGGCGTAGTAGGCCACGGCCGAGATCGAGGCGGCCGAGAGCTCCATCCGGAACAGCGACTCGGGCGGGGCGCCGAGCGCGAGCCGGACGAGGGTCTTGATCGGCGTGACGTGCGTGACGAGCAGGACCGTGCGGCCCGCGTACGCGGCGGTCAGCCGGTCCCGGGTCGCGGCGACGCGCCGGGCGACGGTCGCGAAGCTCTCCCCGCCGCCGGTGGGCGCGGCCTTCGGCGAGGCCAGCCAGGCGTCGAGGTCCTCGGGGTGCCGCTCCCGCACCTCGCGGAAGGTCAGCCCCTCCCAGGCGCCGAAGTCGGTCTCGCGCAGGCCCTGCTCGACGCGGACGTCGAGGCCGAGGCGGGCGGCGACGGCACCGGCGGTCTGGCGGCAGCGGGTGAGCGGCGAGCTGACGATCTCCTGGATGGTGCCGCGCGCGGCGAGCGCCTCGGCGACGGCCTCGGCCTGGCGCAGCCCGGCGGCCGACAGCTCGGGATCGCTCCCGCCGCTCCCGGAGAACCGCTTCTCGGGCGTGAGCGCGGTCTCCCCGTGCCGGAGCAGCACGAACGTCGCCGGAGCCCCCATGTCGGGCCCGGCCCAGCCCTGCCGGGGGGCGCCCTGCGCGGGAGCGGGGGCCGTCCCGGCCGGTGCGGTCCCGCCCGTCCCGGCCGGTGCGGTCGGCGTGGCGGACGCGTGGTCGCGTGCCGCGTGGCCCGTCGGGGCCAGGACGCCCGCCTCGGCCTCGAAGTCGCCGGAGGACACCGAAGCCGCTGCGGTCGCGGCCGCCGGGGCGCCGCCCAGCCCCTCTGCGGCGAAGAGGCCGTCGTCGGGCCCCGCGGCGGAGCCGCCCGAGGCCGTCACGGCCTCTTCCGCGGCGAACAGCCCGTCAACCGGTCCGGCGCCCGGTTCGCTCGCGGCCGGTGGGCGCGAGGCGGTGCCCGGCCAGACGCCCGAGCCCGTGCCCGTACCGCCCGCGGACGCCGTCGGCGCGGAGGCGGTCAGCGCCGCGCGGGCCTTCGCCGCGCCCGCCGTCGCGTCGCCCGGCGGGCCCGACGGGGGCGGGCTCGCGGCGTTGCGGGCGGCCGAGGCGTCCAGGGCGGCCGTGGAGCCGGACGGCTCCCACGGGCGGCCCTGCTTGCCCGCGTCCATCGCCTCGTTCGCGAGCCGGTCCGCGTGCTTGTTCCGCTCGCGCGGGATCCACTCGTAGCGGACCTGTCCGGGCGGGAAGACCCGGCCCGCCTCGGCCGCGAGCGGCTTCATGTCGGGGTGCTTGATCTTCCAGCGGCCGGACATCTGCTCGACGACCAGCTTGGAGTCCATGCGGACGTGGACCGCGGCGTCCGGGAAGAGCTCCCGGGCCGCCTTCAGGCCCGCCACCAGGCCCTTGTACTCGGCGACGTTGTTCGTGGCCACGCCGATGTACTCGGCGGCCTCCGCGAGGGTCTCCCCCGTCGCCGGGTCGAGGACGACCGCGCCGTAGCCCGCGGGCCCCGGGTTGCCCCGGGAGCCGCCGTCCGCCTCGACCACGACCTCGCGCATTACAGACCGGACTCCGCGGTGCGGACGAGGATCCGGCGGCAGTTCTCGCACCGGACGACCGTGTCCTTGGCGGCGGCGCGGACCTCGTTGAGCTCGGTGATGTTGAGCTCGATGTGGCAGCCCTCGCACTTGCGCTGGTACAGGCGGGCCGCGCCGACGCCGCCCTGCTGCTCGCGCAGCTTCTCGTACAGCTTGATCAGGTCGGCCGGGACGGAGCCGGCGACGAGCTCGCGCTCCTTGGCGACGGAGCCGGACTCGCCGTCCAGCTCGGCCTGGGCGGCGTCGCGGCGGGCGGTGGCGTCGTCGGTCTTGGCCTGCACGGCGGAGACCCGCTCGGTCAGCTCGGCCAGGCGCTCCTGGACGGACTCGCGGCGCTCCATGACCTCCAGGACGATCTCCTCCAGGTCGCCCTGGCGCTTGGCGAGGGAGACGATCTCGCGCTGGAGGTTCTCCAGGTCCTTCGGGGAGGACACGGCGCCGGAGTCGAGCCGCTGCTGGTCGCGGGCGGCACGCTGGCGGACCTGGTCGACGTCCTGCTCGGCCTTGGTCTGCTCGCGGCCGCAGTCGCTCTCCTCGGTCTGCGCGGCGACGAGCAGGTCGCGCAGCTGGGTGAGGTCCTTGGCCAGCGCCTCGATCTCGGCGTGCTCGGGCAGCGAGCGGCGCTTGTGGGCGAGCTGCTGGAGGCGGACGTCCAGGGCCTGGACGTCGAGGAGGCGGATCTGGTCGGCGGGCGCGGCGTTCAGTTGGGGGCTCCAGGAGAGGTGTGGTGGGAGGACCAGGGGTCGGTGACCGTCTTCGAGACGTGGACGCGGAGGTCCCAGCCGTGACGGTCGGAGAGGCTGTCGAGCTGCGCGGCGGCCTGCTCGCACCAGGGCCATTCGGTGGCCCAGTGGGCGGCGTCGACCAGGCCCAGCGGGGAGTGCTGGGTGGCTTCGGAGACCGGGTGGTGGCGCAGGTCGGAGGTGAGGAAGGCGTCGACGCCCGCGGCCCGTACGGCGTCGAAGAGGCTGTCGCCGGAGCCGCCGCTGACGGCGACGCGGCGCAGGAGCATGCCGGGGTCGCCGGCGACGCGGATGCCCTGCGCGGTGGCGGGCAGCCGCTTGGCGGCGCGGGCGGCGAACTCGGCGAGGGTCTCGGGGCGGTCGAGCTCGCAGATCCGGCCGAGGTTGCTCTCGGGGACGAGGGGTCCGGTGATCCGGAGGTCGAGCGCGCCGGCGAGGGCGTCGGAGACGCCGGGGTCGGCGGTGTCGGCGTTGGTGTGGGCGACGTGGAGGGCGATGTCGTGCTTGATGAGGGTGTGCACGACGCGGCCCTTGAAGTGGCCGGCCGCGACCGTCGTCGTCCCGCGCAGGTAGAGCGGGTGGTGGGTGACGATCAGGTCGGCGCCGAGGGCGATCGCCTCGTCGGCGATCTCCTGGACGGGGTCGACGGCGAAGAGGACGCGGCCCACCTCGGCGTCGGGGTCGCCGCAGACGGTGCCGACGGCGTCCCACGACTCGGCCCGCTCGGGCGGCCAGAGGGCGTCGAGCTCGGCGATGACTTCAGAGAGACGGGGCACGGGGGAAAGGCTACCTGTCCCCCGCGCCCCGCCGTTCTGGCCTGTGGATAAGTCAGGGACCCGGGGCTACTTCTTCACGAGGTCGGCGCGCAGGTCGTCGAGCACGCTGTTCGCGGCGGTGACGCCGAGGCCCAGGTACCAGGTCTCGTCCGGGACGTCCTTGGCCCGGCCCGCCTTGACGGCCTCGAGGTTCTTCCAGAGCGGGTTGGCCTGGGCGCTGTCCTTCTTGGTGGCCTTGGCGTCGCCGTAGACGCCGGTGAAGATCCAGTCGGCGTCGGCCTCGTCGATCCGCTCGGGGCTGACCTCGGCGGCGAGCTCGTCGATCTGCTGGTTCTTCGGCCGGGGCAGGCCGGTGTCCTCCAGGATCGTGCCGATGAAGGAGGCCTTGGCGTAGAGGCGGATCTTGCCGGGGAGGTAGCGGACCATGGAGACGGTCGGCTTGTCCGGGCCGATGTCCTCGCCGAGCTTCTTCGCCTTGGTCTCGTAGGCCGTGAGCTTCGTCCTCGCCTCGGCGGTCCGGTCGAGCGCGGCGGCGTTGAGGAGGTAGTTCTCCTTCCAGGTGAAGCCCGGGCGGATGGAGAACACGGTCGGCGCGATCTTCGACAGCTCGTCGTACTTGTCGGCGGCGCGGAGCTGGCTGCCGAGGATGAGGTCGGGCTGGAGGTTGGCGATGGCCTCCAGGTTGAGGTTGTTGATGGTGCCGACGGACTTCGGGGTGCCGGCGTCCTTCGCGAGGTAGCCGGGGATGCCCTCGTCGCCCTCGGAGGGGGCGTAGCCGACGGGCTTGATCCCGAGGGAGACGACGTTGTCGAGCTCGCCGACGTCGAGGACGACGACCCGCTTGGGGGCGGCCTTGAGCTCGGTCTTCCCGAGGGCGTGGGTGAGGGTGCGGGGGAACTGGCCGGGCTTCGCGTCGGTGCCCATGGCCGCGGTCTTGGCGGCGGCGTCGCCGAAGTCCTTGCCGCCGGTGGCGACGTCCTTCTTCTTGGACCCGTCCTCCTTGGCGGGGTCGGAGGACCCGTCGCCCCCTCCGCAGGCCGCGAGCGAGAGTGCGGCGGCGAGGGCGACGACGGCGGCGGTTCCGCGACGGCGGAGGGACATGAGGAGGCTCCTGTACGGGTCGTCCCGGCGGGGACACACGAGGGCACACGGAGGGAGAACCTCCGCTTAGGTTCGCCTTACCTTACTCACCACGGGTCACTCCAGCACAACCGCCCCCGCACCCTCGGCAGAACCGCCGCAGGGCCACCCGTATGTGTGAAGTGACCCTGGTCGTGCTGTTCGGCTGGAAGTGCGAAAACTAGCTTCGTGGCCGGAGGTGACGAGTCGATGACAGCGTGTGCCATCGAGACCACGGCCGAGGACGACGACCGGGACCCCGGCGCGGCCTGGCCGGCGGGGTTCACGATCACGGCCGACGGCGCGTACGCGGCCAGGCTCGCGGGCGCCGGTGACGCCCTGTACGCGGAGCGGTGGACGCTCGACGGCCCGGAGCCGTACGCCGTCCCGCTCCCCCTCGGCCAGCCGGAGGAGCCGGACGCCCAGCTGCTGCCCCTCGCCGACGGCAGGGTCCTCGTCGCCCGCCGCGTGGACGGGCGGCGGAGCACGTTCTCCCTGCTCTACCCCACCGGCCCGGCCACCGGGGAGCTGCAGCTCGGCTCGGTCGAGGCGCCTGGCTCCGGGCGCCTGGTGCTGCTCCCGCCCTCGCCGGACGGCGTCTGCGCGTACGCGATGGGCGTCGGCCCCCGCACGACGACGCTCTGGCTGGTGGCGGGCGGGGCCTTCGGTCCGGAGCGGGTGGCGGAGATCAGGGGCCGCTGCACCGGCGGGGTGTGGCTCGACCGCACGGGCCGGATGCTCGCGCTCGACCGGCGCCTGGACGACGGGCCCGTGAAGGCGGTGGCCGTCGATCTGGAGCGGGGCGGCGAGGTGACGCCGCTGCTCCAGATCACCGAGGAGAGCGACGACCGGCTGCTGCTCGCGGACCCGGACAGCGGGCTGCTCCTGATCCGCTCCGACGCGCCGTCGCCGGGGCACGACCGGCTGGGCTGGGGCGTGCTGGGGAGCCTGCTGCCGGTGCGGTTCCCCGAATGTCTGCGGCTCGACGACGCGGCGGTGACGCCGTTCGCGGTGCAGCCGGGGCAGGTGCTGATGCCGGAGAGCTGCGCGGTGGCGCTGCGCATCGACGCGGCGGGCGGCAGCTGGGTGGGGGCCTGGCAGCCCTCGTCCCGCCGGATGGCCCAGCTGGCGGCGCCCCGGGGCTGGCTGGCCGGGGCGGGCCTGTGGACGGCCGGGGGCGAGCTGCGGCTGCCGTACGCGACGGCCGAGGCGCCCTGCGGGCTCGCCGGCCTGGAGGTGCCGCCGGAGCCCGAGCCGGTGGTGGTCGTCGAGGAGCCCCGGGTGTGCCGTCCGGTGCCTTTGCAGCAGGCTCCGCTGACGGACCGCAGGCCCGCTGGCTAGACTCACGGCCGCACAGCACGAGCAAGACGTACGGGGTGAGTTCCAGCATGTCCGATGCAAGCACGGAGGGTACGGAGTCGAACGGCTCCGGGAAGCACCGCGGTCAGGCCTCGCCGGCGGAGGACTCCACGTCCTCGCCGCACGGCCGGCACCGCCGCGAGGCCGACGCCCACGCGCAGTAGGAGAAGAGACGAGCAGGGCCCCGGGGTCTCCCCCGGGGCCCTGCTCCTTCCCCACCACCCCTGTGGTCAGCCCTTCTTCAGACCCAGCACCTCCGTCGCCGCGAAGGTCTCGCCCGCCGGGCGGGACGCGTAGTGCGGGGTCAGGAGGGAGTCCAGCTCCTCGTACGTGAACGCCTCCTTGGCCGTGTCGAACTTGGCCGAGACCCTCGGCCGGTCCACCACCGCCACCATCCCGCCGTGCACGACGAGCAGCTGCCCGTTGACCCCGGCCGCCGCCGGGGAGGCCAGGTAGCCGACGAGCGGCGCCACGTGGTCGGGGGACAGCGGGTCGAGCTCGCCCTCGGCGGACGGCTCGGCGAAGCCCGCGAAGACGTCCTCCGTCATCCGGGTCCTGGCCCGCGGGCAGATCGCGTTCGCGGTCACGCCGTACCGGGCGAGCGCGAGCGCCGACGAGGTGGTCAGGCCCACGATGCCGCCCTTGGCCGCCGCGTAGTTGGGCTGACCGGCCGAGCCCGCGAGGAACGCCTCGGACGAGGTGTTGACGATGCGGCCGTAGACGCCGGCCTCGCCCGCCTTGGCGCGGCCCCGCCAGTGCACCGCCGCGAAGTGGGTGGTGTTGAAGTGGCCCTTGAGGTGGACCCGGACGACCGAGTCCCACTCGTCCTCGCTCATCGAGAAGACCATCCGGTCGCGCAGGATGCCCGCGTTGTTGACCAGGACGTCCAGCTTTCCGAACTCGGCCACCGCCAGGTCGACCAGCGCCCGCGCCGTCTCGAAGTCGGAGACGTCGCCGAGGTGGGCGACCGCACGGCCGCCCGCCGCGCGGATCTCGTCCGCGACCTCCTCGGCGGGCGCGGCGGAGGCCGCGCCCGAGCCGTCGCGGCCGGGCTGCCCGTAGTCGTTGACGACGACGGCGGCGCCGAGCCGGGCCAGTTCCAGGGCCTCGGCGCGGCCGCGGCCGCGCCCCGCGCCGGTGACGATCGCGCTCAGGCCCTCCAGGGGGAGTGACATCTCGGGTGGGTCCTCTCAGATCTCGATGCAGGTACGGAGGGCCGCGCCGGTCCGCATCTGCTCCAGGGCCTCGTTGATGCCCGACAGCGGCACCCGGTGGGTGATGAGCGACTCCAGGTCGATGCGGCCGGCCCGCCAGAGCGCGATGGCCCGCTCGTACGACCGGAGCACGTCCCCGCCGCCGTACATCGAGGGCAGGATGCGCTTCTCGTCGAAGAACAGCTCGAACATGTTGAGCTGGAGGTGGTCGTCGAGGGCGCCGGCGCCGACGACGCAGAGGGTGCCGCCGCGCCGGGTCGTCTCGTACGCGGTGCGGGCGGTGGCGGACCTGCCGACGACCTCGAAGACGTAGTCGAAGCCCTCGCCGCCGGTGATCCGCTGCTTCGCGTCGGCGAGCGCGTCCGGGGCGACCGCCTCGGTGGCGCCGAACCTCAGCGCGGCCTCGCGCCGGGACTCGACGGGGTCGACGGCGACGATCTGGGCGGCGCCCTGGAGCTTGGCGCCCTGGATCGCGGAGATGCCGACGCCGCCGCAGCCGATGACGGCGACCGACGAACCGGCTTCCACCTTGGCCGTGTTGATGGCGGCGCCGAGACCGGTGGTGACGCCGCAGCCGATGAGGGCGGCGATGTCGAAGGGCACGTCGTCGGGGATCGGGACGGCGCAGCCCGCGTCGACGACGACCTCCTCGGTGAAGGTGCCGGTGCCGGCGAAGCCGAAGACGTCGCCGCCGGGGCGCTTGAAGTTGGGCGTTCCGGCGTTCATGAAGCCGGCCAGGCACAGCTGGGTCTGGCCGCGCCTGCAGGCCGGACAGCTGCCGCAGGCGGGCAGCCAGCAGAGCAGCACCCGCTGGCCCTGGCTCAGGCCGGTGACGCCGTCGCCGACGTCGAGGATCTCGCCGGCGCCCTCGTGACCCGGGATGAAGGGGGCGGGCTGCGGGAGGACCCCGCTCATCGCGGAGACGTCGGAGTGGCAGAGGCCGGTGGCCCTCACCCGGATCCGCACCTTGCCCGGGCCGAAGCCCACCGCCTCGACGTCGTCGAGCACTTCGAGTTTGTCCTGGCCGATCTCGTGCAGTACGGCTGCGCGCATGGTGCGGCTCCCATCAGACGATCAGGCGAATCGAGGGATCAAGCGATCAGGAGTGTTCGACGAGGGTGTCGGCGAGGACCGGGGCGTCGTCGCGCTCCACGGCCGTCACGGTCACCTGGACACGGCCGTCCCCGGCCCACATCCGGATGCGCAGGGTCTCGCCGGGGAAGACGATCCCGGCGAAGCGGGTGCGGTAGGCGCGGACGCGGGTGACGTCGCCGCCGAGCACCGTGTCCACCACCGCCTTGAGGGTCATGCCGTACGAGCAGAGCCCGTGCAGGATCGGCCGGTCGAAGCCGGCGAGCTTGGCGAACTCGGGGTCGGCGTGGAGCGGGTTCCAGTCGCCGGAGAGCCGGTAGAGCAGGGCCTGTTCCTCGCGGACGGGCCGCTCGACGGTGGCGTCGGGCGCCCGGTCCGGGACGGCGAGGCGCTCCGAGGGGCCGCGGTCGCCGCCCCAGCCGCCCTCGCCCCGTACGAAGATCGAGGCGTCGCTGGTCCACAGCGGCCCGTCCTCGTCGGCGGCCTCGGACCGCAGGACGAGGACGGCGGCCTTGCCCTTGTCGTACACGGCGGCGACGCGGGAGGTGGACACGGCCCGGCCGCCGGTGGGCAGCGGGCGGTGGAGGGTGATCGACTGGCCGCCGTGCAGGACGGCGGCGAGGTCGATGTCGATGCCGGGGGCCGAGAGTCCGCCGACGACGCCCATGCCGGCGCCCGCGACGGTGGCGAAGCTGGGCAGGACGTGGAGGCGGGACTCCAGGGTGTAGCGCAGCTCGTCGGGGTCGGTCGCGGGGGTGCCCGCTCCCAGGCCCAGGTGGTAGAGCTGGACGTCCTTGTGGTCCCAGGAGATCTCGGCGCTGCGGGGTTCGGCGGCGACGGCCTTTGCGGGGTCGATGGGCATCGGGCTGCTGCTCCTCGTGGCGGTGAAGACCTCGGCGCGGCCGTCCGCACCGTCGGCCGCACCGAGGCCGTGCGGGGACCGTCCCGTACGCGCCCGTTCTAGAACGCGTTCTAGGTCGGTGGACCCCATGTATAGCCGAGGCGGAAGGAGTTGTGAACCCTCCTGACGGCATGTCAGAAAGGGCGCGGGGCACGGCACCCGGGACATTTGTCACCGCCAGGTCCGTACATCCACGCCTGCCGGACGGGCCCCCGGATTCGTAGCGTCGTCACCATGACGAACGAGACAGCGGTCGCCTTCACCGGAGTCACCCGGTCCTTCGGACCGGTCCGCGCCGTGGACGGCATCGACCTGACGATCCGGCGCGGCGAGACCGTCGCCCTGCTCGGCCGCAACGGCGCCGGCAAGTCCACCACCATCGGCCTGCTCCTCGGCCTCGACGAGCCCGACGGCGGCGAGGTGCGGCTCTTCGGCGACACCCCGGCCCGCGCCGTCGCCGCCGGCCGGACCGGCGCCATGCTCCAGGACGGCCGCCCGGTCCCCCGGGTCACCGTCCGCGAGCTCGTCACCTTCGTCGCCCGCACCTACCCGAAGCCCCTGCCGGTCGCCGAGGCCCTCGCGCTCGCCGGCCTCACCGACCTCGCCGGCCGCCGGGTCGACCGCCTCTCCGGCGGCCAGGTCCAGCGCGTCCGCTTCGCCGTCGCCCTCGCCGGCAACCCCGAACTGATCGTCCTCGACGAGCCCACCGCCGCCCTCGACGTCGAGGCCCGCGAGGTCTTCTGGGACTCGATGCGCGGCTACGCCCGGCGCGGCAACACCGTCCTGTTCTCCACGCACTACCTGGAGGAGGCCGACGCCCACGCCGACCGGATCGTCGTCGTCGAGTCCGGCCGCGTCCTCGCCGACGGCACCGCGGAGGAGCTCAAGCGGGCGGCCGGCGGCAGTCTCGTCGCCTTCGACCTGGCCGGCGGCTCCAGCGAGGGCCTCGACCGGCTCCCCGGGGTGACCTCCTTCGAGATCCGCGGCGACCGCGCCCGGCTCCACACCGACGACTCCGACGCCACCGTCCGCGCACTCGCCGCACGCGACGCGATCAGGGGCCTCGAAGTCGCCCCGGTCTCCCTCAACGACGCCTTCCTCGCCCTCACCGCGCAGGCCCCGGCCGCGCGCGCCCGTTCCCTGGAGACGACCCGATGATCACCGAGTACGTACGCCTCGAAGTCCGCCGCACCCTGCGCGACACCGGCTTCGTCATCGGCACCGTCGCCGTCCCGGTGATGATGTACCTCCTCTTCACCAACCTCGGTGGCCAGAACGAGGACGCGTGGAAGACCGCCTCCATGGTCGGCATGGCGGCGTACGGGGCGCTCGGCGCCGCCCTGTCGATCGGGCCGGGCGTCGCCGAGGACAAGTCGTCCGGCTGGCTGCGGCAGCTGCGGATCACGCCGATGACCCCGCGGCAGGTCGTCACGGGCCGCGCCCTCACCGGCTCCGTGGTGGTCCTCCCGGCCATCGTCGGGGTCCTCCTCGCCGGCGGACTCGTCAACGGCGTCCACCTGGCGGCCTGGCAGTGGGCCCTGGTCGCCGTCACCCTCTGGCTCGGCTCCCTCCCCTTCACCCTCCTCGGCATCGGCAACGGCTACCGCCTCACCGCCCAGACGACCGGCGTCGTGAACATCGCCTGCAACCTGGGCCTCGCGGTCCTCGGCGGCCTGTGGTTCCCGGTGAGTCTCTTCCCCGGCTGGCTGCGCTCCCTCTCCGCGTACACCCCGACCAACCGCTTCGCCGAGCTCGGCGTCTCGGTCGCCGACGGCCACGCCCCCGGCGCGGCGGCGCTCGCGGTCGTCGCCGTCTGGGCGGCCCTGTTCGGCACGTACGCGGCGGTCTCGTACCGTCGTTCGGCGAGGACGGCGTGAGGAGCGGGGCATGAGAATCCGGCAGCGGTGCGGAGAGCGGGCACGGAAGCGCGCGGACCGGGGGCCCAGCGGACTGAGCCTGCTCCCCTGGCTCCTGATGGGCCTCGGCGCCCTCTCCCACCTCCTCGGCGGCCAGGCGCCCAACCCGTGGATCGGCGCGGCGGGTCTGCTCGCCTTCAACACGGTGTACATCGCGATCGTGTTCCGCGCCTTCGACCGGAGCCGCCGGGAATCACCCCTCACCTGGGGACTGCTGGTCACCCTCGGGCTGCTCACTTTCGGCCTGGCCATCGGGTACGGCCGGGAGTGGCTGCTGCTCTTCCCGCTCCTGGGCCTGGGGGTCGGCGCGGTGGTCCGCCGCGGCCGGCTCCTCCCCCTGATCGCCTTCCCGCTGGTCGTCGCGGTCGGGGCGGTGACCTTCTGGCGGGACGGCTGGGGCTCCATCGGGATCGTGTACGGCACGTTCATCTCGATCATGGTGACGGCGGCGATCCTCGCGCTCGACGAGACGGTCCGGGAGCTGCGGGAGACCCGGGAGGAGCTGGCCAGGGCGGCGGTCGAGAAGGAGCGGCTGCGGTTCTCGCGGGACCTGCACGACCTGCTCGGCCACACCCTGTCGGTGATCGTCGTGAAGTCGGAGGTCGTGCGGCGGCTCGCCCCGCGCGACCTGGACGCGGCGCTCGCGCAGGTCGCGGACATCGAGTCGGTGGGCCGTCAGGCGCTGACCGAGATCCGGGAGGCGGTGACCGGCTACCGCGAGGGCAGCCTCGCCACCGAGCTGGACCGGGCGCGCGACGCGCTCTCCACCGCCGGGATCGAACCGGTCGTGCGCCGCTCGGGCCCGCTCCTGGCACCCCAGACGGAGGCCCTCCTGAGCTGGGTGGTGCGGGAGTCGGCGACCAACGCGGTACGGCACAGCGGCGCGTCCCGCTGCGAGATCGCCCTCTCCGGCTCGGCCGACCGGGTCCGGCTCACCGTCACGGACGACGGCCGCGGCCCGGCGGACGGCACGCCGGGCAGCGGCCTGCGCGGCCTGCGCGAGCGGGTCGCCGCGGCAGGCGGCACTCTTGACTCGGGACCGGCTCCGCGGGGCGGGTTCCGGGTCACCGCGGAACTCCCCGTGGAGGCCTCCGTACCGCCCGAGGGGGATCCCGCTCGATGATCAGACTGCTGCTCGCCGAGGACCAGGGCATGATGCGCGGGGCACTGGCCCTGCTGCTCGGGATGGAGCACGACATCGAGGTGGTCGCCCAGGTCGGCCGCGGCGACGAGATCGTCGACGCGGCCCTGCTCGCCCGCCCCGACGTGGCCCTCCTCGACATCGAGCTGCCGGGGTGCTCGGGCCTGGACGCGGCGGCGGCCCTGCGGGACGAGGTGCCGGAGTGCCGGGTGCTGATCCTCACGACCTTCGGCCGGCCCGGGTACCTGCGCCGCGCGATGGAGGCGGGCGCGGCGGGCTTCCTCGTGAAGGACGGCCCCGTGGAGGACCTGGCCGAGGCGGTCCGGCAGGTGCTGCGGGGCGAGACGGTCATCGACCCGGCCCTCGCGGCCGCGGCCCTGAGCGCGGGCCCGAACCCCCTGACGGGCCGCGAACGGGACGCCCTGACGGCCTCGGTGGACGGCGCGACGATCGCGGACATCGCCGCCGCCCTGCACCTGTCGGAGTCGACGGTCCGCAACTACCTGTCGTCCGCGATCGGCAAGACGGGCACGCGGAACAGGATGGAGGCGGTACGGGCGGCTCGGCGGCAGGGGTGGCTCTAGACGGTGGTGGACCGCTTCGGCAGCCACACCAGCATCAGCACCGCCGCGCCGACCAGGATGGCCGTCGAGACGCGGAAGGCCGCGGCGTAGCCCGAGGTGAGGGCGGCCGGGGTCGCGGTGGGGCCGGTGACGGCGGTCGCGAGCGTGGTGAGGGTCGCGAGGCCGAGGGCGCCTCCCATGGTGCGCGAGGTGTTGACGAGGCCGGAGACGAGGCCCGCGTCGCCCGGGGCGGCGCTGGAGGTGGCGAGGGTGGCCAGTGGGGTGGTGGCCAGGCCGATGCCGCCCATCATCAGGATCCCGGGGCCGAGGATCGTCGTCAGGAAGCTGCCGTCGGCCGTCATCGTGGACTGCCAGGCGAATCCGGCGGCCCCGATGAGCGCGCCGGCCGCCGCGAGGTTCCGGGCGCCGACCGCCGGCATCAGGCGCGGGGCCAGCTTGGAGCCCAGGATGACGCTGAGGGAGCTGGGGACGAGCGCGAGCCCGGCCTGGAGCGGGGTGTGGCCGAGGACGTTCTGCGCGTACGTCGTCATGAAGAACCACATGCCGAAGGAGCTCGAACCGCACAGCAGGATCCCGACGTTGGCCGCCGACACGGCGCGCGTGCGGAACAGTTTGAGCGGCATCAGCGGGGCCGCCGTGCGGGCCTCGACGGTCACGAAGACCCCGAGCAGGGCCAGGCCGCCGAGGAGCGTCAGGAGGGTCGCCGGGTCGCCCCAGCCGGCCTCCTCGGTCTGCACGATGCCGTACGCGAGGGTGGCGAGGCCCGCCGTGACGAGGACGGCGCCCGGCAGGTCGAGGCGGCGGCCGCCTGCGGTGCGGCTCTCACGCAGCCACAGCATCGCGCCCACCAGGACGAGGACGCCGATGGGCACGTTGACGAGGAGGACCCAGCGCCAGGAGAGCAGGTCGACGAGGAGCCCGCCGACGAAGCCGCCCGCGGCGCCGCCGGCCGCGCCGACCGCCGTCCAGGTGGCGATCGCCCGGGTCCTGGCCGCTCCGGCCGCGACGGCTCCGGTGACCAGGGTGAGCGTGGCCGGGGAGAGGAAGGCCGCGCCGAGTCCCTGGACCGCGCGGCCCGCCACGAGCTGCCAGCCCTCCTGGGCGAGTCCGCCCGCGACGGAGGCGGCGGTGAAGAGCCCGAGCCCGAGCAGGAACATCGCCTTGCGCCCGTAGAGGTCGGCGGCCCGCCCGCCGAGCAGCATGAACCCGGCGAACGCG
This sequence comes from Streptomyces sp. NPDC059695, assembly GCF_042733785.1. Lineage (NCBI taxonomy): Bacteria > Bacillati > Actinomycetota > Actinomycetes > Kitasatosporales > Streptomycetaceae > Streptomyces > Streptomyces sp. NPDC059695. The sequence continues at coordinate 30,119 of NZ_JBHWFF010000017.1, read as the reverse complement.
ATCGCGTAGGCGCTGATCACCCACTGCAGTCCGGCCGCCGAGAGCCCGAGGTCGGCCCGCATCGACGGCAGGGCCACGTTCACGACGGAGACGTCGAGGACGACGAGGAACTGCCCCGCGCAGGCGGTCAGGACGACCGTCCAGGGACGGGGGGAAGGTCGGGTGGCGGCGGGCGCGGCGGTGGTGGCGGAGTCGGTCTGCGGCATGGGTGTGATGGTCGCAGACCGGGTCCGCCCCGTACATGGGGATTCCGTCCTAGGCCTTCCGGAGCAGCCCCGCCCGCCCGCACCGCCGTCCGGAGGGGCGCCCCCGCTACCCCTTCCGCAGCAGGGTCACCACCGCCGCGCCGCCCAGGCCGATGTTGTGGGCGAGGCCGACCCGGGCCCCCGCCACCTGCCGGGGTCCGGCCTCGCCCCGCAGCTGCCAGACGAGTTCGGCGGCCTGGGCGAGGCCGGTCGCGCCGAGCGGGTGGCCCTTGGAGATGAGGCCGCCGGAGGGGTTCACGACCCAGCGCCCGCCGTACGTGGTGGCGCCGGACTGGACGAGTTTGCCGGAGGCGCCCTCCTCGCACATGCCGAGCGCCTCGTAGGTGAGCAGTTCGTTGACGGAGAAGCAGTCGTGGAGCTCGACGACGTCGACGTCCTCGATGCCGAGGCCGGAGCGCTCGTACGCGAGGCGGGCCGCGGCCCGGGACATGGGGCGGCCGACGGCGTCGATGCAGGAGCCGGAGGCGAAGGAGTCCTCGGTGTCGGTGGTCATCGCCTGCCCGGCGATCTCCACGGCCCTCCCCCGCAGTCCGTGTTCGTCGACGAAGCGTTCGGAGACGACGACGGCCGCGGCGGCGCCGTCGGAGGTGGGCGAGCACTGGAGTTTGGTGAGCGGCCGGTGGACGGTCTTCGCGGCGAGGATCTCGTCGACCGTGTAGACGTCCTGGAACTGGGCGTTCGGGTTGTTCGCCGAGTGCTGGTGGTTCTTGGCGCCGACGGCGGCGAGCTGCACCTCGGTCGTCCCGTACCGCTCCATGTGCTCCCGGGCGGCGTTCCCGAAGATCTGGGCGGTGGGCGGTGACATCTCGAAGCCGTGGGCGGCGGCCATGATGCCGTAGTGCCGGGCGACGGGCGAGGTCTTGAAGTCTCCGGCTCCCGCCCCTCCGCCGAGCGCGCCCCGGGCCATCTTCTCGAAGCCGAGGGCGAGGACGCAGTCGGCGACGCCGCCCTCGACGAACTGCCGGGCGGTCATGAGGGCGGTGGAGCCGGTCGCGCAGTTGTTGTTGAGGTTGTAGACGGGGATGCCGGTGAGTCCGAGCTCGTAGACGGCGCGCTGGCCCGCGGTGGAGGCCTGGAAGCAGTAGCCGACGGCGGCCTGCTCCACGCGCGCGTAGGGGACGCCGGCGTCGGCGAGGGCGGCGGTGCCCGCCTCCTTCGCCATGTCCCAGTACTGCCAGTCCCGGGTCTCCGGCTTCTCGAACCTGGTCATCCCGACGCCGACGACGTACGCCTTGGTGGTCATCGCGTTTCCCCTCAGTCCCTCGGCAGGCCGAGCAGGCGCTCGGCGACGACATTGAGCTGTACCTGGGTGGTGCCGCCCGCGATGGTGAGGCAGCGGGACATGAGCAGGCCGTGGACGGCCCGTTCGCCGGGGCCCTCGCGCACGGCACCCTCGGGGCCGCGCAGTTCGAGGGTGAGCTCGGCGAGCTTCTGCTGGTGGAGCGTCTGGACGAGTTTGCGGACGCTGGCGCCCGCGCCGGGTTCGAGGCCGGACACCTGGAGCAGGGTGGTGCGCAGGCCGATGCACGCGAGCGCGTGGGCCTCGGCGAGCAGCGCCCCGATCCGTACGCGTACGGAGCTGTCGGCCTGGTCCGCCTGGGCGATGACGGCTTCGAGGCCGGTGTCGAAGGCGACCTGGTCGGCCATGTGGACGCGCTCGTTGCCGAGGGTGTTGCGGGCGACCCGCCAGCCGTCGTTCACCTCGCCGACGACGGCGTCGGCGGGGAGGAGGGCGTCGTCGAACCAGACCTCGTTGAAGAGGGAGTCCCCGGTGATCTCCTTCAGCGGCCGGATGTCGATGCCGGGGGTGTCGCGCATGTCGACGAGGAAGTAGGTGAGCCCCTGGTGCTTGGGGGCGGTGGGGTCGGTGCGGGCGAGCAGGATGCCGTGGTGGGCCCACTGGGCGGCGCTCGTCCACACCTTCTGCCCGTTGATCCGCCAGCGGCCGTCCTCGGTGCGTTCGGCGCGGGTGCGCAGCGAGGCGAGGTCGGAGCCCGCCCCGGGCTCGGAGAAGAGCTGGCACCAGAGGCGTTCGCCGCGCAGGGTCGGGCCGAGGTGCTCGGCCTGCTGCTCGGGGGTGCCGTGGGCGAGGAGCGAGGGGACGACCCAGGTGGCGATGCCGAGCCCGGCGACGGTGATCCCGGCCTCGTCCAGCTCCCGCTGGACGGCGAGCTGCTGGAGCGGGCCCGCGCCGAGTCCGTACGGCTCCGGGAGGTGCGGGGCCGCGTAGCCGGTGGGGGCGAGGGCGCGCCGGGCGGCGGCCGGGTCGAGCCCGGCGGCGGGGGCGACGGCCTCGCGGGCCGCGCGGCGGTACGCGTCGGCCTCGGGCGGCAGGTCGAGCCGCAGGCCTCGGCGGACGCCGGCGGCGGCGTGCCGCAGGGCGGCGAGCCGGTGCTGGTCGCCGGTGCCGAGGAGCTGGCGGGCGACGAGGGCGCGGCGGAGCAGCAGGTGGGCGTCGTGCTCCCAGGTGAAGCCGGTGCCGCCGAGGATCTGGATGCAGTCCTTGGCGCAGCTGTACGCGGCGTCGAGGGCGGTGGCGGCGGCGAGCGCGGCGGTGAGGGAACGAGCCTCGTCGTGGCCGGCGCGGGCGGCGTCCCAGGTGAGGGCGCGGGCCTGTTCGAGCCGGACGAGCATGTCGGCGCAGAGGTGCTTGACGCCCTGGAACTGTCCGATGGGGCGGCCGAACTGCTCCCGGGTGCGGGCGTGTTCGGCGGCGGTGTCGACGGCGCGGGCGGCGGTGCCGCAGGCGTCGGCGGCGAAGAGGACGGCGGCGCGGTCCTGGACGAGGGCGGTGACGGCGGTCGCGGTCCCGTCGGGGTGTGCGCCGAGGGTGAGTTCGCGGTCCGCCGGTACGTGGGCGGCGCGGGCGGTGATCTCGGCGGTGGGCCGGGTCGGGTCGGCGCTCTCGTGGGGCCGGACGGCGAGGCTCCCGGTGTCGGCGGCGAGCCAGACCGAGCCGTCGGCGGTGGCGGCCCGCAGGAGCACCAGGTCGGCCTGGGCGCCGCCGAGGACGGGGGGCGCGGTGCCGTCGAGGAGCCAGCCGCTCGCGGTGCGGACGGCGGTGAGGGTGCCGGTGCCGCCGAGGGCGACGGCGCCGATCCGCTCTCCGCGCGCCAGCGCGGCCGCCGCCGCGTGGTGCGCGCACCGGTGGAGGATCTCGGCGGCGAGGACGGAGGGCAGGTAGGGCCCGGGCAGCAGGGCGCGGGCGGCCTCCTCCACGACGACGGCGAGGTCCCCGAGGCCGCCGCCCCCGCCGCCGTGCTCCTCGGGGAGGTGCAGCCCGAGGAGGCCCTGTTCGGCGGCGGCGTCCCAGTGGGCGGGGCGGCCGGTGGCGGTGTCGGGGACGTCCAGGTGCTTGCGGACTTCCTCGGGGGGTACGGCGCGGGTGAGCCAGCCCCGGACGGATCGGGCGAGCTCCCGCTGTTCGTGCGTGATGGCGATGCCCATGGGCCGCAGACTAGAACACGTTTCATTCTGACGGAAGGTCAGAAACGGGATTGGGGAGGACCCGCACGACGCGGGGAAGGCGGCGGCTCAGGCGGAGGCCGGGGTGCCGGTCACTCCGCCGCGGTGAAGACGTGCTCGGCCGGCGGACCGACCAGCAGCCCAGGACCCGCCGCGAGCGCCTCGGTCAGATGCGGGCTCGACAGATGCGCCTCGAAGGCGGCCCGGTCCTCCCACTCCTCGAACACCAGCCACGCACTCGGGTCCTCGGGATGGACGTACGCCTGGTAGCTGATGTTGCCCGGCTCGGCCCGCGACGGCGCGACCAGGGACAGGGCCTGCGCACGGACCTTGCCCTCGGCGCCGGGGGCGGCCTTGAGCAGGGCGACGGCGGTGACCTTGGGCATGATGCTCTCCATTCGACGCGCACTTGCGGCGCGCGGATCTCCGGTGGCGCGCCGCACCCCACAACACGCGGACGTCCAGGCGTATTTCACCGTCTTCCCCACCGTCCGGTTCGCCCCGTCGCACCCGACGCGGCGCCCTGTGGCAGCATCGTCGCGGGGAACGGACCACGTGAGGGGGACACCGTGGGCGCAAGTCTGACGGCACTGCTGATCGCCGTGGTCGGCGTGGCCGGAACACTGGGGGCGGCGCTTCTCACCCAGAACCGCGCCGACCGCACCAAGCGCATGGAGCTCCAGGCCGCCGCCGAGCAGCGGCGCGAGGAACGCGACCACGCCGAGCGGCTGCGGGAGGCGGAGCTGGAGCGGCAGCGGGCGAGCGAGAGCCTGGAGCGCCGGCGCGCCTGCTACATCACGCTGAACACCGCCGCACGGCAGTACGTGACGTCGATGACCAACCACATCCACGCGCTGCGGCGCGGCGAGGACGCCACCGCGTCGCTGGGACGCCTGGAGGAGTGCAGGGCGGCCTACCGCGACAGCTACGCGGAGGCCCAGATGATCCTCCCGAACGCGGTGGCGCGTGCGTCCAGCGACGCGAAGGACCACCTGAACGAGGCGTACGGAATGCTCAGGAAGTACGCGGCGGATCCGGAGGCGTACGCGGCCGAACTGGCGGCCCTGGGACCGGCGCTCCACGCGCAGGTCTGGCCCTACCTGGGGAAGCTGAAGGGGGCCATGCGGACCGACCTCGGGATCGCGGACGACTGATTGTCAGTGGTGCCTGCCACGATTCCCGGAGACCTGAAGCGACACGGGAGAGCGAGCACGCCATGGGCACCTGGGACATCGGCCCCTTCGACAACGACACCGCAGCGGACTTCTCGTACCGGGTGGACGAGACCCCGGAGGAGAAGCGCGCGGACGTCCTGCTCGCCGCCTTCCGCGAGGTGACGGGCACGGGCGAGGAGTACCTCGACGCGGACTTCGCCGTGGAGGCGATCGCCTCGGCGGCCCTGGTCGCGGCGCAGTGCCCGGGCGGCGAGCCGGTCACCACCTCGTACGGCCCGAAGAAGCCCCTGCCCGCCCTCCCGGCGGACCTCCGCCCGGCGGCGGTCGAGGCCCTGGACCGGATCCTGGTCGAGCCCTCCGAACTCCTGGAGCTCTGGGAGGAGTCGGACGGCGAGGAGTGGAAGGCGGGCGTACGGAAGCTGAGGACGGTCCTCACGGGGGCCTGACGCGTCAGCGGCGCGCGATCCGGCGCCGCACGGCGAGCACCGTGCTCGTCACCGTCGCGGAGCCGGCGGTCAGGGCGAAGAGGAGCAGTCCCGGGTTGACCCACCACGGGACGACCTCCTCGCCCGCGCACACCAGGCTCACGGGCAGCGCGCTGCTGGAGTCCGGCACGTGCATGTACCCGGCGTTGAACCAGCACGAGTCCTCCGGCTGGAGGAAGGGCATGTACGAGAGCCCGTACAGGTGCAGCACCCCGCCCGCGACGAAGGCGAGCGCGGCGACCCAGGCGGCCTTCTTCGCGGGCGTACGGCGGCGAGGGCGGGGCGCCGGGGGCAGCCCGGCGTTCTCACGCCGGGCCCTGCGCAGCCCCACGTACGTGATCCCCGCCCACGTCGGCAGGACGACGGCGAGGATCACCATGCCTATGAGGGTCGCCACCGGTCAGCGCCCGATGAGCCCCTGAGCGGCGGCGCTCACGAACGTCGTGAAGGCGGCGGGCCCGGCGAGGAAGACGGGCCCGTCGGGCCGCTTGGAGTCCCGGACGGCGACGTGGGCGGCGAGGTCGGCGATCTCGATGCACTCGCCGCCTGTGTCGCCGCTGTACGAGGACTTACGCCAGGCGGCGGACCCGAGAGGAGCGCACTCGACGCAGTCGCCGCCGTTGGGGCCGCTGTAGGACGACTTACGCCACCGCAGGTCCTGGCTCGTGTCCATACCGCTCCCTCATCACGCGTTCGATCAGTGCGGCCGACTCCTCCCGGGAGAGGGCCGAGGCCTGCAATCGAGCGTAGCTGACGGACCGCTCTCTGATCACTTGAGAATGGGCCGTCATACGGCCCGAGTCATAGCTCTCGGTGTAGAAGAGGTCGGGGTCCTCGTCGAAGCGGAGGAGGTTGAACGAGCCCAGGAGTCCCGGGTGCTGGCCCACCGCGAACGGCAGCATCTGCACCTGCACCCACGGGTGGTCGCGGAACCCCAACAGGTGGGCCAGTTGGTTTCGCATGACCTCGGCACCGCCGATCTGCCGGTGCAGCACACCCTCGTCCAACACCACACACAACACCGGCGGATGGTCCCGTCCCAGGATCCGCTGGCGGTCCATTCGGGCCGCCACCATCTCGTCGAGCCGGTCCGGGTTCTCGACGCCCAGCACCGCCCGCGCGTACTCCTCCGTCTGCAGCAGCCCGTAGACCAGCTGCGCCTGGAACGTCGAGAGGTACGTCGCCCGCGCCTCCATCTCCGCGTACGCCTGGAACCACGTCGGCAGCTGGCTGCGCAGGACCAGGCCCACCAGCCGGGAGAACGAGCCGCTCGTCATCAGCGCCGCGTCCAGCCGCTCCGAGAACTCCCGCGTCGGGACCTTCTTCGCCGTCTCGATCTGGCCGATCAGCGAACCCGTGCAGTAGAGGATCCTGCCCAGCTGCGGCTGGTTGAGGCCGGCCTCCTCCCTCAGGCGGCGGAGTTCCGAACCGAAGTAGTCCAGCGGCGAGGCGCTCGGATCCAGGTTGCGGATGTTGACCACGGCGAGGTCACCCCCAAGCTCACGCGGTGAGGCGTTGCGTTCAGTCCGTAGCCGAGCGTAACGAAGAGGCTCCAGCCTGGTGGCATGAATGACGCAACTGACCTCTACCCTGCGGACGTTACCCACAGCTACCGCATGGGGTTCACCGTCGGTGAGCACTCCGCCGGGCACATGCGCCGCATCCTGCGCATGTTCCTCACACGGTGGGGGCTCGACCGTCTCGCCGACCCGGCGGGCCTCGCGCTCACCGAGCTCGTCGCCAACGTCGTCCGGCACGTGCCCGGCCGGCGGTGCCACGTGCTGATGCTGCGGGAGCCGGAGGGGCTCCGGGTCGAGGTGTCGGACGGCGCCCCCGGGCCGCTGGTCGCGAAGGCCGCCGGTCCGCTGGAGGAGCACGGCCGGGGGCTGATGCTGGTGGAGGCGGTGACGGACCGGTGGGGGGTGCAGGAGAGGCCCGACGGGAAGACAGTGTGGTTCGCGTGCGACGCATAGGGCAGCATGGGCGCCCGTAGACGCGTACCCGCCAGTAGGAGTGACCATGTCCGAGCCCTCGCCCGAGATCCTCGCCGCCTTCGAGGCCGCCAAGGGCTTCATGCCCGTCGGGGAGGGCCTGGCGCTGTACGCGGCGGCCGCCGAGGCGGCGAAGCTGGGGCTGCCGCTGCTCGAGGTCGGGACGTACTGCGGCCGGTCGACGATCCTGCTGGCGGACGTGGCCCGGCAGGCGGGGACGGTCGCGGTGACCGTGGACCACCACCGGGGCAGCGAGGAGCAGCAGCCGGGCTGGGAGTACCACGACGAGACCGTGGTGGATCCGGAGGTGGGGCTGATGGACACCCTGCCGACGTTCCGCCGGACGCTCCACAAGGCGGGTCTGGAGGAGCACGTGATCGCGGTCGTCGGGCGTTCCCCGCTGGTCGCGAAGGCCTGGGGCGGGCAGCTGGGGCTGGTGTTCGTGGACGGCGGGCACACCGACGAGCACGCGACGAACGACTACGAGGGCTGGGCCCCCAAGGTCGCCCCCGGGGGCCTGCTGGTGATCCACGACGTGTTCCCGGACCCGGAGGACGGCGGGCAGGCCCCGTACCGCATCTATCTGCGGGCTCTGGAGTCGGGTGACTTCGAGGAGGTCTCGGTCACCGACTCGCTGCGGGTCCTGCGCCGCCGCTGACCTCAGTAGAGCGAGGTCACGTACAGGCAGTTGGTGTAGCTGTAGCCGGGTTCGATCTTGGTCTTGCTGGACTTGGTGTCCCCGGCGGTCGAGGTGCCGGTGGCCGCGCGCTTCTGGAGGAAGTGGTAGTCACCGGCGGGCAGCAGGAGGGTCGCCTTCGGGTACTTCGAGGACGGCCCCGTGCAGGCCTTGATCTTCGGGGAGTTGAGGAGCAGCGGGGTCTGGTACTTCTTGCAGGTCCCGCACGCCTTGAGGGTGACCCTGCCGGTCATCGGGCCGGTGTAGAGCACCTCGACCTCGCCGGGGCCGTCGTTGCTGATCACCATGACCATCCGGGCGCCGTCGGGGACGTCCGCCGGGGGTAGGCTCTTGCCTGCCGCGGGCTCCTCCTCGGCGATCTCGGCGGCGATGGCGATGGAGCGGGCGTGGGCGGCCTGCGGGCTGTCCGGGTACGCCTTGGCGTAGTCGGTCATGGTCGAGGCGGCGAGGCTGAACTCCTTGTCCTTGAACTCGTCGGCGCCGCAGGCGAAGTCGCCCTTCTGGACCGCTTCCTTCGCCTCCTTCGCGGCGCCTGCGAGGGACGGGTCCTTCATGTTGCCGAGGGAGGAGTCCAGCGCGCGCAGCTGCGTGGTGGCGGGGCAGGGATCGGCGCCGCTCAGCACGGTCGTCCGGGTCTTGATCACCTCCCGGACGGCCGGTTCGACGCGGGCCGTCTGCTCCGCCTTCGGGAAGGTGTCGTAGAGGGCGTTGAGACTCTCGCTGGCCGTCGGGTCCGCGGTCTGGACGCCGAGCGCCGCGGTGCCGCACTGGTAGAGCGACTCGGCGAGCGGTTCGTCGGTCTTGGCGGGCCGGGAGCCGAGGAGCCCCTTGTCCACGGTGGCCGGGAGCTCCCGCAGGTGCTTGAGCGGCGCGATGGCCTCGCAGTACTTCTTCTCCCCGTACGGGGCGGAGACCGTCTTGTAGTAGGCGTCGAGGCGGTCGGGGACGAGCTTCCCGGCCCGCGAGCCGCCGTACCGGGTGCCGAGGTCCTCGTAGCCGGAGAGCGCCTGGCGGTAGATCGGCTCGGCCTTGGCGAAGGCGAGGCCGTCGGCGGACTTCACGAGCTTGTCCGCCGCCGCGAGCTGTTCGAGGAGCGCCTGCTCCTTCGCCTCGTCGCGGGCGGAGCCGTACGCGAGGGAGCCTCCGGCGGGCACGGCGAGCAGCACGAGGGCGAGCGGCAGTGCCAGGCGCCGGACGGAGGCGCCGATCCGGAGGGTGGCGCGCAGTCCGCGCCGGGCGCCGTCGGCGGCGGCGGCGAGCAGGACGACGCCGTAGCCGACGAGGAGGCCGAGGGGCACGCCGTCGACGTCGGCGGGGAGCGCGGCGACGAGCAGGGCGGCGGTGGCGAGCCAGCAGACGGCGGCGCCGATCCAGTTCCGCAGGAGGACGTAGCCGAGGCCGAGGCCCGAGAGGTTGAGCAGGGCGATCGCGGCGGCCTGGGCCGGGTTCGCGTCGCCGGGCGGCTGCGCGGGCGGCTGCGGGCCGTGACCGGGCGGCGGTCCGTATCCGCCGGGCGGGCCGTACCCCGGCGGCGGTCCGAAGCCGGGCGGGGAGCCGGGCGGCGGCGGTGCGGTCCCGGACCCGGCCCAGCCGGCCTGGGCCGCGGGCCCGGCCGCGGCTCCGGCCGGAACTCCGCCCGCGTGCCCGGCGCCGGCCGGGGCGCCTTCGGCTCCCGCGCCGGACGCGGCCGGAGCGGCGGGAGGCGGCGGGGCCACGGAGGCCGGCGGGACGGGTGGGGCCGCCGGAGGCGGTGAGGCCCCGGCCCCCGCGGCGGGCGGCGGGCCGAAGGCGAGCGTGGGCGGGCTCGCGCCCGGTGCGGCGGCGGGCGGCGCCGGGGCCGCCCAGGGCGGCTCGGTCGCGCCCTGCGGTCCTGCGGAGGGCGGCTCGGCGGCCGCCTGATTCCTCGGGTCTAAGCCGTTGCCGCCCGGAGGTCTGTCGGCCGGCTCGGGACGTGCGTCGTTCGGTTCTTCCCCCACCACGGTTCCCCCTCGTGGGTCCATGCGCGGTGACACCCCACCGTCGCCCTTTCCCTCTACCCTTCACGCTTCGCTCACACGCGTCCACCGTTCTGTGAAGGCGGTGACCAACCTGCGACGTATCCCTGCGGCGCCGCACCCCCCGCAGGGCCTAAAGTCGCGGGGTGCCGTACGACCACCGGAACAGCGCCCGCCGTGCCCTCGCCCTCGCGCTCGCCGCCACGGGCTGCTGCGCCGTGCTCGCGGGGTGCGCGACCTCACAGGCCTCGTCGCCGCACGCGAAGGCCGCCGACTCCCTGGCCGCCGGGAGCGAGAGCGGGACGCAGTCCCGGCCGCCGTTCGCCGCCTCCCCCGCGCCCCGGCCCACTCCCTCGCCGGTCGCGCCGCGGGCGGGCCGCTCGCTCGCCGGGAAGACCGTCGTGATCGACCCCGGTCACAACTCCGGCAATTTCCGCCATTCCACCGAAATCAACAAGAAGGTGAACATCGGGACGACCCGCAAGGAGTGCGACACCACGGGCACGTCCACCAACGCGGGCTACACCGAGGCCTCCTTCACCTCCGACGTCTCCCACCGGCTGCGGGACCTCCTGGAGGCCCGCGGCGCCAAGGTGGTCCTCACCCACGACGGCGACCGCCCCTGGGGCCCCTGCATCGACGAGCGGGCCCGGATCGGCAACGCCGCCCGCGCCGACGCCGTCGTCTCCGTCCACGCGGACGGCTCGGCCGTCGGCAACCGGGGCTTCCACGTGATCCTCCCCGCGAAGGTGCGGGCGGGCTCCGCCGACACGTCGAGGATCGTCGCCCCCTCCCGCGCCCTGGGCGAGCGGATCCGGGACCGCTTCGCGCGCGCCACCGGAACATCGCCCTCCAACTACATCGGTTCCGGTACGGGGTTGGACGTACGGAACGATCTCGGCGGCCTCAATCTGTCGACCGTGCCCAAGGTCTTCGTCGAATGCGGCAATATGCGTGATCCGAAGGACGCACAGCTGCTCACGTCGTCGACGTGGCGGCAGAAGGCCGCCCAGGGGCTGGCCGACGGCATCACCACCTACCTCGGGGGGTAGGACCGGCGGGCGATAGATTCGCTCCGTACGATGGGTCCCCACCCCCGTGCCATGAACCAGAGCGCCACGACCTGAGCGCCGCACGACGCGACGACCGACGACCCGACGAAGGACTCTTACGTGAATATCCGCTCCCTCACCCGAGGCGATGGCGTGCTGATCGGTGCAGCGGTGGTGCTGTTCATCGCCTCGTTCCTCGGCATCGCCGGCTGTGACGCCGGTGCCGCCATCTGCGACAAGATCGACACCCCGAACTCGTGGGAGTTCTCGTACCTCGGCTGGGGCACCTTCTTCCTCGGCATCGCCGGCGCCGCCCTCGTCGTCGCCTCCCGCGCCCTGCCGGAGCCCCGCAAGGTCGCGGGCCTGGAGCTCGGCCAGGTCGGCACCTCGTTCACCGTCGCGTCCGCCTGGACCCTGCTCATGTGGATCTTCGAGGCGGACAACGCCGGCGCGGGCCTGATCCTCGGCCTCATCGCCGCCCTGGTCCTGGCCGGTGCCGCCGTCGCCGGTCCGCTGGTCCCGGCCCTCAAGGCCCCGCTCGTCGGCGCGCCCCGGCCGCAGGCCCCGCAGCCGTACGGCATGCAGCCGGGTCAGCCCGGTCAGCCGGGCGTCCCCGGCGGCTACGGCTACCCGGGCGCGCAGCAGCCGCCGTACGGCGGACCGCAGGACCCGTCGCAGGGTGCCGGCCAGCCGTTCGGCGCGCAGGCCGCCGCCCCGCAGCCGCACGCCCCGCACCAGCCCGAGCCGCAGGCCGCGGCTCCGGCGCCGCAGCCGGCCGGGGACTTCTCCCCGTTCTGGTTCGCGGTCCCGGTCGCGCGTCCGCTGTACGCCGAGGACGGCTCGCAGGCGCCGATCGCCGAACTGGCCCCGGGTACCTGGTACCTGGCCGTCGAGCAGCGCGGTCCGGGCCTGGTGGCCCAGACGCAGGACGGCCGCCGCGGCGTCCTCCAGGACACCACGGGCATCCAGCGCGGCTGATCCCCCGCTCCACCCCGACGGCCCCCCCCCCCCCCCCCCCACCCGGCGGGGGGGGGGGGGGGGCGCATAGACCCGCCACAAAAGACAGGGTGGGGGAGTCGTTTGGTGGGGGGGGGCGCCGGGGCCGCCCCCGCAACCCCGGGCCCCCCCCGGGGTCTTCCCCCCCCCCCACCCCTCCCGCCCCCCCCCTCGAATAACGTGGGGGGGGGGGGGCCGTTGCCGTACAGTCCCCGCATCAGAACTGACGGAGCGTCAGAAAGGATGTGGGGCATGCGACTCGGCCTCGCCCTCGGCTACTGGGGCCGCGGCCCCTCCCCCGCCCACCTCGACCTCGCCCGCGAGGCCGAGCGGCTCGGCTACGACTCCGTGTGGACCGCCGAGGCCTGGGGCTCCGACGCCTTCACCGCGCTGACCTGGATCGCCGCCCACACCAGCCGCATCAGGCTGGGCACCGCCGTCGCGCAGATGGCCGCCCGCGCCCCCACCACCACCGCGATGCACGCGCTCACCCTCGACCACCTCTCCGGCGGGCGGATGATGCTCGGTCTCGGCCTGTCAGGACCGCAGGTCGTCGAGGGCTGGTACGGCCGCCCCTTCCCCCGCTCCCCGCTGACCGCGACCCGCGAGTACGTGGACGTCATCCGCCAGGTCCTGCGCCGCGAGGCCCCCGTCCGGCTCGACGGACGCCACCACTCCCACCCGTACACCGGCCCGGACGGCACCGGGCTCGGCAAGGCCCTCAAGCCGATCACGCACCCGCTGCGGGCCGACGTCCCCGTCCTGCTCGGCGCCGAGGGCCCGAAGAACATCGCGCAGACCCTCGCCATCGCCGACGGCTGGCTCCCCCTCTACTGGACCCCCGACCGCTGGGCCGAGGTCTACGCCCTCCCGGACACCCTCCCCGAGGGCTTCCTCGTCGCCCCCATGGTGCGGGCGCAGCTCTGCGAGGACGTGACGGCCGGGCTGCTGCCGGTCAAGGCGATGCTCGGCTTCTACATCGGCGGCATGGGGCACGCGGCCCGGAACTTCCACGCCGACCTGATGGCGCGCATGGGGTACGAGAAGGAGGCCCGGCGCATCCAGGAGCTGTTCGCGGCGGGCCGCCGGGAGGAGGCGGTGCTCGCCGTACCGGACGCCTTCGCGGACGAGATCTCGCTCGTCGGCCCCCGGGAGCGGATCGCCGAACGCCTCGCGGCATGGCGGCGGGGCCCGGTGACGGACCTCCTGGTCACGGCACCGGACCCCGCCACGCTCCGCGTCCTCGCGGAGCTGAACGCCTAGGCCGGATCTTTCTGATCCTGCCGGGCTCGCGACGCCCGGCCCGCACGCTCCCTGATCCGGCCCGATCCGAGAGAAACGGCCTAGCCGCCCAGTTGCAAGGTGCTGGGGATCTGGTCCTTGACCTCGGCGCCGGCGCTCTTGCCCGCGTCCTTGATGCTGTTGATGACGCTCTCGAAGGCGCCGACGTCCGCGTCGCCGACCTCGCCCTTGCGGAGCTTCGTCCCCAGGTCCTTGAGCGACTCGATCCCGGCGGTGAGCGGCGCGACCGCCTTCGACAGCAGCGGGTCGCCCTTGGCGTTGTTCACCGCCGCCTTGAGCCGGTTGTACGTGAAGGCGCCCGCGAGGCCCGCCTTCACCAGGGCGAAGGTCCGGCCGTCCGCGCCCTTCTTGAACTTGCCCTCGCGGTACGGCTTCACGATCCACTGGTAGGTGGCGCCCGCGGCGAGACCCGCATTGGCCACGAACCGCGTCTTCGCCAGCTTCTGCTGCTCGAAGCTCGCGGAGGCCGTCGGGGTCGAGGAGGAGCTCGCGCTCGTCTTGTCGTCGTCGTTGCAGGCGGCGGTGGTCAGGAGCAGCGCGCAGGACAGCAGCAGCGCCACGACTCCGCGCGAAACGGTTCTGGGCAAGACGAGACCTCCCTGATGGCTGTGGCGCCAGCCTCACCCGGGGCCGCCGGGCCCGCCACCGGGGTGGCTCCGTCCGGGTTCCGGCATCCCTCCCGCAGGGCATCCGTGCAGGTCAGGGCCGAGGGACGTCCCTCCATATCCCTGGGACGCCGTCACCCCTGGCCCCTTCTCCCCGCCCTGCGGACAGTGGATCTCCGGCCCGGGACGGATCCGGGCGCGGGAGGTCGAGGAGTCGATGGTGAGACGCCGCGTGTGTACGGGGGGCGGCCGGTGCCAGTGGTACTACGGGAAGCCGGACGCCCGTCTGGGGCAGGGCATCGGGACGTACCGGGGGTTCCGCTCGACGGCGGGAGTGGCGCAGGAGCGGCTGGTGGTGCCGAGCGGACGGGTGTCCCTGCTCATCGGCTTCGGCGGCGAACTGCGGGTGCGCGGGGCGGGCCGGCACACCTCCCTGGTGTCGGGGCTGCACACCAGGGCGCGGGTCCTCGGGCACGGCGGCGACGTGCAGGGCGTGGAGCTCGCCCTCGCGCCCTGGGCGGCGAGCCGGTTCCTCGGGGGCACGCCGCTGACGGAGCTCACCGACGTCCTCGCCGACCCGGCCGAGGTGCTGGGCGACCGCGTCCGCAGCCTGGGCGAGGCCCTGGCGGACGCCCCGGGCTGGGCCGAGCGCTTCGCGCTGCTCGACGAGACGCTGCTGCGGTGGGCCGCGGACGGCGAAGGGCCGGGGGACGCGGGACCCGCGCCGGCGGTCCTGGAGGCGTGGCGGCTCCTGGAGCGGTCCGCCGGTTCCCTGCAGATCCGCGAGGTCGCGGCGGCCACCGGCACCAGCCTGCGGCACCTGGAGCGCCGCTTCCGGGAGCAGATCGGCCTCAGCCCGAAGCGGCTCGCCCGGATCCTGCGCCTGAACCGCGCGATCCGGCTGCTCTCCGCGGGCGGCGGGCCCGCCGACACGGCCGCCCGGTGCGGCTACTACGACCAGGCCCACCTCGGCCTGGAGTTCAAGGCGATGACCGGGCTGCCGCCGGGCCGGTTCCTCGCGGAGCGGGGGACGTCCAGCGCCTGGATCGCGGGATGACCCGGCGGACGTGGCGATTTTCTCCAATACGGGACCGGGCTCCGCACGGAAGTCTTGCGCCCGCGTGCGGTCGCGCACGCATCGCCGACAACAGAGGGAACGAAACATGAGCGTGCTCACGGGGCTCCGCAAGAAGGCCGCGGTCGTCGCCGCCACCACCGCGCTGCTCGTCGGCGGCGGTGTCGTCACCGCCACCACGGCCTCCGCGGGCTACATGTGCGGCGCCGGATACCACTGCGCCTACTGGGGCAACCTGGGCGACAGCGGCTCGCACGACTTCTACAACAGCGACGCCAACTTCACCAACGACTACTTCAACGACAACAGCCCGGCGTCCGGCACCGGCGCGGTCGTCAACGACAACGTCTCCTCCGCGAGCAACTCCAGCACCGGCGGCTACGAGAGCCACTACTACCGGGACATCAACTACGGCGGCGGCCTGCTGTTCTGCGTGAACCCGGGCAGCGAGGTCTTCATGAGCGGCCTCGCCGACTGGCAGCGCGACGCGGCCAGCTCCCTGCTGCTGCGTCCGTCGACGACGATCCACTGCTTCTGAGTGAACCACGCGCTCCGCGCGTGAACGGGGGCCGGTGCCACGGGGGTGCGCCGGCCCCCCCCCCCCCCCCCCCCCCCCAAAAACCCCCCCCCCCCCCCCCCGGGCCCCCCCCCCCCCCCCCGCCCCGATAGCGCGCACCCCCCGGCCGGGGGGGGGGGGCGCCCC
>NZ_JBHWFF010000017.1:0-14303 GCF_042733785.1 Streptomyces sp. NPDC059695 | reverse complement strand
GCCCCGCGCCCACCCCCATGCTGCGGCGACCGACGCCGCCTAACCAGTGTTTCTGAGACACCCCCGCGCGCGCGGGGGGGGGGGGGGCGGGGGCCGGGGGGGCCCCCCCCCCCCCACCCCTCCCACCGCCGACGAAAGGCAGCCGTCACCATGCCCGGGACCCGCCGTCCCCGCCGCGCCCTGATCGCGCTCACCGCCGTCCTGGCGGGCGGAGCGGCCGTCGTCGGCGGCACCCTGCTGGCCTCCGCCCAGGACGCGCCCCAGGTCTCCGACGAGGCGCTCGTGTCGACGGACGCCCTGGAGCGGCTGCACCGGCTGCCGCCCGTGACCGACCGCGTCTTCGCCTGGACCGGCGCCCAGGCCCGCAGCGCCGAGGCCCAGCGCCGGTACGCCATCGACTGCATGGCCCGCCAGGGCTTCCGCTACGCCCCGAAGGCCACGCCTCCGGCGGGCTCCGGCGAGGACGAGCGGCCGCGCCCCTTCGGCCTGGAGACGCCCCCGTCCGCGGCCCCGGCCGCCCCGGCGGAGCCCGGCGAGAAGCCGCCGAAGCCCGGCAGTCCCGAGGCCTCCCCCGCGTACGCGAAGGCCCTCTTCGGTGACGAGGCCAAGCGGGTGACCGTCGAGGGCGAGCACGGGATGCGCGTGTCCCGGCCGGGGAACGGCTGCCTCGCCGAGGCCGAGACCCGGGTGCTCGGCGACGGCCGGACGCGCTGGATCCGGACGCAGATCCTGCTCTACGAGGGCCAGGAGCAGACCCGTACGGCCCTGGAGAAGGACCCGAGGTTCCGGGACGCGACGGGCCGCTGGCGGCAGTGCATGGACCGGGCCGGCTTCCCGGGACAGAACGACCCGCAGGCGCTCCTGAAGACCCTGCCCACCCAGCGGGCCCGCCTCGGCGGCCGGGACGTCCTGCGGGCGGATCTGAGCTGCAAGAGCACGACCGGCTATCTGACCCTCGCCTACACCCGGCTCGCGGCCGTCCAGCAGGACTGGCTGGACCGGCATCCGGCCGTCACCGGGGACTGGAAGGCCCTCCTGGCCCGCCAGGACGAGGAGGCGCGCGAGGTGCTCGCGGCTAAGGCTGCTGCTCCTTCTCCTCACTCGGGATGAAGCGTCCGGTGCAGCTGCGCCGGACGTCCTTCGGGAGCGCGGCGCAGACCCAGACCGAACCGTCGTCGGGCGCCGCGATCAGCGGCGTGTAGACGTCCCGGTCGAAGTGCACGACGTCCGCCTGGGCGGCGCCGTCGGAGTTGTTGACCACGACCGTCGCGCCGACCTGGGCGAACGAGATCCGGCCCCAGGCGGCCTTGCAGGCCCGGCTGTAGCGGAGCTCGATGACGAGGTCCTTGGGGATGGAACCGGTGCGCACCGTGACGGCGTCGGCGCCGCAGTTCATCTTCTTCGGGTCACGGCCCTCGCACCCGGTGAGGGTGCAGCCGGTGGCCGGTCCCGCGACCGTCACGACGGGCTTGGGACGCGGGGCGTCCTTCGGTTCGCCGGAGTCGGAGAAGGCGGCGTAGAGGAGCGAACCCGCCACGAGGAGGACGGCGAGCACGACCGAGGCCCACAGGACGCGGCGCCTCCGGGACGTCGCCGCGCCGTCCGCGGCCCCGTCCCCGGCCCCGGGCTCCTCCCCGGCCCCGGCCCCGGACTCTTCCCTGCCCTCGGGCTCTTCCCCGGCCTCGGATTCCGGTGCCGAGCGGCGCGCGTCCTCCTCGTCCCAGAGCGCGAGCAGCGGAGCCGGATCCGTCTCGCACAGCCGGGCGAGCCGCTCGACGGCGTCGCGCGGCGGGAACTGCTTGCCGTTGACCCAGCGCTCCCACGACGACTTGGCGTAGTGCGTCTTCTCGCTGAGCTGGACGAAGCTCGAACCCGATGCCTTCTTCAACGCGAGCAGCTCGCCCGCCAGGTCCTTGACCGACCCCGCACGGTCCATCTGTGACCGATTCTCCCTGATATGCATGTCCATGCCAGCCATGGACGTGCATATCCTAGAGCGCTGTAAGGGGTGCTCCGCGCACGCCGAAATACGTGCGTCAAGCACCTATCAGGCCAGGCCGGGGCGGGAGTTCAGCCGCAGCAGTCGGGCTCCAGGCCGCTCGGCAGACGCTCGCCGCCGAAGACGGCGACGGTCGCCTCCTCGCCGCCGAGGGCCGCCACCGCCAGGAGGAGGGAGCCGGCGGTCCAGGCGGTCTGCTCCTCGGGCCACACCGCCCGGTCGGCCTCCGTGGCGCCCTCGAAGACGTACCCCGTCCAGTACATGCCGTTCGCCGCGCGCAGGTGCTGGATGTCCTGGAGGACCGTCAGGGCCCGGTCGGACTCCCCCATCGCCCAGAGCGCGAGGGCGAGTTCACAGCTCTCGCCGCCGGTGACCCACGGGTTGGGGACGACACAGCGCACCCCGAGGCCGGGCACCACGAAGCGGTCCCAGTCGCCGTCGATCCGGGCCTTCGCGTCGGCCCCCGTGACCGCGCCCCCGAGGACCGGGTAGTACCAGTCCATCGAGTAGCGGGACTTGTCGAGGAAGCGCTCGGGATGCCGGCGGATCGCGTGGCCCAGGGCCCCGGCGGCCAGCTCCCAGTCGGGCTGCGCCTCCTCGCGGGCCTCGGCGATGGCGAGGGCGCAGCGCAGCGCCTGGTGGATCGACGAACTCCCGGTCAGAAGAGCGTCGTTCACCGGCGTGCCGTCGGGCTCGCGCTTCCAGCCGATCTGCCCGCCGGGCCGCTGGAGCCCGAGGACGAACTCGACGGCCGCGTACACGACGGGCCACATCCGGTCGAGGAAGGCGTCGTCGCCCGTGGACAGGTAGTGGTGCCAGACGCCGGCCGCTATGTACGCGACGAAGTTGGACTCCCGGCTCCGGTCGGTGACCTGCTCCGGGTCGCCGTCGTGGTAGGCCGCGTACCAGGAGCCGTCGGGGTTCTGGTGGCGGGCGAGCCACGCGTAGGCGCGGGCCGCGGCCTCGTGCTCGCCGGCCGCGTCCAGGGCCATGGCGGCCTCGGTGTGGTCCCACGGGTCCAGGTGGTGGCCGCGGAACCAGGGGATCGCGCCGTCCTCGCGCTGCACGGCGAGTATCCCGGCGACGGTCTCGGCGGCCTGCTCGGCGGTGAGCACCCCGGGCAGGACGAGGTGCTCCGCGATCCGCTCGGGCGACGTCACTTGCCCGCGTCCACGGTGGCGGCCTTCGGGAGGTGGGGCTTGGTCGCGTAGGCCACGAAGCTCTTGCCGACGACGGGGTTGAGCAGCTGCTCGGCGACCCGGGTCAGGGCGGGCTTCTTCATGATGTCCCAGACCAGGAGCTTGTGGTACGCGCGGACCGGCAGCGCCTTGTCGTTGTCGACGCCGAAGGCGCACTTCAGCCACCAGTACGGCGCGTGCAGCGCGTGCGCGTGGTGGGTGCCGTACGGCTTGAGGCCGGCCTGCCGGATCTTGCCGAGCAGCTCGTCGGCCTTGTAGATCCGGATGTGGCCGCCCTCGACCTCGTGGTACGCGTCGGAGAGCGCCCAGCAGACCTTCTCGGGTCCGTACCGGGGCACGGTGACCGCGATCCGGCCGCCCGGCTTCAGGACCCGGACCATCTCGGCGAGCACCCCCTTGTCGTCGGGGATGTGCTCCATGACCTCGGAGATGATGACGACGTCGAAGGACTCGTCGGGGAACGGCAGGTTGAGGGCGTCGCCCTCCATCGCCGTGGCGGTCGCGCCGGCCGGGGCCTCGCCGGCCTCCTTCATGGCGGCGAACCACTTGGCGACCTCGCGGATCTCCTCGCCGTTCTGGTCGAGGGCCACGACCTGGGCGCCGCGCCGGTAGCACTCGAAGGCATGCCGGCCCGCACCACAGCCCAGATCGAGCACACGGTCGCCGGGGGCGAGCGGGAAGCGAGTGAAGTCGACGGTCAGCACGAGGTCTGCCTTTCGCGGGGGGAGTGGGAACGGGGGCGGGCACTGCGGGACGTCACCGTCGGGCTCCGGCTCCCTGCCGGGCGACCGCCTCGCGGTACAGCTCGGCCGTCCCCTGGGCGGCCCTGGCCCAGGTGAAGTTGGCCAGCACCCGCTCGCGCCCGGCGGCACCGAGCCTGGCCCGCAGCCCGGGATCGCCCAGCACCCGCCCGAGCGCGGCGGCCAGCGCCCCCGCGTCCCCCGGCGGCACCGCGAGACACGTCTCGCCGTCGGCCCCCGCGACCTCCGGGATCGCCCCCCCGGTCGTCGCGACGAGCGCCGTCCCGGTGGCCATCGCCTCGGCGGCCGGCAGCGAGAACCCCTCGTACAGCGAGGGCACGCAGGAGACCTGGGCGGAGCGCACGAGGTCGACGAGCTCGGCGTCGGTGATGCCCTTGACGAACTCGACGGCGCCGTCGAGCCCGTACCGCTCGATCGCGGCGGCGACCGGCCCGTCCTCGGCGCGCTTCCCGACGACGACGAGGTGCGCGTCGGGGTTCTCGGTGCGGAGCTTGGCGAGCGCCTCGATCAGGTGGACGAGGCCCTTGAGCGGGACGTCCGCGCTGGAGGTGGTGACGATCCGGCCGGGGACCTCGGCGACGGAGGGGTCGGGGGACCAGAGGTCGGTGTCGGCGCCGATGTGGACGACCCTGATGCGGTCCTCGCGGACGCCGAGGTGCTCGACGATCTCCTGGCGGGAGGTGCCGGAGACGGTGAGGACGGACGGCAGCCGGCGGGCGACCTTCTTCTGCATGCCGGTGAAGGCGTACCAGCGGCGGACGGAGGCGCGGCGCTTCCAGTCGGCGGCCGCGTCGAGTTCGAGCTGCCGGTCGACGGTGATGGGGTGGTGGATCGTGGTGACGAGCGGCGCGCCGATCGCGCGCGGCCCGCCGAGGAGTCCGTAGCCGAGGGTCTGGTTGTCGTGGACGACGTCGAAGTCGCCCCGGCGGGCGGCCAGCATGCGCCGGGCCCGCAGGGAGAAGGTGAGCGGCTCGGGGAAGCCGCCGGTCCACATGGTGGCGACCTCGAGGGCGTCGATCCAGTCCCGGTACTCGTCGCGCTTCGGGGTCCGGAAGGGGTCCGGCGAGCGGTAGAGGTCGAGGCTGGCGATCTCGGTCAGCCGGAGCCCCGCGAGGTCCTCGCCCTCGTCGAGGACGGGGTACGGCTGGGAGCCGATGACCTCGACGGTGTGCCCGAGCCGGGCGAGCTCGCGGGAGAGATGCCGGACGTAGACGCCCTGGCCACCGCAGAACGGGTTCCCCTTGTACGTGAGGAGAGCGATCCGCAACGGACCGTCACCGGCAGCGGTGACGCCCTGTCGGGGGCTTGCCTCTATGGCCTCAGCGGTCATGCGCGACCCCCTTCGAGCGTGCGTTTCGCCGGAGCGTAACCGCTCGCGCTAATCTAGAACAAGTTACAGACTTGATCGTTCTTGATCCTTCAAGGAGCACAGAATCTACCGGCAGGTAGCTCCGTGGTGAGAGCCGGAACAGGTGATTCGCGCCACGGCGGCCGCAGCGCCATACTGTCGCTCCCCACCGCACGGAACGGGACCTCATGACCGCAGACAACCGAGCGGACCACAGACCCGCGTCGCCGCCCCTCACGGAGCGCCAGGAGGCGCGGCGCCGCCGCATCCTGAACGCCAGCGCCCAGCTCGCGGCCCGGGGCGGCTTCGACGCCGTGCAGATGCGGGAGGTGGCCGAGGCGGCCGGGGTCGCCCTCGGCACCCTGTACCGGTACTTCCCGTCCAAGATCCACCTGCTCGTGGCGACCATGCAGGACCAGCTCCAGCACATGCACACCACGCTGCGGAAACGGCCGCCCGCGGGCGCGGATCCGGCGCAGCGGGTCGCCGAGACGCTGATGCGCGCCTTCCGGGCGCTCCAGCGGGAGCCGCAGCTGGCCGACGCGATGGTGCGGGCGCTGACCTTCGCGGACCGCAGCGTCAGCCCCGAGGTCGACACGGTGTCCCGGCTGACGACCGCGATCATCCTGGACGCGATGGGGGCGGAGCACCCGACGCCGAGCCAGCTCTCGGCGGTCCGGGTCATCGAGCACACCTGGCACTCGGCGCTGATCACCTGGCTGTCCGGGCGCGCCTCGATCGCACAGGTGAAGATCGACATCGAGACGGTCTGCCGGCTGATCGACCTGACGGCGCCGGAGCCGACGGACTGAGCGGACCGCCCCCGCCGCGCCCGGAAGCCGGAGCGGGAGCGGTCCCCTCGCGTCAGGAGGAGGGCTTGTTCTTCGCGTTGTTCTCGGCGATGACCGCGGCGCACTCCGGGCCGGTGTCGGTGGCGATGAACATGATCAGCTTGAGCGGGCCCGCCGCGTGGTTGCTGGCCTGGAGCTGCCAGGTGCTCTTCTTGAGCGTCTTGATCTGCGCGCCGCTCTGCTCGAAGCTCCGCTCCTGCGTCCAGCCGCCGCCGGCCAGGGTGGAGACCGCGTCCGCGTAGGACTTCTTCGGATCGGCGGCCTTCGCGCCGTCGGCCGTCCAGGAGACCATGCAGTCCTTGAGCTCGGCCGGCACCTGCTCGCCCGAGGCGTCCTGCGTGAAGCCGGCCTCCGTCGCCGCGTCCGTCACCTCCTTGGTGACGGCGGCGGCGTCCAGCTTCTCGCCGCCGGAGCCGCCCGCTCCCGAACCGCCCGTCGAAGCCGAACCGGCCGAGGACGAACCGCCCTTGTCCGCCCCGCCCCCGGCACCACAGCCCGCGACGAGCAACACCACACCGGCGGCCGCGGCGGCCGTCCACATCCCCTTGCGCACAACACTCCCGATTCCCCACGCACGGGGGCCCGTTGCCCCCATGACCGAGGGGCCCAGTTTTGCACGTGGGAACGACAGGACGGCGCCATCCGGGCCGAGGACCCCGCCGCACTACTCCTCCGGCGGGTACACCGGCTCCCCTCCGTCCGCCAGGGTGATCAGGATCGCCTCCACCGGGCAGCCCTCCGCCGCCGCCAGGAGGCGCTCGCCCGCGTCCGTCTCCGGCTCCACCGGGTGGGACTGGCGGGCCGTGTCGAGCCGGAAGCCGTCCGGGGCGTGGTTGACGCACATGCCGGAGCCGATGCAGACGCTCCGGTCGACCTCGACGTTCCAGCGGTCCCCCATCACGCGCCGCCCTCGTAGCCGCCGGGCAGGTGGATCATCTTGTGCTCCAGGTACTCGCCGAAGCCCTCGGGGCCGAACTCCCGCCCCAGGCCGGAGTTCTTGTAGCCGCCGAACGGGCCGAGCATGTCGAGGCTGAAGGTGTTGACGTTGAAGGTGCCGGTGCGCACGCCCCGGGCGAAGTCGATGCCGTGCTCCACGTCCCCGGTCCAGACGCTGCCGCTGAGCCCGAAGTCGGAGTCGTTCGCGATCCGCCGGGCCTCGGCCTCGTCCCCGTACGGCAGGAGGCAGATGACCGGGCCGAAGATCTCCTCGCGGGCGATCCGCATGGAGTTGTCGACGTCGCCGAAGAGGGTCGGCTCGACGTACCAGCCGCGTTCGAGACCGTCCGGGCGGCCGCCGCCGGTCAGCAGCTTCGCGCCCTCCGCCTGGCCGATCCCGATGTAGTCGAGGGAGCGCTGCTGCTGGCGCCGGGCGACGAGCGGCCCGACCTGGGTGGCCGGGTCGAGCGGATCGCCGACGACGAGCGCGCCGGCCGCCGCCGCGAAGGCCTCGGCGATCTCCTCGTACCGCGAGCGCGGCGCGAGGATGCGGGTCTGGGCCACGCACGCCTGGCCGTTGTTCATCCAGGCGGCCGGGACGATCCCGGCGACCGCGGTCTCCAGGTCGGCGTCCGGCAGGATCACCGCGGCCGACTTCCCGCCCAGTTCGAGCGTGACCCGGGTGAGGTTGCGGGAGGCGACCTCCATGACCCGCTTGCCGGCGGCGACCGAGCCGGTGAACGAGACCTTGTCGACGCCTGGGTGGCCGACGAGGTACTCGCTGACCTCGCGGTCGGCGGGGAGGATCGACAGCACCCCCTCCGGGAGCCCGGCCTCCGCAGCGATCTCGCCGAGGATGTACGAGTCGAGGGGCGACTCCGGCGAGGGCTTGAGGATCACCGTGCAGCCCGCGAGCAGCGCGGGCCCGAGCTTGGCGGCGGCGGTGAACTGCGGCACGTTCCACGGGACGACGGCCGCGACGACACCGACCGGCTCGCGCCGCACGAGGAGCGGTCCGAGCACCCCGCCGCGCCGCTCCTCGTACCGGAAGTCCCGGGCGACGGTGATCGCCGCGTCCCAGACCATCATCGCGCCGAGGGCCTGGGCGAGGACCGACCAGGAGTAGGGGGAGCCGTTCTGCGCGCTGATGGAGCGGGCGATCTCCTCGTACCGGACGGCGATCGCGTCCTTGATGCGGCTGACGACGGCGATCCGCTCCTCGACCGTCATCCGGGGCCAGGGCCCTTCGTCGAACGCCCGGCGGGCGGCGGCCACGGCCCGGTCCACGTCGGCGGGGGCGGCGTGCGGGACGCGGCCGATGACCTGCTCGGTGTGGGGCGAGATCACCTCGATGACCCCGTCACCGAGCGGGTCGGTCAACTCCCCGCCGATGAACAGCTTTCCGTGCTCCACAAGCTCGGTCATGACCGCTGCCTCCCGAGGAGATGAACGTGACGGGGGATGTTCCCGGCGATGTTTCCTGACGGTGCTTCAGAACTGATACCAGTTCTAGTTATACTTGGCCAGACGTCCGACCGAACCGGCCCCCACCAGCAGCTTTACCCCTGGCGGGGGCCATCGCCGTGCCGCCGCGCCACCCGAGGGCCGTCCCGCGCCCGAGGGACACCGGGTCCGCCCGCCCCGGACGGGCCGCGCGGACCCCGCGACGGGGGAAGCAGGTCACGGGCGGGGGAAGTCTGCGCTTCACAGACTCTTCTGACGAACAGTCAGTTCTCGTTAAGGTGGGCCGTGGCCGTACCGGCGCACAGAGACGAGGACGCTCATGACCCAGGTGACCGAGCACGGCGGAGGCGTCTGGTCCCTGCGGGTGCCCATTCCCGACAACCCGCTGGGACACACCCTGGTCCACGTCCTCGACACCGGCCGCGGTCCGGTCCTCGTCGACACCGGCTGGGACGACCCCGCCTCGTGGGCCGAACTCACCGACGGGCTCACCGCCCTCGGCCTCTCCGTCCGCGAGATCCACGGCGTCGTCATCACCCACCACCACCCCGACCACCACGGCCTCTCCGGCCGGGTGCGCGAGGAGTCCGGCGCCTGGATCGCCATGCACGCCGCCGACGCGGCCGTCGTCCGCCGCACCCGCGAGGCCGAACCGGGCACCTGGTTCGACTACCTCGCCCGCAAGCTCGCCACCGTCGGCGCCCCCGAGGACCACATCGCCCCGCTGCGCGCCGCCCGCGCCTCCGGCCGGATGCGGACCCTGCCCGGTCTCCGCTCGGCCCTCCCCGACCGCGAGATCGTCCCCGGCGAACTCCTCGACCTGGCCGGCCGGCGGCTCCGCGCCGTCTGGACGCCCGGCCACACCCCCGGGCACGTCTGCCTCCACCTGGAGGAGGAGCACCCCTCCCGGCTCCCCGGCCACGGCCGGCTCTTCTCCGGCGACCACCTGCTGCCCGGGATCTCCCCGCACATCGGGCTGTACGAGGACCCCGACGACGCCACCGGGGCCGACCCCCTCGGCGACTACCTCGACTCCCTCGAACGGATCGGCCGCCTCGGCGTCGCCGAGGTCCTCCCCGCCCACCAGTACGCCTTCACCGACGCCGCCGGCCGGGTCCGCGAGCTCCTCGACCACCACGAGGAGCGCCTCACCGGCCTCCTCGGCCTCCTCGCCGTCCCGCTCACCCCGTGGCAGCTCGCCGAGCGCATGGAGTGGAACCGTCCCTGGGACCAGATCCCCTACGGCTCCCGCAACATCGCCGTCAGCGAGGCCGAGGCGCACCTGCGCCGCCTGGTGAAGCTGGGCCGCGCCGAGCCGGTGCCGGGCACCGATCCGGTCACGTACGCGGCGGTGTGAGGGGCGGCGTCCGGACCCCGTCGCGCCGTCGTGTGAGGCGCCTCGCACCCCCGGGTCACCCGCCCTACGGGCCGGTAGAGTGGGCCCGTCGTCATCATGCCCGTACGGGGGGAAGCCGGTGCGAATCCGGCACTGACCCGCAACCGTGAGCCGCGCCCCCAAGGACCGGCGAGTCGGAATGCCCCGTCCGGGACGTGAACGCCGGCACCGTCGAGGAATACGGAGCCGGAGCCTGGTGCCCCCGTGGCGTGCCGGTGCCCGGCCGCAGGAGAGGGCCCCATGAACACCGTCCGCCGCGGCGCCGCCGCGCTCGCCGCCGCCGCAGTCGTGCTCGGCACCGCAGCAGCCGTCCCGGCCGCCGCCGCGCCGTCCCCGACCCCCTCGACCGGCACGCTCCCGTCCGGCCTGTACGGCACGAAGGACCCGCAGTACGACGGCGTCTGGCGGCAGTCGCTCGCCTTCCTCGCCCAGCGCAGCGCCGGCTACCAGCCCGCCGACCAGGCCGTGGACTGGCTCCTGGGCCAGCAGTGCGGCGACGGCTCGTTCGCCTCGTACCGCGCGGACCCGTCGAAGCCCTGCGACGCGAAGACGATGCGGGACACCAACGCCACCGCCGTCGCCGTCCAGGCACTGCGTGCCGTGCGCCGCCAGGCCGCCTCCCCCGAGGCGATCGACAAGGCCGTCGACGCCGGCTCCGGCTGGCTGCGGACCGTGCAGAACAAGGACGGCGGCTGGGGCTACGGCGCGGGCGGCGCGAGCGACGCCAACTCCACCTCGGTCGTCGTCGGCGCGCTCGCCGCGATCGGCGTCCGGCCCGGTTCGTTCACCTCCCCCGAGGGCCGCACCCCGTACGACGCCCTGCTCTCCTTCGCCCTGCCCTGCTCGGACAAGGACGGCGCGGGAGCGTTCGCGTACCAGCCGGACAAGACCGGCAAGCTCCTCGCCAACGCCGACGCCACCGCCGCGGCCACGCTCGCCGCGCTCGGCAAGAGCGTCGTCGCCACCAAGGCCTCCCCCGACCAGCCGCCGGCCTGCACCGACCTGACGAAGCCGACCGTCGAGCGGGCCGCCCTGAACGGCGCCTCCTACCTGGCGAAGGCCCTCGCGAAGACCGGCCACCTGACCCTGCCGCCCATGCCCGGCGCCACCGACACCACCGAGCAGCCCGACATCGGCAACACCGCCGACGCCGTCGTCGCGCTCGCCGCGTCCGGTGCCGCGAAGCAGGCCGAGCCCGCCCTGACCTGGCTGGAGAAGAACTCCGCCGCCTGGGCGAAGGAGGGCGGCCCGGCCGCGTACGCGCAGCTGATCCTGGCGGCGCGCGCGACGGAGACCGACCCGCGCGAGTTCGGCGCGGTGGACCTGGTCGAGCAGCTCAACGCCACCGGCCCCGCGCCGAAGACCCCGGACACCTCCGCCTCCTCCACCAGCGACGACGAGGACTCCGGCTTCGACATCTGGTGGATCATCGGCATCGGCACGGTCGTCGGCGTCGGCATCGGCTTCCTCGTGAGCGGCCGCAGGAAGTGAGCGGACGGACGCGGGCCGCGGTCGCGACGGCCGGGGCGCTCCTCACGCTGACCGGCGTCGCCGCGGCCCCGGCGCAGGCCGCCGGCTACCGCTACTGGTCGTTCTGGGAGAGCGACGGCGGGAGGCCCTGGGCGTACGCCACACAGGGTCCGGCGACCGCCCGGCCCGCCGACGGCGACGCCCTCGGCTTCCGCTTCGCGATCAGCAACGACACGGCCGACTCGACACGGCCCTCCGCGGCCCCCGATTTCGCCGGGATCTGCGAGGGCGTGGAGAAGACGGACGGCACCAAGCGGATCGCGGTCGTCATCGACTTCGGCGGCCCCGCCGACGCACCCCCCGGCGAGACCCCGCCGGAGAAGCCGATCAAGGCCGGCTGCGCGGAGGTCCGTGAGGACGCGACCGGCGCGGAGGCGCTGGCCGCGGTGGCGAAGCCGCTGCGGTACGACGGCGCGGCGATGCTGTGCGGGATCGCGGGATACCCGGCGCGGGGCTGCGGCGAGCAGGTCGAGGCGGGCGGGGACGCCGGGGAGGCCGGGAAGACCCCGGCGCCGGCGGCCGCGCGGGAATCCGGCGGGAGCGACGGCCCGTCCGTCGGCGTGCTCGCGGGCGGGGCGGCGGTCCTGGCCCTCGGCGGGGCGGCCGTCTGGAAGGCCCGCCGACGCGGATGAGTACGGTCCGTGACGGGTCGCCGACGTCGGGCGACAGCGGCTCGGCGCCGGGCCTCGGCGCGTCGACGTCGCCCCGCGACGCGTCGGCCGCGTCGATCCGTGGCGCGTCGGCCGCGTCGATCCGTGGCGCGTCGGCCGCGTCGATCCGTGGCGCGTCGACATCGCCCCGCAGTGCCTCGGCCGCGTCGGCCCGGGGCTCGTCGGCGTCGGCCCGGGGCCTCTTCACGGCCCCCGAAGCGAGCCGGGCCAACGCCCTGCACGCGGGCGCGTGGTGGCTGTGGGCCCTCGGGCTCGCCGTCGCCGCCTCCCGGACGACCAACCCGCTGCTGCTCGGGCTGCTCGTCGGCGTGGCCGGTTACGTGGTGGCGGCCCGGCGCACGGACGCA
The DNA here is from genome assembly GCF_042733785.1 of Streptomyces sp. NPDC059695. Classification (NCBI taxonomy): domain Bacteria; kingdom Bacillati; phylum Actinomycetota; class Actinomycetes; order Kitasatosporales; family Streptomycetaceae; genus Streptomyces; species Streptomyces sp. NPDC059695. The sequence continues at coordinate 1,801 of NZ_JBHWFF010000017.1, read as the reverse complement.
CCCTGGGCCCGCTCGTACGGCGCGTTCGTGAAGCTGGGCCTGTTCGTCGTCGGACTGCGGGTCGTCTTCTCCCTTCTGCTCGGCTCCCCGATCCCCGGCGAGCACGAGCTGTTCACGCTGCCCGAGGTGCCGCTGCCGGACTGGGCGCAGGGGGTACGGATCGGGGGCCGGGTGACGGCCGAGCAGCTGGTGTTCGCGCTGTACGACGGCGCCAAGCTGGCGACCCTGCTGATCTGTGTGGGCGCCGCGAACGCGCTGGCCAACCCCGCGCGGCTGCTGAAGTCACTGCCCGGGGCGCTGTACGAGGCGGGGGTCGCCGTCGTCGTCGCGATGACCTTCGCGCCGAACATGGTCGCCGACGTGGTCCGGCTGCGGACCGCCCGCCGGCTGCGCGGCCGGCCCACCGGCGGGGTCCGGGCGGTGCTCCAGATCGGCCTGCCGGTCCTGGAGGGCGCCCTGGAGCGGTCGATCGCGGTGGCGGCGTCGATGGACGCGCGCGGGTACGGGCGCACGGCCCGGGTCCCGGCGGCGGTGCGCCGCACCACGAACGTGCTGACCCTGGGCGGACTCCTGGGCGTCTGCGCGGGCTCGTACGGGCTGCTCGCGGCGGAGGGCGCGGGGTACGGACTCCCGCTGCTCGGCGCCGGGCTGCTCGCCGCGATGGCCGGGCTCCGGCTCGGTGGACGCCGGACGGTCCGTACGCGCTACCGGCCCGACCGCTGGGGCGCGCGGGCCTGGCTGGTCGCCGGGTCCGGGGTGGCGGTCGCCGTCCTCATGATCTGGGCGAACGCCTACGCCCCGGAGGCGCTGCACCCCGGGGTCGTCCCGCTGGAGGCGCCGGAGCTGCCGCTGTGGCCGGCGGTGTCGGTGCTGGTGGGCCTGGTCCCGGCGTTCGTGGCCCCTGTTCCCAAGGAGAACGTGTGATCCGCTTCGAGAACGTCTCGATGAGGTACGACGAGGACACCGCGCCGACCCTCCGGAACGTGGACCTCACGATCCCCGAGGGAGAGCTGGTCCTCCTGGTGGGCCCCTCGGGCGTCGGCAAGTCGACCCTCCTGGGCGCGGTCTCGGGCCTGGTCCCGCACTTCACGGGCGGCACGCTGACCGGGCGGGTGACCGTCGACGGCCGCGACACCCGCACGCATCCGCCGCGCGAGCTCGCGGACCTGGTGGGCACGGTGGGCCAGGACCCGTCGGCGCACTTCGTCACCGACACGGTCGAGGACGAGCTCGCCTACGGAATGGAGTCCCTCGGGCTCGCGCCCGGCGTCATGCGGCGCCGGGTGGAGGAGACCCTGGACCTGCTGGGCCTGGCGGAGCTGCGGGACCGGCCCCTCGCGACGCTCTCGGGCGGCCAGCGCCAGCGGGTCGCGATCGGCTCCGTCCTCACCCCTCACCCGAAGGTCCTCGTCCTCGACGAGCCGACCTCCGCGCTGGACCCGTCGGCGGCGGAGGACGTCCTCGCGGTGCTGCAGCGCCTGGTGCACGACCTGGGCACGACGGTCCTCCTGGCGGAGCACCGCCTGGAGCGGGTGGTCCAGTACGCGGACCAGGTCCTCCTCCTGCCGGACGCGGTGCTGGGCCCGCCGGCCGACATCATGTCCGTCTCGCCGGTGCACCCCCCGGTGGTGTCCCTGGGCCGCCTGGCGGGCTGGGACCCGCTGCCCCTGACGGTGCGGGACGCACGGCGGCGGGCGACGCCGCTGAAGGCGCTGCTGGAGGGGGGGGGGGGCGGGACCGGGGCCCGCCCCCGACGCCCGCGCGCGGCGGAGGCGCGGGGGGGGGGGGGGGGGTCCCCCCC